>CAUJHW010000066.1 GCA_963205005.1 Pseudomonadota bacterium
CGCCAGGAACGCCAGGAAGCTGAGGATCAGGCCGCCCAGCAGGATGCGGTAGGCGAAGCCCAGGTAGCGGTACTTCTTGGCCGCGAGCACCTTGCCGTTCTGGTAGATGTCGTGGGCGAAGGCCTCGTAGATGGTCTTGGAATCCCCGATCACCGCCAGCAGGCGGTCGACGTACTCGGCTTCCGGAATCTGGGTGAACGAGCCGAAGAACAGGATGTTGGCGGGGCCATTCGGCAGCGGCGGGGTCTTTACCGAGGGCAGCACCGCCATCACCGCCAGGAAAGCGGCGATGAAGGCCGAGCCGCCGAGGATCAGGATCGGCGCGGGGTTCTCGACGTTGTGGATCTGGCTGACCGTCACCGTGAAGATCACGAAGGTGGCGGCAAGCAGCATGCTGGCCTTCTGGTCGGCCATCTGGCTCAGCTGGTACTGGATCTGCTGGGCGGTGCGCATGAGGTACACGCCCTCGGATGCGAACTTCTGGCCCGGCCCCGGCAACTCTTCGATCATTCCCCGCCCCACAGGTTCTGTGACGCTACTGTGACGGCGTCGGAGCCCGGACGCTAGGGCTTGAAACGGCCTTCGAAGGCGAAGGCGCTCACCGGGTTGCGGGGGCTGGGGACTTCCCGGGCGCGGAACACCTCTTCCAGCGTCGCGGGATCGGCCTGGCGGCCCACGGCAATGGCGGCCTCGATACGATAGTCGGCCTCGGCCAGCTCCAGCACCTCATAGGACCGGGCGACATCGAAGCCCGCCATGCCATGCGTCGCCCAGCCCGAGCGGCTGGCCTGCAGGGCCAGGTAGGCCCAGGCGGCCCCGGCGTCGAAGGCGTGGCTGTAGATCGGCGCCGGCGGCTGGCCCTCGGCGCGGCGGAAACGGTCTGAGATGATGAAGGCCAGCACCGAGGCGTTCTTCGCCCACATCTGGTTGAAGGGAACCAGCAGGTCGAGCAGACGGTCGAAATCAGGCGTCCCACGGTGGGCGTAGACGAAGCGCCAGGGCTGGGCGTTGAAGGCCGAGGGCGCCCAGCGGGCCGCCTCCAGCAGGCGCATCAGCTCGTCCTGCGGCATCGCCTCGCCAGTGAAGGCCCGCGGCGACCAGCGCTCAAGGAACATGGGATCGGCGCCGTGGTCGGCGGTCCGGGTATTGGCGGTGGCAGTCAAGGTCAGCGCTTTCCGATGTGGGCGATGGAGGCGATCTCGACCAGGAAGTCGGGTCGCACGAGGCCGCACTGGATACAGAATCGCGCCGGCTTGTCGCCCGGGAAGTACTCCGCGTAGACCGCATTGAGCGCGGCGTAGTCGCCCCAGTCCTTGAGGAAGATGTGATTCATCGTCACGTCGTCCATGGTCCCGCCGGCGGTCTCGATCACCGACTTGATGGTCTCCAGGATCTGCCGGGTCTGGCCCGCCGCGTCGCCCACGTGGGCGACGTTGTTGTCCTTGTCGAAGGCCAGCGTGCCGGAGACGTAGACCACGCCGTCGGCCAGCGTGCCGGGCGAGAACGGGGCGATGGGCGTCTGGGTCCCGGGCGGCAGGACGACGGTCTTTGGCATGCTTGGGTTTCCTCTAGGATCCGGGCGGGGCCTGGCCGATGGCCCCGCAGAAGTCGGCGGTGTTCGACACCCAGCCGAAGAATTTCTCGATGTTGTAGACCGAGGCTTCCTGCAGGAAAGCCGGGCCGGCCTGGTGAGTGGCGTCCTCCAGCAGGACGCCGAAGTACTCCAGGAAGAAGCCGTCGCGGAGCGTGCTCTCCACGCAGACGTTGGTGGCGATGCCGCAGAAGGCCAGGTTCCGGATGCCGCGCGCGCGCAGCACCGAGTCCAGGCTGGTGTTGTAGAAGGCCGAGTAGCGGGGCTTCTCGATGACGATGTCGCCGGGCTGCGGCTGGAGGCGGTCGACCAGGGCATAGTCCCAGGTCCCCTTGGCCAGCAGGGTCCCCTGCAGCTCAGGTTTCTCGCGCATGGTCTTGAGTGCGTTGGATTTCCACCAGTTGGGCGAGCCGGGGCCGCCGGCCTCCACATAGTCGGGGTCCCAGCCGTTCTGGAAGAAGACAACCTGTACGCCGGCCCGGCGCGCGGCCTCCACGGCCAGGGCGATGCGCTCGATGACGCCCGCCGCGCCGGCGATGTCGAAGCCGGCGAGATCGAGGTAGCCGCCCTCGGTGGCATAGGCGTTCTGCATGTCGACGACGATCAGCGCGGTCTCGTGCGGATTGATCGGCAGGTTCTCCGGCCGCGCCGGCAGGGTGACCGCGCCCTCGCGCGGGACGGTGGGCCTAGGCTGCGACATGGGCGCGGCTCTGCATCAGCGGCTGGATCCTCGACCCGAAGGCCTCGACGCCCGCCACGAAGTCGTCGAACACCAGCAGAACCCCGGCGGTGTCGGGGACGGCGGCCACCTCGTCGAGCATCCGGGCGACGGTCTCGTAGGAGCCCACCAGCGTGCCCATGTTGAGGTTCACAGCTGATTCCGGGGCGGCGAGCTGGGTGGTGTTGGTGTTGGTCGTGCCGCCCGCCACGGCGTTGGGCGCGGCCTGGTCGGTGAGCCAGGCGAGCGCCTCCTGGTCGGCGCCGTCGCGATAGAGCTGCCACCGGGCGAGCGCCGCCTCGTCGGTTTCGTCGGCGATGATCATGAACAGGATGTAGGCCGCGACATCACGCCCGGTCCTCGCCTTCGCGTCGGCGAGGCGTGAGCTGACGCCGGCGAAGGCTGTGGGGGTGTTGGTCCCCTTGCCGAGGGCGAAGCTGTAGTCGGCGTAATTCGCGGTGAAGGCCAGGCCCTCGTCGCTGGAACCGGCGCAGATGATCTTGACGCCGTCGGCAGGCCGGGGGCTGAGCCGGCAGTCGTTCATCTCGAAGTACTCGCCCTGGAAGTTGCTGACGCCGGTATCCAGCAGGTCCTTCAGGACGGTCGCGTACTCCGCCAGGTAGCTGTAGCGATCCTTGTAGTGGCTCTCGCCGGGCCACAGGCCCATCTGGGCGTACTCGGCCTTCTGCCAGCCGGTGACCAGGTTGATCCCGAACCGGCCCGGCGCGATGGAATCGATGGTGGACGCCATCCGCGCGACGATGGCCGGCGGCAGGGTGAGTGTGGCGGCGGTGGCGAAGATCTTGATCCGGCTGGTGACGGCCGCGAGGCCCGCCATCAGGGTGAAGCTCTCGAGGTTGTGCTCCCAGAACTGGGTCTTCCCGCCGAAGCCGCGCAGCTTGATCATCGAAAGCGCGAAGTCGAACCCGTAGCCCTCGGCCTTCTGCACGATTGTCCGGTTGAGCTCGAACGACGGCATGTACTGCGGCGCCGTCTCGGAGATCAGCCAGCCGTTGTTGCCGATCGGAATGAACACACCGATGTCCATGGGACGCCCTTCAATGCCAGTCGGGCAGTTGAGGCCGGACGCCTGCGCCGCGCAAGCCCGGGACGGCGACCGTTCGCCGCCTTGTGCAGGGGCGCCTACGACAGGCCCATCGGGCTGGCCTGAGCGGACTCATCCAGTTCCTCATGCGCGCTCAGGCCGCCTTCCGCCAGGCAATCCCAGACCGCCTCGGGCGTCTCGGCGAAGCGGAACAGGGCCAGGTCGGCCTCGGCGATCATGCCCGCCTGCAGCAGGGCCTCGAAGTTGATGACACCGCGCCAGTAGCCCTCGTCGAACAGCACGATGGGGATCGGCGGCGACTTGTCGGTCTGGCGCAGGGTCAGCACCTCGAACAGCTCGTCCAGCGTTCCGAAGCCGCCGGGGAACACCACCAGGGCGTTGGCGCGCATGGCCAGGTGCATCTTGCGCATGGCGAAGTAGTGGAACCGGAAGGTCAGCTCCGGGGTCGACCAGGCGTTGGGTGTCTGTTCGTGCGGCAGGGTGATGTTGAGGCCTATGGACGGCGCGCCGACGTCGGCGGCGCCCCGGTTGGCCGCCTCCATGATCCCCGGCCCGCCGCCCGTGCAGATGACGTTGTGGCGCTCCCTGCGGGCCGAGAGATAGGCCCCGCCCCGCTTCGAGGCGATGGCGGCGAATTCGCGGGCGGCGGCGTACCAGCGGGGGTGCGGCTCGGGACCGTCCTCGCGGATGCGGGCGCTGCCGAACACCACGATGGTGGAGCGGACGCCCCAGGTGCGCAGCGCCTCGTCGGCCTTGGCGAACTCCAGCAGGAAGCGCACCCCCCGCATGGAGGGGCCCATGATGAAGTCCTGGTCCAGCGACGCCAGCCGGTAGGTGGGCGAGGTGAACTGGGGGGTCTGGTGCGGATCGGGATCGGACATGACGCCGAGACTAGGCCGGTTCGGGGCCCTGCGTCAGCGGGGGCTGTCAGGCCTTGCCCAGCGCCTCCGTGATCACCCTGGCGAAGGCGTCCACCACCGGGGGGATCAGTGCGGGCGACACGCAGCGCAGATCATCGGCGCGGGCGTGGTGGAACCGGTGGCTGCCGAAGATGCCGATCGCCGAGCCATAGCCGGCCCGCAGGATGTTACCCAGTTCGCCGGCCGCCCTCGCCGGGTCGGCGGGATAGACCTGCTCCAGGCCGGGCAGCCCGGCGAAGGCGGCCTTTGCACCGGCCTCCAGAGCCGGGCTGGCCAGAAGAAATCGCTGGGGATCGGCGCTGGGCAGCGGCCCAAGCTGGCCGACGCCGCGCTCATGCCAGTCGCGGGCGGCGACGTTGGCGCCCAGGTGGACCCAGAGCGCGGTGCGGTCGGGCTTCGGCGCCAGGTGCTGGATGAAGTGCTCGCCGCCGCCGTTCTCGTACTCGTGGCCACTGGTGGCGATCAGGGCCAGGTTGACGGGCAGCTTCGCCCGCGCCGCCCATTCCACCAGCATCAGGAACACCGCCATGCCGGACCCGCGCTCGCCCGCGCAGCCGAACCAGCCCGACCGCGGCGTCGAGATCACCAGCGACCGGGCCGCACCACGATCCAGGACGCCGGTGACATTGAAGGCAGGACGCCGGAAGGCGCGGCCGGCCATGCGCAGGGTCACGGTCTCACCCTTGGCCGCCGCCGCCAGGAATGGTTCGGCGTCCTTCGGCGCCAGCACCGCCACGGGCCGGTCGAACAGCGCCCGGTCGATAGGCGCGTTCAGCGCCAGGGCCTCGCCGGTCGGTCCGGTGGTGACGATCACCGCGGCCGAGGCGCCGGCGGCGAAGGCGGCGGAAACCTGCTTCTCGACGAACCCGACCACCGTGGACCAGCGGGCGTGGGGCAGGACGATCAGGGCGATACCCGGCCCGCCGCGCCCCGGGCCCGCGAGGTGGATCGGGGCGGTCAGGCCCTGCGGCGGGGTCGGGATGACGGTCGCCTGGGGAATCAGCGTGGCCGTGGCCGCGCCAGCGGTCAGGGTCGCATCGCCTTCATAGGCCGGCGCGTCGAAGGCCTGCCGCTGGAGCCTGAAGCCCATGGCCGAGAGTTCGCCCTCCAGCCAGGCCCCGCTGGCGATGTCGCCGGGGCCGCCCGAGGCCTTGTCGCCAAACCCCTGATAGCGCTCGAGAATGCGCCGGGCTTCCGCCTCGGCGGCGGCGCCGGTGACGGTCGGGGCGGCAGCGATCGCCGGGGTTGCGGCGAGCAGGGTGGCCCCCGCGCCAAGCACAGCGCGGCGGGAGGCGGACGGCGGGACGGTCGGTTCCATTCGACAACGCTACTCCAGCCCCGGCGACGGCGCGACCGTCGGCCGTCATGTCCTGAGGGCTTGGCGTCATAGCTTGACGCACCGGGCGCGCGGGACGGAGGGTGGGGCATGACAACGATCCCCCGCCGACGCTGGCTCCAGGGCGCCGGCGCCCTCGCCCTCTCGCCCACACTGGCCATGGCCGCGGAGACCGCGATGTACGACTACCTGTTCCTCGACCTCGACAACGCCAAGGACGGCGGCCCGCCCGCCAGGGCCTATGCGGCGGCGGTCCGCGCCAAGGCCGCCGGCGTTGCGGCGGCGGGCGGAGAGATCGTGGGCCTGTTCACCCCGCAGCTGGGCTGGGTCGCCCGGCAGGCCGCGCTTCTGGTGCGATGGGGGCCGGGCGCCAGGGGCCGCGACGCCCAGACCACCAGCCTGATGCGGGGCGACACGGTGCGGATCGGCCAGCGCGCCCGGCTGGAGGCCACCTCGCGCCCCTCGCCTACGGACCGGCCGAAGCCCGGCGGCATCTATGTCCACCGCTGGTTCGCGGTCGAGGCCAAGAGCGTGCCCGAGTTCCTTGCCCTGTCCCAGGAGGGCTGGCGCGATTTCGAGACCCGCTTCGACACCAATATCTTCGGGCTGTTCACCGCCGACCGGTCGCCCAACGATCGCGGCGACGGCGTCACCCGGCTGCTGCTGATCACCCGCTATGGCGACCATGGCGTGTGGGAAAAATCCCGCGACCCGTCGACCGCCGCCATGGCCGCCTTCGCGCGGCGCCAGCTGCTGACCCGCGACAGCTGGGCGGCCAGCACCCTTTATGTCCCGATCTGAGGTTCCCGCCATGCGCGCCGCCACCCTGTCGCTCGCCGCCCTGTTCGCCGCCGCGACGGCGCAGGCGCAGCCCCTCACCACGCTGGTCCCCGGATCGGCCTTTCACGGGGTCCATGGCGTCCGCTTCGCACCCAACGGCGAGCTCTATGCCGGCAGCGTGATCGGCCAGACGCTCTATGCCGTGAACCCTCAGACGGGCGCGGTGCGGGTCGTGGAAGGGCCGCCGCAGGGCATGGCCGACGACATCGCCTTCGGGGCCGGCGGTCAGGTGGTCTGGACCGCGATCTCGACCGGCACGGTCTATACCCGCCGGCCAGGCGGCGCGGTCGAGGTGCTGGCGAAGGATCTGCCTGGCGCCAACTCGGTGGCTTTCAGTCGCGACGGCAAGCGGCTGTTCCTGGGTCAGGTGTTCGCCGGCGACGGGGTGTGGGAGCTGGACCCGGCCGGGGTGAAGCCGCCGCGCAAGATCGCCGGACCGGTGGGCGGGTTCAACAGCTTCACCGTGGGCCCGGACGGCGGCCTCTACGGCCCCCTGTGGTTCAAGGGCCAGATCGCCCGGATCGATCCGGAGACGGGCGCGGTCAGGGTGATCTCCGAGGGTCTGCAGACCCCCGCGGCCGCCAAGTTCAGCCCGAAGGACGAGCTCTACGCCATCGATACCAAGGTCGGTGTGCTCTACCGCGTCGATCTGAAGACCGGCGCCCGGACCCAGGTCGCCCAGCTCGGGACCTCGCTGGACAACATGGACTTCGGGCCGGATGGACGGCTGTACGTGTCCAACATGGCCGATAACGGCATCCAGGCGGTGGACGTCGCCACCGGCGCGGTGCGCCAGGTGGTGAAGCCCGGGCTGTCCAATCCCTTCGACCTGGCGGTCTCCACGGCGGGCGGGAAGGATACCCTTTTCGTCGCCGACGGCTTCGCCTTCCGCAGCGTGGACGGGGCGACCGGCAAGGTCACCGACCTGGCGCGCGCCTATTCCGACGAGCTGAACAATCCGAACGCGGTGGGGGTCGAGGGCGACAGGGTGCTGCTGGTGGGCGGCGGCCGGATCGAGACCCGCGACCGGGCGAGCGGCCGGCGGCTGTCCGTGTCCGAGCCGTTCCGGGGACCGACCGACGTCATCGGCCTGCCGGGCGGCGACGTGCTGGTCAGCACGGCGGGCGGCGAGCTGATCCGGGCGGCCGGCGAGACGCGGTCCACGGTGGCGGCCGGGCTGAAGTTCCCCGTCAGCCTTGCCCTGACGGCGGATGGCGCGGTCCTGGTGGCCGAGCGCGACGGCGGACGTATCGCCCGGGTGGACCTGAAGACCGGCGCGGTCAGCGAGGCCGCCGGCGGATTCACGACGCCGCGGGCGGTGGCGGTGGGACCGGGCGGCCGTATCGTGGTGCTGGACGCCGGGGCGCGGCAGGTGGTCGAGGTCGATGTGGCGCGCGGCGCCCGCACCGTCCTGGCACGCGACCTGCCGCTGGGCTACCTGCCCGGCGCGCCCTACGGCGGCATCGCGGTGGGCGGCAAGGGCGCCGTCTATTTTTCGGCCGACCGGACCAACGCGATCTACAGGATCACGCGCTAGGGTCCGCACTCAATACCGCACATCCCAGCCAGTGCCGGGATGTGCCGCAATTGTGGAATTCGCTCGCGCGGAATTGAGTCCGGGGCCTAGGGCGCGAAGCTCGATCGCCCCTGGATGCCCCAGCGGCCGTTCAGGCGGGTGACGATGTAGATGGAATCGAAGCCGCCGATCAGGCTGCCGTCCTTGCGGAAGCGCGAGAAGCGGGTGTCGATGTGCACCTTGTCGGCGCCGGCGTGGATCACGTCGCGACGCTCCCAGGCCGAGTGGTCCCACTCCGCCAGCGAGCCGCGCTCGAACATTTCCGGCTTGTGGTAGCCGGGATTGATGATCGTCACCGTGCTCGAGGCGAACCGCACGTGCGGGAAGTTGAACGTCGCCTCGTAGGCCGGAAGGTCGCGGGCGTTGAATGCCACCATGAAGGCGTCCAGCCGGTCCTGGGCGGCGGCGATCTCGGCAGCGAACTTCGCGTGGCGCGGCTGGACCGGCGGCGCCTTCACCGACTGACCCAGCGCCGGGCCGGCGCCGGCGCCCGCGAGCACCACGCCTGCGCCAAGGATGGCGTCTCGTCTGCTGACCATGTCTGTCTCCCTGGTGCGTCGCCGGCTACGGATAGACCTTGAGCATCTGGCCCTCGAACTGGAAGACCCCCTGCCGCATGCTGGTCCACTGGGGCGCGGCATTGGACTTGTCCCAGGCCTCGATCTTCGCCTGGAGTTGGGCGACCACCTCGGGCCGGGCCGAGGCCAGGTTCTTCGTTTCGCCGAGGTCAGCCTTGAGGTCGTAGAGCATCACGTACTTGCCAAGCGACGAGACCTTGGCCTCGATGCCGTCGGCCGCGGGGGCCGTGCCCTGGCGGGGCCGCTCGCCCGGCTCGGCGCGGTTGACGACCCACATCTTCCAGTCGCCGTCGCGGATCGCGAAGTTGGCGCCGGAGCGCCAGTAGAGCGTCTGATTGGGAGTCTCTTTCCGGCCGCCCGCAAGATAGGGCATCAGGTCGACCCCGTCGGTCCCGTTGGGCATCTTCGCGCCGGCCAGCGCCGCCGCGGTGGGGGCGATGTCGAGGCTGGAGACCACGCGGCTGTCGACCTGCCCGGCCTTGATCCGGCCCGGCATGGCCATGATGAACGGCACGCGGACGCCACCCTCCAGGTGACTGGCCTTGTACCCGTTGAGCGGCGAGTTGGTGCAGGCGTCGCCGACATAGCCGGCGCAGCCGTTGTCGGAGAGGAAGACGATCAGGGTGTCCTTCTCGATCCCCTCGGCCTTGAGCTTGGCGCGGACGGCGCCGACGCTGTCGTCCAGCGCCGAGACCATGGCGGCATAGACCCGCTGGCCCTTGTTCTCGATGTTCTTGTACCGGTCGATGTACTTCGCGGTCGCCTGCAGCGGCGTGTGCGGCGCGGTATGGGCGAGATAGAGGAAGAACGGCCGGTCCTTGTTGTCGCCGATGAACTTCACCGCTTCGTCGGTAAAGGCGTCGACCAGGAATTTCTTCTCCTCGACGACCTCACGGCCCCTGTAGACCGGCGCCCGCTGGCGGATGACCACCATCTCCTCGGCTTCGCTGGTGGCGTTCACAGCCGCGCCGCCCTCGGCCGTTCCGTAAGACCCCCGCGCCTGCGGCGGCGTGAAGAATTCATCGCCGGGCTTCGCATCGACGATGAAGGCGCCGGCGCCCCCCAGGATCCCGAAATACTGATCAAAGCCCCGGCCCATCGGATCGTAGGCGGCGGGCTCGCCCAGGTGCCACTTGCCGACCATCCCGGTGCGGTAGCCGGCTGACTTCATGACCTGGGGAATGAAGGTCTCGGCCAGCGAGACGCCCTTCACCCGGTCACGGCCGACCGGATTGAACTCGTAGCCGAAGCGGGTCTGGTAGCGGCCGGTCATGATCGCCGCGCGCGAGGGCGCGCAGACCGGGTGGGCCACATAGCCCTGGGTGAAGCGGACGCCATCGGCCGCCAGGGCGTCGATGTTGGGTGTCCTGACGATCTTGCTGCCATAGACGGAGGTGTCGCCGTAGCCGAGGTCGTCGGCCAGGATGACGATGACGTTGGGCGGCCCGGGCGACCGGGCGACGGCGGGCGCGCTGGCGACGGTGGCAAGTGCGAGGGCGGCGACAGCCCCGGCCGTGATCGATTTCATCGCATTCCTCCCCGATACCCCGTCGGCGCTCCGGCCGATCCTCCGGCAAGGTTATGCGGATCATGCGCCGCCGTCTCCCCAAACTGGAGGGGCCTTGCTATAGACCAGGGGCATGGAACTGAGGCACCTCGAACAGATTCTGGAGATCTGCCGCGCCGGCGGATTCAGCGGCGCGGCGCGCAAGCTGGAGATCTCCCAGCCGACCCTCAGCAAGAGCATCGCGCGCCTTGAGGCGCAGCTGTCGCTGAAGCTGTTCGAGCGCAGCAGCGGCGCGGCGCGGCCGACCACCTACGGCGCCTTCGTGGCCCAGCGCGCCGAGACCCAGCTGCAGGGGGTGGCCTCGCTGAGCCGCGACCTGGAGCAACTGGCCCGTGGCGAGCAGGGCCGCGTCCGCATCGCCGCCGGTCCCGCCACCCGGATAAAGCCGCTGCCGGAACTGATGCGGCGCCTGGCCGTGCGGTTCCCCAAGCTGCACATCGAGACCGTTCTGGAGACCGGCCCCGGCGTGATGAACGCGTTGCAGGACGGGCGGGTGGACATCGCCTTCGGCTACTCCGAGCACGCCGCTCGCTATGGGGAATTGATCCGCAAGAAGCTGTTCGAGGATCAGGTGATCCTTGTCGCCCGGCCGGGCCATCCGCTGCTGGCGCATCGCGACATCGGACCCGCCGAGCTGCTGCGGTATCCGGTGGCGCTGCCGAGCGTGCTGCCGGGTGTGGAGCGCTGGGCCGGCGATCTGGGGCGCGAGGAGCAGGAGAACCTGCGGGCCTTCATCAGCGACGACTACGGCCTCATTATCCAGCGGGCTCTGGACACCGACGCCGTGGCCCTGGGCGCCGCCTTCCTGTTTCACGAGCAGCTGGCCGACGGCCGCCTGGTCGAGGTCTCGACCACCCTGAAGCTGACCTACGCCTGCTGGATGCTGACGACGGCCGAGCGCTGGCATTCGCCCCTGGTCAAGTCGATCGCCGAACTGGCCAAGGCCTCGGTCACGGCGCGTCCGGACGGAGCGGCGGCGTGACCGGCCCGGCATAGACAGCGTGCATGAGGGGCCTCAGAGCGTGAGTTCGGCGATCCCGAGCCCGCCCTCGCCCTTCACCGCATAGAGCAGCCAGACGCGGCCGCCTTCCTCGTAGATCGCCGGGTCGCGGATCTGGTTGACGGGCAGGTTCACGGCGCTGCGGTAGGAAGGGACCAGGGGCAGGTCCGCGCCTTCCCACGGGCGCTCCGGCCTCAGAACCTCGACGGGCTCGCTTGCGGTCCAGGACATCCAGTCGGGCCGGAGATCGACGGTCGAGACGTAGATCCGCTCCGGAACATCCCCGACCCGGGTCCAGAACACGCGCAGCAGATCGCCCCGCCTGAGCACCGCGCAGTGCCGCTGGTCCGCGCCGAACAGCCGGGGTCCCGCCTCGAAGCCGCTGAAGCCGTCGCGGGAGCGGGAGACCAGGCCCGGCATGGCCATGGCGTAGTGATAGCCGGCGTGCTGGAACACCCGCATGTACGGCGCGCCGAGCGGGCCGCCCACGGCGCGGAAGTCGAGGCCGTTCTGCGACACAGCGACCCTCGACTTCTGGACGCCAAAGGCCTCCAGACCGTGGAAGTACATGACGATCCGCCGGCCCGCCTCGTCGACGTGGACATCCGGCGAGGCGATGTGCGGCAGGGTGGCGTCGTCCATCAGGCTGGGGATGCCGGGCGTCCCCGGCGGCGCCCGGTTGGCGCCGCCGGCCGCGAGCAGGGCCTCGGCGTTCGGAGGGCGGGCCGGCGGGGTGGTCGGAAGGCCCGACTGCGCCAGCTGGAGCGAACCCGGCGCATGGACCTTCCACGGCCCCTCCGGCCGGTCGGCATAGGCGAGACGGATGTAGTCGCCCTTGTGATCGGCGAAATAGAGGTAGTAGCGGCCCAGCCGGCCCGGCAGCCAGTCCGGCGCGCGGATCAGCGACGGGCCTTCGATGTTTGGCCCCATCCGGGCGTCCATCCCGGGCGCGACGATGGGCCGGTCGACCAGCCGTCGGACGCGGATCGGCGCGGTGGCGGCCGCCGCTCCGCCCGATCCCGCCAGCAGACTCCCGAGGCCGCCGGCGGCAAGTCCCAGCGTTTCGCGCCGTGTGGGCCGGCTCATCAGGCCACCGCCCTGGGCCAGCCCGGCTGGCGCTCGGACGCGTCGCTGTCGAAGGGCCAGTCCGAATCCGGGGTGTCGAGGTTCAGGAGCTCGCAGGTGCTGTGCCACCAGGCGCGCATCATCTGGGCGCACCAGCGCAGGAAAAGTTCGTCGTCGGCCGGGTCGCCCGCCTCGACCCACTGGGTGACCGCTCCGATGCTGAAGTCGACCATCGGCTGGACGGTGAGCTCGGTCAGCGGCGGCCGCTCGGCGGTCGGCGGCGGGTCGTCAGGCCGCCAGATCAGGGCCCGAAGCCGCTGGGCCGTACGCCGGCGCAGGGCTTCCCACACCGCGCGGTGCGCCGCATGGAGGGGCGCCTCGCGCACCAGCAGCACATATCCGTCCGGGAAGGTCCGCACGGCCGCCAGGGTCCGGCGCATGCCCGTCCCGTAGCCGTTCCATTCCCGCCTGTCGGCCGACTTCACCACGCGCAGGGCCTCGGCGAGGACCGCGGCGGCGAGCGCGTCCCGGGTGGGAAAGCGCGCGGCCAGATCCTCCACCGGACCGCCGAGCGCCTCTGCCACGTGCGCCAGCGTGGTGGCGCTCAGGCCCTGGGCGCGGAACACCCGCGCGGCGACGCCCAGCGTCTGGTCGACGGCGGCGGGCGCGGTGGCGGGGCGGTCAGGTTTCGACATCGATCCCTCGAAGCGATCAGGCGAGGGAAGGGTCGCACAGCGTCCCGGGGGGCGCCACCGCCGCCGGTCCCGGCTGTGCATAGCCCCCGGGCATGAGGCCCCCTCAGCCGCGGCGGGCGAGGCCCTTCTGTTCCATCCGCCACTTCATCTGGTCGAACCGGTCCTGGCCGAAGAAGGTCTCGCCGTCGAACACCATCATCGGCACGCCCCAGTGGCCGGCGGCGCGCTGGGCGATCTGGTTTTCCTCGACGATGGCGGCATGACGGGCGGTGTCGCCGTCCACCGCTGCGCTGAGTTCGGCATAGTCCAGGCCGGCGCGCTCAGCGGCCTTCTGCAGGTGGTCGCCCTGGTGCCAGTTCTCGGCCTCGCCGCCCCAGATGGTGCGACCGGCCTCGGCGAGGAATTCAAGACCCCGCCCGCGCTCCGCAGCCGCAACGCCCAGGTGGGTGAGGCGATGGATGAAGGGCTGCTCCATCCGGTAGCCGACGCCCGGAGCCTGCTGCACCGGGTCGGGCCGCGGCCAGCGGAACGGCAGGCCCAGATAGGCTGCCTCCCGGAACACGTCGGTTATGAAGTAGGAGAACCAGAGCGGGTCGCGGTCGTCGAAGAATTCCGGCGTGCGCACGGCCAGCGGATAGACGGGACGCACATTGCAGACCACGTCATACTCGGCCTCGAGCGCCTGGAGGCGCGGGGTGACCATGTACGAATAGGGCGAGCGGAAGGACCAGTAGAGGTCGTAGCCCAGCGTCATTCCATTCCCTCCGAATTTGCCTCGCGGCGGCCCCGCGAAAAGATGTAGCATTGAGCGTGTCACTATATCCGCGAACCGCGGTCGAATGGGAAGGAATCATGATGGCGTCGTTCAAAGGGGTTGTACGGGCCGCGCTTGCGCTGGCTGCGTTCTCGCTGTTCCCGCTGGCCGCGCAGGCCCAGGCGCCCGCCGCCCCGGCCCCAGACACCCTGCGCGTCGTGTTCTGCGGCACGTCGGGCCCGCTGCCGATCGTCGGCCGCGCCAAGCCCTGCACGGCGATCCAGGCGGGCGGGTCGCTCTACCTGGTCGATGTCGGCTCCGAGTCGTCGGAGAACCTGCAGCTGTGGCGGATGCCGATGGCCGCGGCGAAGGCGGTATTCATCACCCACCTGCACTCCGACCACATCGGCGACCTCGGCGAGTTCAACATGTCGAGCTGGGTGGCCGGACGGCCCGCGCCCCTGATGGTGGTCGGCCCGGCGGGCGTCGACAAGCTCGCCGCCGGTTTCAACCTCGCCTACGAGAACGACCACGAATTCCGCCGCGCCCACCACGAGCATGACGGCATCAAGGTTCCGATCGCGACGGGCCTGCTGCAGGCCAAGGTGGTCCCGATCGCCAAGCCGGATGGGACGGCGCAGGCCTACAAGGACGGCGACCTGACCGTCACCGCCATCCGCGTGGCTCACGACCCGGTGTCGCCGGCCTTCGCCTACCGCTTCGACTACAAGGGCCGCTCGGTGGTGGTCAGCGGCGACACCCGCAACTGGCCGCCGCTGGCCGTGTCCGCCAAGGGCGCCGATGTGCTGGTCCACGAAGCGCAGAACAACGGCATGACCCGGCAGATGGCCCAGGGCCTGGCCATGCTGGGCAACCCGCGGATGAGCTCGATCATGGGCGACACGGTGACCTATCACACCGAGCCGGTGGAGGCCGCGAACCTGGCCCGCGCGGCCGGCGTGAAGGCCCTGGTGCTGAGCCACCTGACCCAGGCCGGCCTGCCCTTCTACACGCCCGAAGCCTTCACCAAGGGCATCGAGGACGGCGGCAAGCTGGACTGGCGCCTGGCGGTCGACGGCATGACCATCGACCTGCCCGTGGGCAGCGCCGAGGTGCGGTTCGGCAAATTCTAGGCGGACGGCCTCCCGCGAACACGTCAGAGTGGCGGACCGGACATCTGCCCGCCGCTTTCTCGCGCCAGACCCGGGACGTCAGCCGCCGGAGACAGTGATGCGCGTGAAGACCGGGATCGTCGTCGTGGTTCTGGCGCTGCTGTGCGCGGCCTGCGCGGGCGGGCCGCCGCCGGGGTTCGACGATGAGGACGAGGCCCAGGACGGCCCGCCGGTTCCCCGCGCCCAGCTGTTCATCAGCCCGGCCGGCAAACCATTCCGCGCGCCCGCCGGCCAGCCCTATCCCGTCGCCGTCTGGTTCGCCGAGGCCGACCGGAACCACGATGGCCGGCTGACCCGGGAGGAGCTGCGGGCCGATACAGAGGCCTGGTTCCGGACGCTGGACCGCAACACGGACGGCGTGATCGACATGCCCGAGGTCACCCGCTGGGAAGAGGATCTGGTCCCGGAGATCACCCGCGTGGCCTCCGGCGGCGGCGGGCCGCGCGACCGCCGCAGCGCGGTGGGCCGCAACGAGCTCAACACCGGCCGGCTGGGGGCCGCGCCCTACAGCCTGGTCAACGAGCCGCATCCGATCCGCGGCGCCGACACCGACCTCTCGCAGAGTGTCAGCCTGGCGGAATTCCGCGCCGCCGCCGACCGTCGCTTTGCCCTGCTGGACGTGGATGGCGACGGCGCGGTGGCGTTCGCCGACCTGCGCCCGACCCTGGCCCAGCCCCGGTCGGAACGGCCCGCCGGGCGGCGCTGAGATCACCAGCCCTGAGAGCTAGGTCCCGGTTTGCGGTATTGAGGTCGAAGCCTAGTACACCACCACGGTCCGGATGCTCTCGCCCCGGTGCATCAGGTCGAAGGCCTCGTTGATGCGGTCGAGGGGCAGCTTGTGGGTGATCATCGGGTCGATCTGGATCTTCCCGTCCATGTACCAGTCGACGATCTTCGGCGTGTCGGTGCGGCCGCGGGCGCCGCCGAAGGCCGTGCCCTTCCAGACGCGGCCGGTGACCAGCTGGAACGGGCGGGTGGCGATCTCCTTGCCGGCCTCGGCCACGCCGATGATGATGCTCTCGCCCCAGCCACGATGGCAGGCTTCCAGCGCCTGGCGCATGACGTCGGTGTTGCCGGTGGCGTCGAAGGTGTAGTCCGCGCCGCCGTCGGTCAGGGCCACCAGGTGGGCGACGACATCGCCGTCGATGGCCTTCGGATTGACGAAGTGGGTCATCCCGAACTTCCGGCCCCATTCCTCGCGGTCGGGATTGATGTCGACGCCGATGATCATGTTCGCGCCGACCAGCTTCAGGCCCTGGATCACGTTCAGGCCGATGCCGCCCAGGCCGAAGACCACGGCGTTGGCGCCCGGCTCGACCCTGGCGGTGTTGACCACCGCGCCCACGCCAGTGGTGACCCCGCAGCCCACGTAGCAGGCCATGTCGAAGGGCGCGTCCTTACGGATCTTCGCCACCGCGATCTCCGGCATCACCGTGTAGTTCGAGAAGGTCGAGCAGCCCATGTAGTGGAACACGGTCTGGCCCTTGTAGGAGAACCGGCTGGTCCCGTCCGGCATCAGCCCCTTGCCCTGGGTGGCGCGGATCGCCGTGCAGAGGTTGGTCTTGCGGCTGAGGCAGCTTTTGCACTGCCGGCATTCCGGCGTGTAGAGCGGGATCACGTGATCGCCCACCGCGACGCTGGTCACGCCCGGCCCCACCTCGACCACCACGCCCGCGCCCTCATGGCCAAGGATCGAAGGGAAGATGCCTTCGGAATCGAGCCCATCCAGGGTGTAGGCGTCGGTGTGACAGACGCCGGTGGCCTTGATTTCCACCAGCACCTCGCCGGCGCGCGGGCCTTCGAGGTCCAGTTCGACGATCTCGAGGGGCTTCTTCGCCTCGAAGGCGACGGCGGCGCGGGTCTTCATGTCGGATCCTTCGAGTCTGCAGGCGTCTATCAGCATATTCGGCGGCGCTTCGCACCCGTAAGTCTTTGGTGGCCCGCCGCGGCGCCGATGAATAGGCTGGGCCATGGCCGCGCCCCGCCTCCACCCGCTCAATCACGGTTTCGCCTGGCAGGACGCCCCCGGCGCGGGCATGCGCGCGGTGAGCCGACGCGACATCGAGCAGTTCAACACCGACGGCTTCTTCGTCCTGCGCGGCGCGTTCACGCCTGAAGAGATCGCCGAAGTCGCCAGCGTCATCGACCCCATGGAGGCCGAGCAGGACGCCTGGGTGCGCGCTCAGCGCGGCGGGCGCTACAGGCTGACGGATTCCGAGGCCATCACCTTCACACTGCATCTGGTGACGCGTTCGCCGGCGCTGCGCGCCTTCGCCGCCCACCCGGTGATCCGCGACATCTGCCACGACCTGATCGGCCCCGACGTGCGACTCTACTGGGACCAGTCGGTCTACAAGAAGACCGAGAAGGTGCAGGAGTTTCCCTGGCATCAGGACAACGGCTACTCGTTCGTCGAGCCCCAGCAGTACCTGACGCTGTGGATCCCCCTGGTGGACGTGGACGAGCAGAACGGCTGCCCCTGGATCCTGCCGGGCCTGCACCGGATGGGCACGCTGGAGCACTGGCAGACCGACATCGGCCT
This sequence comes from Pseudomonadota bacterium, assembly GCA_963205005.1. GTDB lineage: Bacteria > Pseudomonadota > Alphaproteobacteria > Caulobacterales > Caulobacteraceae > Phenylobacterium. The sequence continues at coordinate 17,421 of CAUJHW010000066.1, forward strand.
GCTGTGCCTGGAAGACGCCGAGGGCGCGGTGGCGGCCCCGGCCCGGATCGGCGATGTGGTGGTGTTTTCCTCGCTGGCGCCGCACCGGACAGGGCCCAACCTGCGGCCGGGCACCGTGCGCAAGGCCTACATCCTGCAGTACGCGCCGGACGGGGCGGTGGTGCGCCAGGAGGACGGCGCGGTCGTCGCTCAGGACGACCCCGACCGCCAGTTCCGGATTTCCGAGGAGAGCCGCGCGTGACCGAGACCTTCCTGCAGGCCGACACGCCCCTGGACCTGCGGGTCGCCGACCTGATGGGCCGGCTGACGCTGGAGGAGAAGGTGACCCTGCTGGCGGGCGCCAGCGCCTTTGCCCTGCCGGCCATCGAACGGCTGGGCATTCCCAGCCTGAGGATGACCGATGGCCCGACCGGGGTCCGCTCGATCAAGGGGGTTCCGGCGACAGTGTTCCCCGTGGGCGCGGCCATCGCCGCCACGTGGAACCCAGACACGACCCGCGAAGTGGCCGCCGCCATCGCCCGCGAGGCCCGTGCGCTGGGCGACCACGTGGTTCTGGCCCCCACCATCAACATGATGCGCATCCCCACCTGGGGCCGGAACTTCGAGACCTATTCGGAGGATCCCTTCCTGGCCGGGGTGCTGGGCGTGGCCTTCGTGAACGGGCTGCAGGGCGAAGGGATCGGCGCGTCCCTGAAGCACTACGCCGCCAACAACCAGGAGCTGGAGCGGTTCCGGGTGGACGCCCGTGTGGACGAGCGCACCCTGCGGGAGATCTACCTGGCCGCGTTCGAGCGGGTGGTGGCTGAGGCCGATCCGTGGACGGTGATGGCCTCGTACAACAAGCTGAACGGGACCTACGCCTCGGAACATCGCGGCCTGCTGACCGACATTCTCAAGGACGAGTGGGGTTTCGCCGGCGCGGTGGTGTCCGACTGGACGGCGGTGCGATCCACGGCCCCGGCCGCCAACGCCGGCCTCGACCTGGAGATGCCCGGCCCGCCGAAGTGGTTCGGCGCGAAGCTGCTGGCGGCGGTGAACGCGGGTGAGGTTCCGCCGGCGCAGATCGAGGACAATGCCCGCCGGGTCGTCCGGCTGATCGTGCGCAGCGGCCTGATGGACGGGCCGGCCGCTGCTGGCGAACTACGTACGCCGCGCCACAGGACCATCGCCTTCGAGGCCGCCTGCGAGGCGATGACGCTCCTGAAGAACGAAGGCGGCCTGCTGCCGCTGTCGCCGGACATCAGGACGGTCGCCTTGATCGGGCCCAATGCCGCGCGGGTGATGCTGCAGGGCGGCGGGAGCTCGCAGGTGGTGAGCGAGGGCGTGCCGACCATGGCTGCGGGCCTGCGGTCGCGCCTGGGGCCGGGCGTCACGGTGCTGGAGGCGCTGGGCGTCGACAACGACCCCTTCCCGCCCGCCGCCGACCGGACGCGGTTCAGCCCCGACGAGACCCGGAGCGCGGAGGGCCTGGCGGCGGCCTACTTCCCCACCGCCGACCTGACGGGCGAGCCCAACAGCACCGGCATCGAGCGCCACATGGCCCGCTGGGTGGCCGGCGCCATGGCGACCGCCCGGCGTCCGGCCTATGGCGCCTTCCGCTGGAGCGGCTGGTTCTGGCCCGAGGCGGACGGGACCTACGAGTTCGGGCTGCGGGCGACCGGGACCGCGACCCTGACCCTGGACGGCGCCGCCCTGATCGGCCCCGACGACCCGGCGTCCACCGACCGCTACGACGTGATCGGGGCGCTGGTTCCCCGTCGTCTGGCGACGGCGGAGCTGGCGGCCGGGCGCGGCTACCGCATCCAGCTCGACTATGTTCCGGCCAGCCCGGACAGCGACTTCGTCGCCCTGGGCCTGCGCCCGCCCGCCGAGCCGATGTCCCGCGCCCTGGAGGCCGCCGCGGCGGCGGACGCCGTGATCCTGGTGCTGGGCTCGGCGGCGGTGACGGAGGCCGAGGGCTATGACCGGCCCGACATGGACCTTCCCGGAAACCAGGATGCGCTCGCCCGCGCGGTTCTGGCGGCCAATCCGAGGACCGTGGTGGTGCTGAACACCGGCTCGCCCTTTGCCCTGCCATGGATCGACGAGGCCGCCGCCGTTCTGCAGATGTGGCTGCCGGGCGAGACCGGTCCGGACGCCCTGGCCGCGGTGGTGTTCGGCGACCGGGCGCCTGGCGGGCGGCTGCCGATCAGCTATCCGAAGGCCTTCGGAGACCACCCGGCGCACCGGCTGGAGCCCGATCCGCTGGTCTGCGACTACGCCGAGGGCCTGGCGATGGGCTATCGCTACTTCGACTCCGCCCCGGAGCGGCCGCTGTTCCCGTTCGGGCACGGCCTGACCTACACGACCTTCGGGATCGCCGACCTGAGGCTGCCCGCCACGGCGAGCGCCGGCGACCCGGTGATGATCGAGGTCAGCGTCACCAACACTGGCGACCGCGAAGGTCAGGAGGTGGTGCAGGTCTATGTCTCACAGCTCGAGCCGCGCCTGCCCCGGCCGCCCAAGGAGCTGAAGGCCTTCGCCAAGGTCCGGCTGGCGCCCGGCGAGACCCGGCGGGTGAGCCTGACCCTGGAGCCCCGGGCCTTCGCACCCTACGACCCGGCGACGAAGTCCTGGCCGGTCGATCCCGGCGACTACGACATCCTGGTGGGGCGTTCGGCGGGGGATATCCGCGTGAAGGGGACCGTGCGGCTGGAGGTCCAGGGGGCCAATTGATTCAAGGGGTATGATTTCAACACCTTCCGCTCATCCCGGCATTCGCCGGGGATGAGCGGTATCGCGTGCGGATCCTAGTCCCGCCGGGGAACGCCGAAGGCCCGCAGAGTGGCCGGCAGACGCGTAGCCAGGCGCGACGCCTCCCGCAGGGTGTTGAAGCAGGTCGCCACCGACGGATCGCTGACCCACTGGCTCTCGCCGTCGTCGGTCATCCGCAGATAGGTCGGGCCCTGGGCGCCGGAGCCCGGGATGTGGGCGACCAGGGCGGCAACGTCGGCGATCTCCGGGGTGCGGGTGAGGTACATCTGCGACGTCCTGTTTCTTGAGCCTGACTCTGGCTCAGGAGGGGCGCCGTGGAAATTCCGGCCCGTTACCTAGGTGATTCTCCGGGGCGCTATTTCCCGTCCACCGAGTAGGCCAGCAGGACATTGACGCCGTTGCTGCCGACGCGGGCGGCGCCGTTGTTGCCGCTCATCAGGAAGACCATGCCATTGGCCACGGTCGGGCCCATGCCGTCGATGCCGCCGCCCGGCTGGCCCTTGATGCCGTTGACGGTGTCATAGGTCTGGGCGGTGGTGGAATGCTCCCAGACGATCTTGCCGCTGGCGCTGTCGTAGGCGCGGAACCAGCCGTCGAGGGCGCCCTGGAACACGAAGCCGGGGATGATGGCGGGCGCGGCCGACTGGGCGCGGGCGCAGCGGCTGGGCTTGCCCTTGTCGGAGGCATAGACGCAGGGCGCCTCGGGGGCGGGCGTGTGCCAGACGATCCTGCCGGTCGCGGGGTCGAGGGCCGAGAGACCCGGCTTCGCCGGCGGCGCCGGAGCCCCGCCGCCTTCGCCCTGGCGGAAGGCCGCGAACAGCACGCCGAGGTCGGAGACCGGGATGTAGGCATAGCGGTCGTCGCCGCCGATGCCCCACTCGATGCCGCCCAGCGCCGAGCCGACCCCGACCTGCGTGGTCCACAGCCGCTTGCCGGTGTCGGGGTCGAAGCCATAGGCCAGGCCCGACTTCTGGCCGGCCACCAGCACCTGCTTGCCGCCCTTGACCGGGATCAGCACCGGCGTCGCGCCGAAATCGAAATCCGGGCCGAGCGGGGTCGGGCAGTTGCCCGAGGTGGAGTTGCGGCCGCAGCCCATGACGAAGTTGTCCTTCTCCGTCACCTGGTCGCGCCAGCGGATCTTGCCGGTCTTGATGTCGAGGGCCACCACGGCGTCGGCGCCGACCGTGTCGACATCGGTGTAGCTGTCGCCGGTGGTCACGTAGACGAGGCCGCGCTTGCGATCGACCGAAGGCGCGCCCCAGATCGCGGCGCCGGCCGGGCCTGTGACGTTCAGCCCATTGTCCTTCTCCCGCACGTGACGGACAGGCTCTGGCACCATGGAGGTCTTCCACAGCAGCTTGCCGGTCTTGAGGTCCAGCGCGGCCACCGAGCCACGGAAGGTGCAGCAGGCGTAGCTCTTGCTCATGGCCGCGGCCTCCTCGATCGAGGAGATCGGCACCAGCAGGCGGTCATCGGCAACGATGGGAGAGCCGGTCAGCACGCCCACCGGGTGTGGGTCGAGCACGGCGCTGCGCCACAGTTCCTTGCCGGTCTGGGCGTCGAAGGCGCGCACGATACGGTCGCTCTGGCCGACGAAGGTGGCCCAGCCACTGGGAGAGATCGCGGAACGGACGACCATCGGCGTGGTCCGCGAGACCAGGTCCCTGACCACCCAGCGGACGCAGCCGGACTTCGGGTCCAGCGCATAGAAATGGCCCGAGCGGTTGGTCACGAACAGCCAGTCGCCCACGACGGTGGGCTGGCCGCCGCCGGTCATGGAGAAGGCCCACTTCACCTTCAGCTTCGGGATGTCGGCCGCGGACAGTCCCGGACGCCGCTGGAACCGGGTGGACTGGTCGTCGAGGCCGGTCGAGGCCCAGTCGCCGGACGTCGGCGTTATCGGCGGATTGACGCTGCACATCGGGTCGGTCCCGATCGGGCCGGTGCGCACGGCGACCTGGGGCATCTCGGCGCCCGTCGGGCGGGCCGGAGCGGCGGCGGCCGGGGCGGCGGCGGCCGGGCTGATGTAGGCGGCGACCGCCTGGATCTCGGCGGGGCTGAGGCCCTCGGCCATCGGCTTCATCAGGCCTTCGGTCAGCGACTTGACGATGTCGGCCTGGGGCCGCTGGGCCAGGTCGGCGCGGCTGGGCGCGCGGTCCATTGCCGGCTCATGGCAGGCCTTGCAGCGGGCCTCGAAAACCGCAGCCCCCGAGGGCTGGGCGAGCGCGGCGCCGCCCAGCGACAGGGCCAGGGTCGCGCCCACGACGAGGCGGCTCAGCAGCGGTCCAACAGAAAACAACGCGTATCCCCCAGGTGCGGCGGCGGGACTCGCGCCCGCCTGCCGGTTCAATCTAGCGTTCGCCCGCCGCCGACGGCCAGCCCTAAGGCTGGGCCGCGGGCGTCCCGGTCGCGGCCGGTGGCGCGGGCGGCGGGGCGGCGGGGTTGTTGTTCGGCCGCTGCCGGCGGGGCATCAGCTTCTGGGCCGCGGCGAACTCCTTGGAGTCGATGCCGCCGTCCTTGTTGGCGTCGATCATGACGAAGTACTTCTTCAGCATGTCGCCCATCTGGCCGCGCAGCTCGGCCTGGGTCAGCCGCCCGTCGATGTTGTCGTCCATGACACCCAGGATCAGGTTGGCCTGCAGCATCTTGTCGTACTCGGGCAGCTGGTTGGCCACGGTCTCGTCCACCCAGCGGTAGTGGAAGTAGGTGGCCAGCATCTCCTCGGAGGACTGCTCGCCCCAGGTCACCCGCTTCTTGGGATCGGGGTTGGCGGGGTTGCGGGTGGAGTTGTCGTAGGTCCAGCGGGTGATGACCTTCGAGCCGGCCGGCGCCTTCACCGGGTCCTTCAGGAAGTACTCGTACTGCCAGTTGAAGTCGTAGCGCGGCAGGGCCAGCAGCATCTCCTCGTGGCCGTCGGGATAGCGCAGGGACACGCTGGCCGAGGCGCCGCGATGGTGGGCGTGCGGGGTCAGGCCGTAGAGGATCGCGTCCTTGGGCAGCTCCACCGAGGCCACCTCGGCATGGCGCTCGGCGCCGGGCGGGATGTCGATGGTGAAGTCGAAGATGCCGAAGGTGCGCAGGATGTACTTGGGCTCCTGGCCCTTGGGATAGAAGTAGACGCCCATCTGGGTCTTCTCGACCGTCTCGCGGCCATAGGGCGTGTAGTGGTTCTGGAAGGCGATGCCGCCGCTGGGCGGGATCCACACGCCGGTGTCGAAGGGCTGCAGGTTCGAGCCACGACCCGGGCCGTAGCCGCCCAGGGACGCGCCCCACTCGGTTTCGGTGGCCGTGTCGCCCGGCTTGAACTCGCCGGAGACCACACCGGTCAGGATATGGTGGACCACCTGGCGGTCGGTCACCCGGAAGGTGGTGGCCTTCATCCAGCGGCCTTCGGTCAGGACGGCCGGAACCACCGGGCGCTGGTATTCCATGACACCGGAGGCCGGGATCTTGGCGGCGGGGATCTCGACGATCACGTCGGGCTTGCCCAGCGGCCAGTCCGGGGCCTGGAACTTCACCTTGGCCAGCGGGTCCTCGCCCTCGCCGCGCGGGGCGCCGGCCTCGATCCAGTGCACCAGGGTCTTCTTCTGCTCGGCGGTCAGGCGATCGTCGTCCAGGAAGTGGCCCACGGTCGGATCGGCCAGGTAGGGCGGCATGCGGTTGGTGCGCAGCACCTCGCGGATCATCGGCGAGAAGCCCTTGATCTGCTCGTAGTTGTTCAGGGTCATCGGGCCGATGCCGCCGGGCTGGTGGCAGGTGGCGCACTTCTTCTCGATGATCGGGGCGATGGTCTTGGCGTAGGAGATCTTCGCGAAGCTGGCCGCCTTGCCGCGCTCCGGGAAGGCGATCGCCGCGCCGCGCGGCGCGTGCGGCGCCATGGCCACCTTTGCGCCAGAGACCAGGCCCTCGATCGCAGTCTTCGCCCAGGCCTCGCCGGCCGCGCCGGTCGCAGCCCCGCGATAGGCCACGGTCCACGTGCGCGGGTCGATGATGATGACCTCGGCGGCGCGGGTGACGCCCAGGCCCTCGCCGATCAGCTGCTGGTAGTCGAACAGGATCGGCATATCGAGGCCGGCCGCCTTGGCGTCGGCGTTCACCTTCGGCCGGGTCTCACCAAGCTTCGAGGCCAGCATCAGGAACTCCACGCCCCTGGGCGCATAGGCCGCCTTCAGCGCCATCCATCCCGGAGCCTCGGCGCGGACCGCCGCGTCGCCCGAGGCATAGGTGATCAGCACCACGGCCTTGGCGTCGCCCATGCGGTAGAGCTGGCGGGCCAGCAGGTTCTGGTCGGGCAGGACGAAGTCCTCGACCATGGCCGGCCGCGCGGCGGGCGCATCGGCCTGGGCCGTCCCCTGCCCCATCGCCGCCGCCGTCAGCAGCCCGGCCGCCGCCAGCAGCCCCGTCAGGCCCAGCTTCATCGAATTCACCATTGTCGCCCCCAAAGCCCTTGCGGCCGCCGCGGGTCGGAGCCCACGTTCGCCGCAGCATCGTCGGGAATCGCGCTTCGCGACGATCCTCGATACGATACACAGTGGATCATAACGGACTCTGACCCTGCCGCTGTCAACACCTGCCGACGCCCGGATCGTCCGCACGCGCGCCGCCCTGCGGCAGGCGATGACCGAGCTTGCCGCCGAACTTCCGCTTGAGGCCATCACCGCGCGCGCCATCGCCGCGCGGGCCGGGGTCGGCTATGCGACCTTCTTCCGCCACTACGCTGACAAGGACGCCCTGATGGGCGACGTGGCCGGAACCCTGACCCGGCAGTTCCTGAGCCAGGCCCGGCCCCTGCTGCTGCAGCGCGACCGGCGGGCGGCGGCGCGGTCGCTATGCGCCTTTGTCAGCGAGCACCTGGCGATCCACCAGGCGCTGATCGCCGGTGGCTCGGGCGAAACCGTCCGCGCCGAGATGCTGCGCCACACCCGCGAGACCCTGGCCGCGGCCAAGCCCCGGCAGGCCGACGGGCCGCTGGACGACCTGATGCTGTTTCACCTGGTGTCGGCGACCCTGAACCTGCTGGCCTGGTGGCTGCGGAACCTGGACACCGTCGACGCCGACACCATGGCCGAAATCATCGAGCGCACGGTGCTGACGCCGATCAGCGGCCTGCGTGAGTCGCCGCCCCCCCGGCTGTGAGCGGCCCGCTCAGAGCGCCAGCATCAGCACGGGCGCCACGCAGCCCAGGATCAGCAGGCCCAGCGCCAGCGGGCGATTGCGGCCCTGGGTCAGGCCGATCCACCCGCCCAGCCCGGTCGTACACGCAAGACCGACCGAGGTGGCCAGGAAGAACCACTTGATGAACGGGAACGGCTTGGGCGCCGCCGGCTTCTCCACGGCCTTCGGCGCGGACGCCGACGGGGCGGCGGCCTTCGGGGCCTCGGGCCGCTTGGGACGCACGGCGAAGCGCTGGTGGATGTGCACCTCGCCCAGCTTCTCGATCACTGCGGGCGGGGCGTAGGCGCCATCACGGCTGGACTCGTGCAGCTTGAACAGCTGCAGCCCGCCGGTGATGGCGAAGAAGATGATGGACGGCGCGAAGAGCATCCCCGCCCACAGGTGGATCTGGCGGACCATACGCATGCGCGCGGCCTGGCCCGAGGCCGCTTTTTTCGCCGGCTTGGGTGACCCTGACACGATGTTCGTCTCCTGAAGACCACGACCGGCGCCGGGGGACGCGCGGCGGGTGCGGCCCTTGGTAGCTGCGGGCCGCGACGCCAGCCGCCGGATCGGTCATTGACAGGCTGAAAAAGTCTCCCTGACTTCTTCGCAGGGCGGTGGGCGGCGCCCGGCTGACGCCGGTAGGGTCTGGCGGAACGGTTGGTTTCGTGGCGAAGACATGGCCTGGACAAGTCCGGCGCTCAGACCGGCAGAGGGGGAGACGCGGGTGAAGGTGGTGATGGCGGGCCAGGGCGCGTTCGGCGTGAAGCACCTGGAGGCGATACAGAGGATCGAGGGCGTCGAGGTGGTCAGCCTGGCCGGCGGATCGGCCGAATCGACCCGCGCCGTGGCCGAGCGCTTCAGCATTCCCCACTGGACGCTGGACCTGGGCGAGGCGCTGGCCCGGCCCGGCGTGGAGGCGGCGATCCTGGCGACCCCGACCCAGATGCACACCGCCCAGGCGATCCAGTGCCTCGAGGCGGGCAAGCATGTGCAGGTCGAGATCCCGATGGCCGACAGCCTGGCCGACGCCGAGCGGCTGGCGGACGTGGCGGCAAAGAGCGGCCGGGTGGCGATGGCCGGCCACACCCGGCGCTTCAATCCCTCGCACCAGTGGATCCACCGGAAGATCCAGGCCGGCGAGCTGAAGCTGCAGCAGATGGACGTGCAGACCTACTTCTTCCGTCGAACGAACCTGAACGCCCTGGGCCAGCCGCGCAGCTGGACCGATCACCTGCTGTGGCACCACGCCGCCCACACCGTGGACCTGTTCCATCACCAGACCGGCGAGACCTGCTCGGTCGCCCGTGGCGTCCAGGGGCCGATGCACCCGGAGCTGGGCATCGCCATGGACATGTCGATCCAGATGAAGGTCCCGTCCGGGGCCGTCTGCACGCTGTCGCTGTCGTTCAACAACGACGGGCCTCTGGGCACCTTCTTCCGCTACATCTGCGACAACGGCACCTACATCGCCCGCTATGACGACCTGGTGGACGGTAGGGAGCAACCCATCGACGTCTCGCAGGTGGACGTGTCGATGAACGGGATCGAGCTGCAGGACCGCGAGTTCTTCGCCGCGATCCGCGAGGGCCGCGAGCCCAACAGCTCGGTCGCCCAGGTCCTGCCCGCCTACCGGACCCTCGACGTGATCGAGAAAAGCCTGCTGTAAGCGCGCAGATCCTTAGTATTCTTACGATCTGTCCGCAGGAGGGGCCCGCATGAGCCTTGTTGTCCGCAACATCCCCCGCGCCGAGCCCGGGGTCGTCGACGCCCTCGCGGGGTTCGGGGTCTCCACCGTCCACGAGGCCCAGGGTCGAAAAGGCCTGCTGGCTGGTCATCTGCGGCCGATCTACCGCCCGGCGAAGATCGCAGGATCAGCGGTGACCTGTTCCGTCGCGCCCGGCGACAACTGGATGATCCACGTGGCGGTCGAGCAGTGCCGGCCCGGCGACATCCTCGTGGTGGCGCCCACCTCGCCCTGCGAGGACGGCTACTTCGGCGACCTGCTGGCCACGTCGCTGATGGCGCGCGGCGTGCGGGGCCTGGTGATCGACGCCGGCGTCCGGGACGTGGCGGTCCTCACCGAAATGGGTTTCCCCGTCTGGTCCAGGGCGATCTTTGCCCAGGGCACGGTCAAGGAGACGGTCGGCGACGTGAACCTGCCGCTGGTGTGCGCCGGTGCGCTGATCCACCCCGGCGACGTGATCGTGGCGGATGACGACGGGGTCTGCGTGGTCCGCCGCGCCGAGGCTGCCACGGTGGCGCAGGCCGCCGCCCGGCGCGAGGCCAACGAGGTCGACAAGCGGGCGCAGCTGGCCGCGGGCGTCCTTGGTCTCGACCTCTACAACATGCGCGACAGGCTGGCGGCGAAGGGCCTCACCTGGGTCGATGAGGCGCCGTAGCCCGATGCCCGCCACAACCGCACTGACCGCCGACAGGACCGCGCCATGAGCCTGATCATCGACTGCCACGGCCACTACACCACCGCGCCCTCGCCGCATGACGACTGGCGCAAGGCCCAGACCGACGCATACAGGGCCGGCGGCGACATCGATCCCGCCTATCCGGACATCTCCGACGACGAGATCCGCGAGACCATCGAGACCAACCAGCTGCGCCTGATTCGCGAGCGCGGCGGCGACTTCACGGTCTTCTCGCCCCGGGCCTCGACCATGGCCCACCATGTGGGTGACGAGGCGGTCAGCCAGGCCTGGACGCGGCGCTGCAACGACCTGATCAAGCGGGTCGTGCAGCTGTTTCCGGACACCTTCGCCGGGGTCTGCCAGCTGCCGCAGTCGCCGGGCGTCAGCATCGCCAGTTCCATCGCCGAGCTGGAGCGGTGCGTCACCGGGCTGGGCTTCATCGGCTGCAACCTGAACCCCGACCCCTCCGGCGGACACTGGACCAGCGCGCCGCTGACCGACCGGTCCTGGTACCCCTTCTTCGAGAAGATGGTCGAGCTGGACGTGCCGGCGATGATCCACGTCTCGGGGTCGTGCAACCCGAACTTCCACGCCACCGGCGCCCATTACATCAACGCCGACACCACCGCCTTCATGCAGTTCCTGGAGGGCGACCTGTTCCGGGACTTCCCCACGCTGCGGTTCATCATTCCCCATGGCGGCGGGGCCGTGCCCTACCACTGGGGCCGCTACCGGGGCCTGGCCGACATGCTCAAGCGGCCGCCCCTGCGCGAGCACGTGATGAGGAACGTCTTCTTCGACACCTGCGTCTACCACCAGCCGGGGATCGACCTGCTGTTCCGGGTGATCGACGTCGACAACATCCTGTTCGGTTCGGAGATGGTCGGCGCGGTGCGCGGCATCGATCCCGAGACCGGCCACTATTTCGACGACACCAAGCGCTACATCGACGCCCTGCCGATCCCCGACTCCGACAAGCACAAGGTGTTCGAGGCCAACGCACGCCGGGTCTATCCGCGCCTGGACGCCATTCTCAAGAGCCAGGGACGCTGACCGCATGAAGGGGCCGATGAATTCCCAGAACCAGGTCCAGGTCATGGACCCCGACTGGCTCGTCTATCACCCGGACCCGACGCGCCCCCGGTTCCGGCCCCCGCCCGGCGCAGTGGACGCCCACTGCCATGTGTTCGGTCCCGCGGGGACATTCCCCTTCGCCCCGGAGCGCAAGTACACCCCCTGCGACGCCGGCAAGGATCAGCTGTTCCGGCTGCGGGATTTCCTGGGCTTCGAGCGCAATGTGATCGTCCAGGCCACCTGCCACGGTCGCGACAACCGGGCGCTGGTGGACGCCCTGCGGGCCTCCGGCGGCCGCGCGCGTGGCGTCGCCACGGTCGGCGAGAACATCAACACCGCCCAGCTACAGGAACTGCACCTGGCCGGCGTGCGGGGCGTGCGGTTCAACTTCCTGCGCAGGCTGGCCGACTTCACCCCGCACGACGTGCTGCGCCGGATCGCCGACAAGGTCGCGCCCTTCGGCTGGCACGTGGTGGTCTATTTCGAGGCCCCGGACCTGGCGGAACTGCGGCCCCTGTTCGAATCCCTGCCGACGCCGGTGGTGGTCGACCACATGGGACGGCCCGACGTGGCGCTGGGGGTGGATCACCCGCAGTTCCAGGCCTTCGTCCGCTGGATGGAGGAGGACGAGACCGTCTGGTCCAAGGTCTCGTGCCCCGAACGCCTGAGCCTGGCCGGCCCGCCCTATGACGACGTGGTCCCGTTCCAGAAGATGATCGTCGAGCGGTTCCCCGACCGGGTTCTGTGGGGCACGGACTGGCCGCACCCGAACCTGAAGGATCACATGGCTGACGACGGGGTGCTGGTGGACCAGATCCCGAAGTTCGCGGTCACCGAAGACCTGCAGCACCGGCTGCTGGTGGACAATCCGACCCGCCTCTACTGGCCCGAAGCATGAGCGCGAAGCCTTACCACGACATCCCGGGCACCATCGTCTTCGACGCGGCCCAGTCGCGCCTGGGCTACCACCTGAACATGTTCTGCATGTCGCTGATGAAGGCCGACAACCGGGCGGCCTTCAAGGCCAACGAGCGGGCCTTTCTTGACCGCTGGCCGATGACCGAGGCGCAGAAGCGCGCCGTGCTGGACCGCGACTGGAACGGCATGCTGGCCCTGGGCGGGAACATCTATTTCACCTCCAAGATCGCCGCCACCGACGGCCTCTCGTTCCAGCAGATCGCCGCGATGATGAGCGGGGTCAGCCAGCCGGAATACGCCGAGATGATGCTGAAGGGCGGCCGCTCCGTCGAAGGTCTCCGTTCGAAGTCGGAGGCGCGCTGATGGCCCGGATCACCGCCGGCGTCGCCACCAGCCACGTCCCCGCCATCGGCGCGGCGCTCGATAACGGGAAGTCCGGCGAGGACTACTGGAAGCCGGTTTTCGCCGGCTACGAAGCGTCCAAGGCCTGGATCGCCGCCGAGAAGCCGGACGTGGTGATCCTGGTCTACAACGACCACGCCTCGGCCTTCTCGCTGGAGCTGATACCGACCTTCGCCATCGGCTGCGCCGAGACCTTCCAGCCCGCCGACGAAGGCTGGGGCCCGCGACCGGTCCCGGTGGTCGAGGGCCATCCGGAACTGGCCTGGCATCTGGCCGAGAGCCTGATCCTCGACGAATTCGACATGACCATCGTCAACCGGATGGACGTCGACCATGGCCTGACGGTGCCGCTGTCGCTGATGTTCGGCCAGCCGGAGGCCTGGCCCTGCAGGGTGATCCCTCTGGCGGTCAACGTGGTCCAGTACCCACCGCCCAGTGGGAACCGCTGCTACAACCTCGGCAAGGCGATCCGTCGCGCGGTCGACAGCTTTCCTGAAGATCTGAAGGTGGTGATCTTCGGCACCGGCGGCATGAGCCACCAGCTGCAGGGCCCCCGCGCCGGCCTGATCAACAGCGCCTTCGACCACGCCTTCCTCGACCGTCTGGTCGAGGACCCCGAAGGCCAGGCCCGGGTTCCGCATCTGGAGTATGTGCGTGAGGCCGGTTCGGAGGGGATCGAACTGGTGATGTGGCTGGTGATGCGCGGCGCGCTGGACGACCGGGTGAAGGTCGCCCACCGCTTCTACCACGTGCCCGCATCCAACTCCGCCGTCGGGCACCTGATCCTCGAGAACGCCTGACGGCGCTCCCGAGGTCGGCGTTGCCGGCTACTGCATCTTCCAGATCAGGGTGACGCCGTAGGTCTTGGGCGGCGAATAGGGCACCAGCACCTGGCGATAGGGCGCGAACGCGGTGACGTAGGTGGCGACCAGTTCGTCGGTGAGGTTCTTGCCCCACACCGCGACTTCCCACTGCTTGTCCGGCGAGGTCACCGACACGCGGGCGTCCACGTTGATGTAGCCCTCCTGCTTCTGCGTCGGGATGTTCGAGGCCTCGAAGTACATGTGCGACTGGTTGGTGTAGTCGACGCGGCCAAGCAGCTCCCAGCCCTCGACGTCAGCGGTGTACTGGACGCCCAGGTGCAGCTTGTCCTTCGGAGAGCGCGGAAGGTCGTTGCCGGTGAAGTTGGCGGTGGCCCCGTTGGCGAAGCTCTCGAACCGGGCGTGCAGGTAGCCGTAGCTGCCGTCGATCTGCAGGCCCTTGAAGGGGTTCGCCACGAACTCCAGCTCGGCGCCCTTGATCTTGGCCGTGGCGGCGTTGCCGACCACCACGCAGCACAGCGGCACCAGCTGCGAGACCTGCAGGTCCTTGTAGTCGGTCTGGAACACCGAGAGGTTCAGGCGCAGACGCCTGTCGAGCCATTGGGTCTTGAGCCCGCCTTCATAGCTCCAGGCGTACTCGGGATCGTAAGGCGTCTGCTGGCTGAGCCCGGAACCGGCAATGCCCTGGAAGCCGCCGCTCTTGAACCCGCGGGTGGCCGAGGCATAGACCAGCGCATCCGGCGTCGCCTGGAAGTCCAGCGCAAAGCGCGGCGTCAGCGCGTCCCACTTCTGCGAGCCGCGCACGTCATAGTTGGCGGCCAGCGGCGGCGGCAGGCCGGGGCCGGACACCTTGCGGCCGATGAAATGACCTTCCTTCTTCTCCCACGTCTGACGCAGTCCGGCGGTGGCGGTGAGCTGGTCGGTGATCGCGAAGCTCGCCTGGCCGAAAACGGCCCAGCTCCGGCCCTTGACCATCTGCGGATAGGTGGCGATGCCGGTCTGGGCCGGCGCCGGGAAGTCCTGCTGCAGATCCTCGATCCGGGTGTTGTCCTCGTTCAGGTAGTAGGCGCCGACCTGGCCCTTCAGGCGACCATCCATCGCGTCGAAGGACAGCCGCAGTTCCTGGCTGAACTGCTTGTTCTTCTCGTGATCGGTCTCGGTGGACTCGATCTGATTGGGCGGATTGACCGGATTGGCGAAGAACGGCGTGCGGAAGTTCAGCGTCACGGCGCGGTAGGCGGTGATCGAGGTCAGGGTGCCGATCGACGTCGTGTAGTTGATCTCGCCACGATAAGTCTGCAGCCAGCGACGCAGGTAGCCGTCGGTGTAGGCATTGACCACGCGAGGGTCAGGACTGAGTCCCGCACAGTGGACGCCGCCGCGAAGCGTTGCGTCGCAGATGTTCTTGCGCGGGTTGCCCTTCTGGTCCTGATCCGTGAAATCGGCCGCCAGGATCACATCCAGATCGTCGGACGGCACGTAGCGCAGGGCCACGGTCGCCGTCTTGAGATCCTGGTTGTTCACGTCATTGCCGGTCGTCTGGTTGAACTCGTAGCCGTCCCGCTTCTTCAGCGAGCCACCGACCGCCAGGTAGAGCTGGTCCGAGATCGGCACGTTGCCGCGGACGTTGAACTGGATCCGGTCGTAGTTGCCGTACTGGCCCTCGACGCGGAGCGAGCGCTCGTTCGCCGGCTTCCTGCTCACGTACTGGATCAGGCCGCCGACCGTGTTCTTGCCGAACAGGGTGCCCTGGGGTCCGCGCAGCACCTCGACCCGCTCCAGGTTGAGGGCGTCGATGTCGGGCGTACCGCCCCGGCCGGCGTAGACGCCGTCCACGAAGACCACCACCGAGGCGTCGCCACCGGCGTTCTGGCTGATCCCGAAAGCCGAGCCGATGCCGCGGATGGCGAAGTTGGACTGGATCGGATCGACCGCGCCGGCGCTGAAGCCGGGCGTCCGCAGCGCGATGTCCTGCAGGCTCTCCACAGACTGCCGTTCCAGCGCCGCCCCGGAGAAGGCGGTCACGGCGATGGGCACCTGCTGGATGTTCTCCTCGACCCGCTGGGCCGTGACGACCAGTTCGGAAACTTCGGCGTCCCGGGTCTGGGCCGACGCCGTTCCGGCGGTCAGAAGCGCGGCGCAAAGGGCCGCGTACGAAACGCCACAGGCGAAACGCTGGGTCATTCTCATCCTCCCCGTGACCCCGTCATGAAGCGCGGAGTCTTCTGCTGAAATCCAAAGCTACTATAGATTCCGGAAATTCCATAGAATACTAAGCATTCAGATCAGGGTCATTGGCCTCCGCGAAGTTCGGCGGCCTCGACGGCCCGCGCGAAGGGCTTCAGACCGAGCGTCAGGATCAGGGCCGAGACCGGCAGGGCCACGCCGGTGACGATGGCCAGCCCGTAGCGGAGCGCCGCGTCGTCGCCGAAGCCCACGTCGGTCACCAGGGCGATGGCGGTGGGTCCGAGGCCCAGGCCGACCAGGTTCGCCACCAGGAAGTACAGCGCCACCATCCGCGCCCGCAGGCGATTGGGGGTGATCAGCTGCAGCGCCGCCCCGGCCACGCCGCCGTGGATGGTGCCCAGCAGCATGCCGGCGATCATCAGGCCAAGCGCGAGGCCGACAGTGGGCGCGAGCGCCATGCCGATGAACAGCGGGACCAGCAGGATGGCGTTCAGGCGGATCACCCGAAGGTGCGCGTCCCGGTAGCCCCGGCGGTACATGTTGTCGGCCATCCAGCCGCCGAGCAGCAGGCCGCAGGCGCCGCAGGCGGCGGTCGCCACGCCAAACCAGAGCCCCGCCTCCGGCACGGGCATGCCGTAGGTGCGGTGCAGGAACTGGGGGATCCAGGCCATGGCGCCGTACATCACCAGCGCCACCAGCGACATGCCGCCGAAGTGGGCCGCGATGGCGGCGGGATGCGCCTTGAGGAAGGCGACGAACTCGCCGCGCGGCGTTTCCGAGACCTCGCCCAGGCGCTTCGGCTCGCGCACGGTCAGGGCCACCAGGGCGGCCACCAGCAGGCCGGGCAGGCCCACCCAAAGGAAGGTCAGCCGCCAGGGCGCCATCTCGCCCAGCAACGGCAGGACAACGGTGGGGCCCTCAGTCACGAACCGGACCACGAGCGATCCGGCGACCAGGGCGATGCCCGAGCCCAGCGGTACGCCGATCGAATAGACCGCCATCGCCCGACCCAGCTTCTCGCGCGGGAAATAGTCCCCCAGCATGGAATAGGCGGCCGGCGAGAGGGTCGCTTCGCCGACGCCGACACCCACGCGGGTCAGGAACAGGCCCGCATAGCCGCGGGCCAGGGCGCAGGCGGCGGTCATCACGCTCCAGGCGGCGATGCCGGCCACGATCAGCCCCCGCCGCGGCCGGCGGTCGGCCAGCCAGCCCAGCGGGATGCCCAGCGCGCTGTAGAAGATCGCAAAGGCGAACCCCATCAGCAGGCTCATCTGCAGGTCGGAAATGCCGAGGTCGGCGCGGATCGGTCCGACCAGCAGGCTGAGGATCATCCTGTCGATGAACGACAGGGTGTAGGCCGCCAGCAGCACCGCCACCACGTACCAGGCATAGGCCGGCGACGGGGTCCCCTCCCCCTGGGGCGAACTACTCAAGGCCGGCGATCCGGTAGCGCACGCCGGCGGCCGTGCGGCGTCCGACGCCCACGGCGACCAGGGCGTTCAGCCAGTCATAGCGCGGGTCGGCGGTCTCGAAGACCGGCTGGATGCGGAAGTAGTAGCTGTCGGTGGCAAGGGTCTCGACCGTCGCCGGGTCACGGAAGGCGCCCAGCACCGCCTGCGGGATCACCAGCCGGCCGCCATAGGTCACATGGATCAGCGCCCCGTCGTGGGTCTTCCAGACCGAGCGGACGTCGATGAGCGTCAGGGCCGCGCCGTCGGCGCCCTGCCCCAGTTCCGACCAGTCGCCGCCGCCCGCCAGGACCTCGCCCCGCACGCGCTCGCCCTCGACCGTGCCGCCCGCGATGTAGCTGACCCGCCGGTTGCGCCAGGGCGACTTGCCCAGCGGCAGAGGGGCATTGTCCTCAAGCCGGATGTCCACCGTGCACAGCGGACTCCCTCGCAGGATTTCCGGTTCCGCCATCGGCGCGCCCCCCAAAGCCGTTATTGCTTAGATATCTACATATTTCAGCCCGCGGGGGAAGCGGGCTTGCGCCGGCCCGGATCGTCAGCCGAACAGGTCGCCGTAGCGGTCGCGCAGCAGGTTTTTCTGCACCTTGCCCATGGCGTTGCGGGGCAGTTCGTCGACGAAGACGATCCGCTTGGGGGCTTTGTAGGCGGCCAGCTGCCGGCGGGCCTCGGCGACCATGGCCGCCTCGTCGCCCTGGCCCATGACCACCGCCACCACGCCCTCGCCGAAGTCCGGATGCGGCACGCCGATCACCGCGCTCTCGATGACGCCGGGCAGTTCGTCGAGCACCAGCTCGACCTCCTTGGGATAGACATTGTAGCCGCCCGAGATGATCAGGTCCTTGGCCCGGCCCGAGATCCACACCCGGCCGTCCGGATCGCGCCGGCCGACGTCGCCGGTGATGAAGAAGCCGTCGGCGGTGAACTCCTCGGCGGTCTTTTCCGGCATCCGCCAGTAGCCGGAGAACACGCTGGGCCCGCGGATCTCGATGACCCCGGTCTGCTCGCCGCCGCCGATGCGCAGTTCGACGCCCGGCAGCGGATAGCCCACCGATCCGGGCAGGCGCCCGCCGGCCAGCGGATTGGTGGTGATGATCACCGCCTCGCTCATCCCGTAGCGCTCCAGGATCCGCTGGCCGGTGCGCTCGACGAAGTCGTCGAACGTCGAGGGCAGCAGGGGCGCCGAGCCCGAGATGAACACCCGCACCCCGTCGGCCTTCGCCCGGGTGAAGTCGGGGTTTGCGAGCAGGCGGGTGTAGAAGGTGGGAACCCCCATCATCACCGTGGCCCGGTCCAGCCCCGCCAGAACCTCGGCGTCGGTGAATTTCGGCAGCCAGACCATCGGGCAGCCGCTGAGCAGCGCGCAGTGCAGGGCCACGAACAGGCCGTGGACGTGGAACACCGGCAGGGCATGCAGCAGCACGTCGTCGGGGGTGAAGCCCCAGGCCTCGTGCAGGGCGAGCGCGTTGGCGGCCAGCGCGCCGTGGCTCAGCATCGCGCCCTTGGACCGGCCGGTCGTGCCCGAGGTGTAGATCAGCGAGGCCAGATCGTCGGCCGCGCGGGCCACGGTCGTGTCGAGCGGAGCGTGGCCCCGCGCCTCGCGCACCCAGGCCGGCGGGTCGGTGATGAAGGTCGAGGGCTCGGCGTCCTTGAGAAAGTAGTCGACCTCGGAAGCCGTGTAGGCGGCGTTCAGGGGCAGGTACACCGCACCGGCCTTCAGCACCCCCAGATAGACCATGATCCCCTCGGGCGACTTCTCGGCCTGCAGCGCGATCCGGTCGCCCGGCCGTACGCCTTCGGCGGCCAGCCGACCGGCCACATGGGCGGCCCCGGCCTCAAGATCGCCGTAGCTGATCTCCGAGCCGTCGCTCAGCAGGAAGCAGGGCCGGTCGCGGTCGGCGGGAAACCGGCTGGCCAGCAGGTCGTAGAGGTTCTCGGTCATCGGCGGGTCCCCGGGGCGTCCGGGCTGGCTAGCGTCCTTCGGGGGGACTGCCAAGTCCGCCCGGTCCGGGCGCCACCAAACCCCGCCCGCCGCGTTGGGTGCCTGCAGAAGAACAGCAAATCGTTCGCAGGGACCCCCAATGGCCAAGACTCCCACGTCCAGCGGCGCGCCGCGCGCCGCCACGCCCGCCTCCGTCACGCCGGTCGGCGGCGAGACGCACCAGACCGCCACGGCCCCGGAGGACCGGCTGACCACCAACTTCGGTGTCCCGGTCAGCGACGACCAGAACTCGCTGAAGGCCGGTCCCCGCGGCCCCTCGCTGCTCGAGGACTTCGTCCTGCGCGAGAAGATCCAGCACTTCGACCACGAACGGATACCCGAGCGCATCGTCCATGCCCGCGGCTCGGCGGCGCATGGCTATTTCGAGCTGACCAAGTCACTGTCGAAATACACCCGCGCGAAGATCCTGACCGAGGTCGGCAAGCGCACCGACGTGTTCGCCCGCTTCTCCACCGTCGCCGGCGGCGCCGGATCGGTGGACACCCCGCGCGACGTCCGCGGCTTCGCGGTGAAGTTCTACACCGTGGAGGGTAACTGGGACCTGGTGGGCAACAACATCCCGGTCTTCTTCATCCAGGACGCCATCAAGTTCCCTGACCTGATCCACGCCGTGAAGATGGAAGCCGACCGCGGCTATCCCCAGGCCGCCAGCGCCCACGACACCTTCTGGGACTTCATCGGCCTGATGCCAGAGAGCACCCACATGATCATGTGGGCCATGTCCGACCGCACCATCCCGCGCTCCCTGCGGATGATGGAGGGCTTCGGCGTCAACACCTTCCGGCTGGTGAACGACGCCGACGAGGCGACCTTCGTGAAGTTCCACTGGCGGCCGAAGCTCGGGACCCAGTCCACCTGCTGGGATGAGGCGGTGAAGATCGCCGGCGCCGATCCGGACTTCCACCGCCGCGACCTTCACGAGACCATCGCCGGCGGCGCCTTTCCGGAGTGGGAGTTCGGCGTCCAGCTGCTGAGCCAGGCCGAGGCCGACGCCCTGCCCTTCGACATCCTCGACGCCACCAAGCTGATCCCGGAGGAGCTGGTTCCGATCCAGGTGATCGGCCGCATGGTGCTGGACCGCAACCCGGACAACTTCTTCGCCGAGACCGAGCAGGCCGCCTTTCTGCCCACCAACATGCCGCCGGGCATCGACGCCTCTGAGGATCCGCTGCTGCAGGGCCGGCTGTTCTCCTACCAGGACACCCAGCTGTCGCGGCTGGGCAGCGTCAACTTCCACCAGCTGCCGATCAACCAGGCGAAGGGCTGCCCGTTCCAGAACCTGCAGCGCGACGGCCACATGCAGATGCAGGTCCCCAGGGGTCGGGCCAACTATGAACCCAACAGCCTGGCCGAGGCCGGCGAGATCGGCGGTCCGCGCGAGGATCCGCGCGGCGGCTTCCGCACCGCGCCGGCGTCGGTGGAGGGCGCCAAGGTGCGCCTGCGCGCCGAGACCTTCGCCGACCACTACAGCCAGGCCCGGCTGTTCTATCGTTCGCAGACCGACATCGAGCAGGCCCACCTGGCCAGCGCCCTGGTCTTCGAGCTGTCCAAGTGCAGCATCGCCCACGTCCGCCTGCGCATCCTGGCCAACCTGCAGAACGTCGACGCCGACCTCGCGGCCCGCGTGGCCGCCGGGCTGAACATGGACTTGCCCCAGCCGTCCGCCCCCGCCGTCGCGCCCCGGGACATGGACGCCTCGCCGATGCTGCGGATCGTCGGCAAGTACCCGCCCACGCTTGAGGGCCGCGCGGTGGGCATCCTGGTCACCGACGGCGCCGACGGGGCGGTCGTCAATGCCGTCCGCGCGGCGGTTGAAGGCGAAGGCGCCTCGATCAAGATCATCGCCCCCAGGATCGGCGGCGTGACGCTCAAGGGCGGCAAGGCCCTGGCGGCCGACGGCCAGCTGGCCGGGACGCCCTCGGTGCTGTTCGACGCCGTCGCCCTGGTCTTTTCGGCCGAGGGCTGCGCCGATCTGCTGGGCGAGAGCGCGGCGGTGGACTTCGTCACCAACGCCTTCGTCCACCTGAAGGCCATCGGCTACACGCCGGAAGCCCAGCCTCTGCTGGCCCGGGCCGGCATCCAGCCTGACGACGGCGTGGTCGACCTGAAGGCGGCGGGCGCCGAGGCCTTCCCGCCGCCGGCCCGCACCCGCCAGTGGGCCCGCGAACCGGCGGTGCGCAAGCTGGCCTGACCGGTCAGCCGACCGCGTAGCCGGGCTTTGCGTTCAGGGCGGCGGGGTCGAAGCCGGCGACGCGCTTGTAGTCGGCCGCGATCGCCGCCCGCTCCGCCATCGGCAGGCGGGCGTCCAGGTCGTCGCCGGGCTCCGGCGCACGTTCGAAGGCCAGGTCCATGACCCGGTCGGGGCCCTGGGCGCGGTTCATCAGCACGATCCGCGCGGTCGCCTCCCGCCGCTCGGCCTCGTAGGCGGCAAGCGCGGTGTCGACGTCTGGCCCCCGGTGCAGGTGATAGGCCAGTGCGCGGGCGTCGATGATCGCCTGCGTCGCCCCGTTCGACCCGATCGGATACATCGGGTGGGCCGCGTCCCCCATCAGGGTCGCCCGCCCGAAGGTCCAGCGGGGCAGCGGATCACGGTCGACCATCGGGAACTCATAGAGGCTCCCGGCCGAGCGGATGATCGCCGGCACGTCAATGCCCGGCCAGCGCCAGTCGGCGAAGGGTCCCAGGATGGCCTCCGGATCGCCTGGCCGGTTCCAGTCCTCGCGCGCCGGCGTGTCGCCGGTCTCGGCCTTGAGGTCGCAGATCCAGTTCAGCAGGGTCTCGCCGGTCTGGGCGTCCTGCTCGATCGGATAGGCCACGAACTTCTGCCGCGAATGACCCGACCACAGCATGGTCCCGGCCAGGGGATAGTCCTGCAGTCGCGCCGTCGAGCGCCACAGCGTCACCCGGTTCCACTTCGGCAACCCCTCGCCCGGATAGAACCGGCGGCGGACCACCGAGTGGATGCCGTCGGCGGCGATCATCAGGTCGGCGGTCTCGCTGCCCCGTCCCGCGCCATCGCGCCCGGTGAAGCGGGCCGTCACCCCGCCCTCGTGCAGCTCGAAGTCGCTGAGGGCGTGATCGAATTTCACCGAATCCGGCCCCAGGCGCTCCCGCACCCTGTCCAGCAGCATCATCTGCAGCCGGCCGCGATGAATGGCGATCTGCGGCCAGGCGTAGCCGGCGGCCAGCCCGCGCGGTTCGCGCCAGATCTCCCGGCCATGCCGCGTCAGATAGACCAGCTCGCCGATGTCCACCCCCAGCGCCTGCACGTCGCCCAGCAGCCCCAGCGCGGTCAGCTCGCGGGTGGCGTGCGGCAGGAGATTGATCCCCACCCCCAGCGGCGCGGGCCGGGCCACAGCCTCGCAGACGACCGGCCGGAACCCCGCGGCGTGCAGGCTGAGCGCCGTGGTCAGCCCGCCGATCCCGGCGCCGATGATCAGAATACGCATGAGAGGTCCCGCACGGCCAAACGAGCCCGCATCCTAGGCCGCGAACTTCCCCGCCGTCTTCTGGACGATGCCGGTTGAAGGCTGCTGCGAAGGCGCAAGGCCGAAGCGCTGCTGGTGGGCCCGGCAGGAAACTAACTACCGACACTTTCAGCTTAATAAAAACAGCTACTTAGGAGGTCTGCACACCTCGATTGTGTTACAGCGCTGTGTCACAGATGGGAAGCCCAATGTGGGTTCCGGGGCGGGACACGAACAGCAGTTCCAAATCGCCGAGCCTAGGTCGTTCCGTCAATCTCCCAACGAGGATAACGTGATGGTCAAGCTTCCGGAGCACACAGGCTATGCGCTCGAAAATGCTGCTTCTAGTCGCCTGTGCCCTAACTTTGCCTGGGTGCGACCAGTCCCGGCGCACCGTTGGTCGGAGCTACAATGAGTGTCTATTGATCAACCTCAAGTCCGGCGCTGGCGGGGCTGCGGGACTGGTCTATCAAGCCTGTAGGCGTGAGTTTGAACGACCTAAGGCGCTGCCTCTTGAAGGCACGTTCAAGCTCGTAAAGCCCAGCTACGGACCGCATCGATTGGAGGGCTTCATCCGAAACCCAAGCGATGATGAAATTGCGACCGCCGAAAAAGTGACGATCACCTTCTACAAAGACGCCAGCGCAAAAGAGGAGGTTGCCACATACTCGTGGGATTTGATGCAAGACATTGAGCCAAATGCGACCGCACCGGTGACGCTCAACCTAGATACAGTTTCACCTTCTGACGCGTTCCTGACCCATTCTGCAGGAACCCATGCAATCGCTGCGCGGCGATGAGTGCGCCAAGTCTCTGGGCCGATGGTCGGGCAAGCGTGCGATGTGCATCGCTGACCATCGGACCCATGATCGCGTCGCCGCGATCTGTCGGATCGAGGGCCGTAGCATCGGCGACATGATGCGATCGGCGGGCGTGCGCGAAGGTGGCAACGGGCGATAGAACCATGGACTACAGAGCGGTAACGAGCCGCAAGGCCGTGATCGACGCGATCCAGGAGTGCGACCGGCTCGGGCGCGAAGCGTTCCAGGAGCGCTACGGGTTCGGAGCGTCTAAGACCTACTATCTGCGCTTCGGCGGCAACGAATACGATAGCAAGCCGATCATCGCGGTAGCGCACAAATACCAGTTCCCCGACGAGGGAGCCCTAAGAAACGAATTTTCGGGTGGCAGGAATCATGCTGCCCGCCATCTCGTTCGTCTCGGTTTTGAAGTCGATGGCCTGAAGCCGGGGCCAAACGATTGGACGCTCGACGAAGTGGAGCTGGTGGTCGGCGAGTACTTCGACCTCTTCGAACGCGACCGCGCCGGAGAGCACGCGAACAAGGCGGCGCACTATGCTGCCGTCGCCAGGCGGCTCCCACGGCGCAATGAGGGCGCGGTCAGCCGGAAGTATGGAAACATCAGCGCGACGCTGCGGAAGCTTGAGCTTCCTTGGGTCCCCGGCGTCACGCCTCAAGACAATCGCCAGGCCCTGCTCGTTGCGGTGGTGATCGACTGGATTGCCGATCACCCCGACTTCTTCTCAGATGCACCGGTGCAGAAGCGGTCGCCGCCCACGATCGCCGCTGGCGTCGAGGTCGACCCGCCGAGCGGAGCGCAGTTTGACGCCGCCTCAGACGCGCGGCGGGCGTCGCGAGTTGACTTCGCTAAGCGTGACGAGCGGAACCGCAAGCTCGGTCGTGCCGGCGAAGAGTGGGCAGTCGAGTACTTGAAGCAGGAGCTTCGGGACGCCGGGCGCGCAGATCTAGCCGATGGAGTGCGATGGGTTGCTGACCTTGAGGGCGATGGGCTGGGCTACGACATCGCGTCCTTCGACGTTGCGGGCAAAGAGTTGTTCGTGGAGGTCAAGACGACGAATGGCGCCGTCGGCGCGCCCTTCTTGCTGACCCGCAACGAGTTAAGCGCCTCTGAAGCCATGCCGGGCTACGTCCTCCTCCGGCTGTTCGACTTTGGAGGTACGCCGCGGTTCTATCGGCTGGAAGGCAACCTTCGCGAACGCTGCCATCTCGATCCGCAACTCTATCGCGCCCGACCGGCCTGAGAAGCTCTGCATAGAGCGTTGCCTGCGCCCGGGCTCAGCTGCTCGCCGGCGGCCATCCGCGCAAACTCAGGCGAGCCGGAACGCCGACCCTATAGCAGGCGAAGTCGAGCCGAGATTGAAGGTTGCCGAACGCGCGGCCGAACTTTGCAAGGTCACTCCAACCCAGAACTGCCGCCGCATCGGCGTTGGTAAACGGCCTAATGCGGCCTGATGGGTCACGGCGAGACTTCAGCCAGTCGAGGATTTCACGCCCCAAAGATACTTCCCACAACTCAAGCTTGCTCGCTAACGTGCGAGCCATTGGGGAGCGAAGCACGTGACAAGGTTGCCATAGCGGGACGCTTGATTGATCGTTGCCCAGCCACCCAAAGCCCGCGTCGTCTCATCCCCGATTTCCGCGAGGGCGCAAGCATCCTTGAAGCCGTGCCGGAAGCTATGGAACACCAGCGAGCGTTCCGTGAAGCCTAGGCCCTTTTTGTAACGCCCGAACCATTTCGAGAACTCGTGGGAATAATTGAGCTTTGGGCCCGGCATCAGGTCTGGAAAGAGGCGCGCTTGGTTGCCCTGCCGCTCCACGAAATCAAGGAACCCGGCGCTGATGAGGGCGGGATGCAAGGGGAGGATGCGCTCGCTCGCGGCGGTCTTCAGACGCTTGTCTTCGACCCGCTCACCACGGGCGTCGAACTCTGAGAGATTGAGACACGTCACGCCGCCAACATCGATCACGTCCTCAGACCGAAGTTGGCAAATCTCCCCCGCCCGCGCGCCCGTGAAAGCCGCCAATGCAGGCACCCAAAATTTGGTCGGTTGCTCCTGGCGATAGGCGGTCAGCGCTGCAAATAACTTTGTGAGTTCGTCCGGCGTGAACCCCCGTCTTTGCACTTCATTGCGACGGGTCTCGACGAGGCCCTTCGCGCTGGCGCGGACCCCCCATTCTGCATCCTGGGCCCAGCGAAGCATGGCGCTTAAGCCTTGCATGTACGACCCTACCGTGTTCGCGGCGAGCCCCTTCGCTCCACCAGCTTTCGCCACCGCCACTGCTTCGGTCAGAGTGAGCCCCTTGTAGCGCTTCAGCTTGGTCACGTTGGGAGGTAGGGCTTTGAGGAAGTTGAATACCTCTACGCAGTGAGTTCTGGAGATGGATTGCACCGGCGTCTGCGCGCCCAGCACCTCGCGAACGACCCGGAACAACAAGCCGTATTTGCGGCCGGTGCTTTCCTCGCCGAGGAGCGCTTCCCGTTCAGCGCGGTACTGCGCGACCCATTCCTCGACGGTGTGCGCCTGCTGCCGCCCCAGACCCTCATGCGCCCCACCCAGGCCGCCCCGATTGAAGATCGGATCATGCGGCGCGTCTGACCGCTGCGTGACGTAATCGCGCGCGAGGGCGAGTTCCTGCTCCAGCGCCCGGCGCACAAGCTGACGCAGATAGACGTATTGCTCAGAGGCGCGGTCAACGACGGGGTACCGGACCTGCGTCTGGCCGCGACCCAGCTTCCTGGCTTGAGCACGGTGGCCCGCCTCGACAAGCAACTGGTCGGTCGCGTGCCCGATCGGATCGGCAACCAGGTCGGGGATGCGGAGCGCCGCAGTCTCAGCTTCTAGCTCTGCAAGAAGCTCCTCCGGACTGTCATAGGCGGAGAGGTGTGGCTGTCGGTGCCGAGACCGCTTCTCCCACCACGCAGACACAATAGCTTCGATCTCGTGGCGAGTGAGCTTGTCCAGTTTTCCAGCAGCTAGCGCGCCTTCAGCATGCCCCTGTGATTGCAACGCTGCGCGCAGAACCGTGAAGGTCCGTTCGATCTCCGCGAGCTTGGCAGGATAGCGCCTGATGGCGACCCGTTTGTCGGATGTATCGAGGCTAAGGCGAATTTGCTCGCGTTTCTCGATATGCGTGAGATCCACAGGGACGCGCTTGCGCACATAGTAGGTGCTGCCGCGAAGGTGGAGACCGGGATATTTGGCCAACTCAATATCGTCCATTGTGGCACGTTAATGTGTCACAGGTCGATCTGAGAAGCTGTTTTTCGTCAGAGAGTTGTGGGGAAACAACTCTCTAGGACGGCGCTGTTGGTCCCGGCAGGACTCGATTTACTGAGGGAAAATTCACTTATTGATTCGAAGAGTACCAACGAATGTACCAACAGTCCTTGGAGCCGCTGATTGAGAGGCAGCCGGCGCCGCTTTCGACCGGGTCGGCGTCCTAGCGCCCGTAGTAGGCCACGCCCTCACGGTCCGCGGCGTAGAACCAGTCGTAACCTTGGTTGAGGGTGACCTGGGCGGCGCGGCGCAGCAGGTCGGTCTCGACCGCCTTGAGGGAATTGTGCCGGGACCCAAGGTAGGTCAACCGCCAGCGATCCAGCTACAGCTGGATCTCGCTTTGGTGTTTGGGCGCAGGGGCCGGGCTACTTCGGCAGGGCGGCGAGGATGGCTTGGCTTACGGCAGCGAAGTCGCCGTCGTAATGATGGCCGCCGGCGAGGCGGACGCCGCGGATGACTCTGGGCGAAAAGGTCGGGCAGGCGGCGTCACCTTCCTCGTTGCCGTAGACGCAGACCAGCGGCGTCCCCTTCAGATCGGCCAAGGCCGGAGCGATCGCATAGGCCGACGCGCCACTGAGGCCGAGCCAGTCGCCCGGTCGGAACTCCAACTCGCCGTCCTTGTCCACGCCCACCAGGGCGACGCCGCGGATGTGGCTGCGCAAATCGGCGGGCAAGTGCGGGATGATCGCCGGCAGGGCGTCGGCCCCGAATGAGTAGCCGGTCAGGATGATGCGGGTCTTGCCCCAGGCGGCCATGTAGTGGTGCAGCACGGTCGTCAGGTCGACGGCGGCGCCCCGCGGTGTCCGCGCCGTCCAGAAGTAGCGGAGCGAGTCGTAGCCCACGACGGGAATACCAGCCCGGACGAAGCCAGCCGACATGCCTTGGTCGATGCCAGCCCAGCCGCCGTCGCCGGAGTAGAACACGGCAAGCGTGTCGCCGCCGCCCGGGGCCGGCAAGGCCGTCAGCGGCAAAGTCGCCACATAGGAGTCAAGCGGTGCATGGACGGTTCGCGACACCGGGGCGGCGGCCGCTCTAGGGTGCAGCGACGCGAACGCCTGAGCGAACTGGGGCGCCCAGTTGGCGGGTACGCTGTAGCCGTGGCCGACCTTCGGCAGGTCGATGACCCGACCGGCCGGCACCTGGGCCATGTAGGCATGGGTGGCGGCCGGCAGGCACGATTCGTCCTGCCCGCCCTGCAGCGCGATGAAGGGGGCGGTCAGGGTCCTTGACGGCCCGTAGATGAAGCCAAGCTTCGGATCGGTGGTGTGCGCCAGCTTTCCGTCGCCCGCCGCCAGCGGCCTGTCGGACTTGAGGTCCGGGCAGAAGCCC
>CAUJHW010000067.1 GCA_963205005.1 Pseudomonadota bacterium
CTTGGCGAAGCCGAACGGGCCGTCCATCCGCTTCACGCCGAGCTTGCTGTGCAGCTCCTTGGCCAGCGGTTCGGGCTTGGAATAGAACAGGACGTTGCCGGAGAGCTGGCCCGGAGGCGTCGGTTGGGTCGTGGCCATCTAGAAACCTTCGAAAAATCTGGGGCGCGGCAACGCCGTCAGAGGGTATGCGCGCAAGGTCGCGCCTTCTAGCCGATCCCGGCCGTACCGGCAAATCGGTCGCGCTTGTCTTGCGCTCCGGTGTGCGAGCCCCTTCAATCGGGGCAACAAGAGACGAGGAAACGGAAGCGCCACATGCCGATTTTCTATCCGGATATCCTGGATCAGGGCACCAAGCCGAAGACCTTCAGCTATGGCGACAAGGATGTGATGCTCTACGCGCTGGGCATCGGCCTGGGCGCCGACCCGATGAACGAGACCGAGCTCGCCTTCGTCTATGAAAAGGGCCTGAAGGTCGTGCCGACGGCGGCGACCGTGCTGGCGTCCGGCGGCGGCCGCGGCGAACCCCTTCCGCGCAAGCCCGGCCATCGCGAGAGCGCACCCAACTACCTTATGCTGGTCCATGGCGAGCAGAAGGTCGAACTGCACCGTCCCCTGCCGGCCTCCGGCACGTTCACCACCGAGAGCCGCACCGTCGGCGCCTTCGACAAGGGCAAGGACAAGGGCGCGGTCCTGGTCAGCGAGACGGTCTGGCGCGACGAGACGGGCGAGAAGGTCGCCACCCTCACCGGCTCCAGCTTCTGTCGCGCCGACGGCGGCTTCGGCGGACCTTCGGAAGGCCAGCCCGAGCCGCATCCGATTCCGTCCCGTGCGCCGGACCTGTCGGTCGACATCCCCACCCGCGAGGACCAGGCGCTGCTCTACCGCCTGAACGGCGACCGCAACCCGCTGCACTCCGATCCGGACAGCGCCAGGCGCTCGGGCTTTCCGCGGCCGATCCTGCATGGCCTGTGCACATACGGCATCACCTGCCGCGCCGTGCTGCAGATGGTCACCGACTACGACCCCGACCAGATCGCCAGCCACCAGGCGCGGTTTTCGTCGCCGGTGTTCCCGGGCGAGACGATCACCGTCGACCTCTGGAAGGACGGCAGGAACATCTCGTTCGAGGCCCGCATCAAGGATCGCGGCGTCACAGTCATCAAGAACGGCCTGACCGTTCTTCGCAGCTAAGCCAGGAGCCCCCTTGATCCGCCATGTCCTGATCGTCTGCGCGGTCGCCGCGCTCTCGGCCTGCGCGACCGACGCCTCGTCGCCCGCTCCTGTCGCCATGGGCGGGCCGACAGACACCTATGCCGGCTACCTCGCAGGGGACGCGCTGGACGGCCGGAAGATCCTGTCGCCGCCGCCGACGCCGGACTCGGCCTACGGCAAGGCGGACCGGGCTTATTTCGACGACACCCGGGCGCTCAAGGACAGTCCGCGCTGGAAGCTGGCGATCCAGGACAACGACCTGTGGCAGGGCGGGGCGCTCAAGCGCTTCGCCTGCGCCATGGGGACCGACATCACGGAAAAGGGCACGCCCGCGACGTGGAAGATCCTGCACAGGATCGAGGTGGACGTCCGCACCATCGGCACGCCGGCCAAGGATTTCTTCAAGCGCGACCGCCCCCTGATCGGCAACGACAAGCCGCTGTGCGTGCCGCGCGAGAAATGGATGGAGACCAACGCCTCCTATCCCTCCGGCCATTCCATGGTCGCCTGGTCGTGGGCGCTGGTGCTGTCGGAGGCCAAGCCGTCGGTGGCCGACGCGCTCCTGAAAATGGGCCAGGACTCGGGCGAGAGCCGCATGATCTGCGGCGTGCATTTCCCGTCCGACGTGGAGGCCGGGCGCACGCTCGGCGCCGGCATGGTGGCGCGCCTCCATGCCGTCCCCGAGTTCACTGCCGACCTGGCCAGGGCCAAGCGCGAGATCGCGACCGCGCCGGCGCCGCAGGGGTGCCCCGCCGCCTGAGCTAGGGCCGCTTCGCCGCGAACACCACGTGGCGGCGGAGGGGATGGTCTTCCGCAAGCCGGGGATGGTCGAAGTCGCGGGCGGGGTCGGGCGTCATGCCGATGCGGCGCATCACCGCCTGGGATCTCACATTGGTGTCCGCGGTCCAGGCCAGGATCTCGTCGGCTTCGAGGTTTGCGAAGCCCCAGTCCAGAACGGCGCGGGCGCCTTCGGTGGCCAGGCCCTGGCCCTGGGCGTCGACGGCCAGCCGCCAGCCCATCTCGAAGCACGGCGCGGGTGGATCGTGCAGTTCCCGGCGCAGGCCGATCATGCCGACCAGAACGCCGTCGGCCTTTCGCTCGGCCGCCCAGAAATCATAGCCGCTGGCCGCGATGCCGGCGTTGATCCGGTCGATCAGTTCGTCGGTGGCGGCGCGATCCCGCACCCCACCCAGCCACTCGCCCACGCGCGGGTCGGCGTTGATCGCGGCGAACGCTTCGCGGTCTTCGTCACGGAAGGCGCGCAGGATCAGGCGGTCGGTCTCGATCATGCCGGACGCGGCTGGGTGAGCGCGCCGTAGAGGTCGGTCCGCCGGTCGCGGAAGAAGCCCCAGGCAGCGCGGTGGGTGGCCAGGAAGTCCAGGTCGAAGGTGGCGCTCAGCACGCCCTCGTCCTCGCGGCCGACGGCGGCCACCAGGTCGCCCCGGTGGTCGGCGATGAAGCTGGAGCCGTAGAACTGCTGCCCGCCGTTGGGATAGCCGGCCCAGGGCTCGAAGCCGGTGCGGTTGGCGCCGACAACCGGGATGACGTTGGAGACCGCGTGGCCCTGCATGGCGCGGCGCCACGGCGCGGCTGTGTCGAGGCTGGGGTCGTGCGGCTCCGAGCCGATGGCGGTGGGATAGAGCAGCACCTCGGCGCCCATCAGGGTCATGGCGCGCGCGCACTCGGGGTACCACTGGTCCCAGCAGATGCCGACGCCGATGCGGCCGAAACGGGTGTCCCAGACCCGGAAGCCGGTGTCGCCGGGCCGGAAGTAGTACTTCTCCATGTAGCCCGGGCCGTCCGGGATGTGGCTCTTGCGGTAGAGGCCCATCAGGCTGCCGTCGGCGTCGATCATCACCAGGCTGTTGAAGTAGTGCGGCCCCTCGCGCTCGAAGATCGAGATCGGCAGGACGACGCCCAGCTCGGCCGCCAGCGGCGCCAGGGCGGTGACGCAGGGGTGCTCGCGCCACGGGTGCGCCGTGCGGAACCAGCGCTCCTCCTGGGCGACGCAGAAGTAGGGCCCCTGGAACAGCTCTGACGGCAGGATCACCTGGGCGCCACGGCCGGCGGCCTCCCGGATCAGCTCCGCCGTGCGGGCGATGTTGGCGTCGAGGTCCTCGCCGTACGAGGCCTGCAGGGCGGCGACGGTCAGCTCACGCGACATCAGGCGGGCTCCTGCTGGGTGATGCAGTGGAACGACCCGCCGCCGGTCAGGATGGCGACCGACGGCAGCCCGATCACCGTGCGGTCGGGGAACACCTGCTTCAAGACCTCGACGGCGAATTCGCCGGGGCGGTCCTCGTAGATCGGCACGATCACCGCCCTGTTGGCGATCAGGAAGTTCATGTGGCTGGCCGGGATGGGGCCGTCGTCGCCGTCGATCCAGCCCGGCGACGGGATGCGGATCACCTTCAGCCCGTTGCCGTCGGCGTCGGTCATGCCGGCGAGGCGGCGGGCGGCGTCGTCGAAGGCCTCGGCGTTGGGATCGCCCCGACCCCAGGCCACCGGGATCGCCACCGTCGAGGGGGCCACGAAGCGGGCCAGGTTGTCCACGTGGCCGTCGGTGTGGTCGTTGCGCAGGCCTTCGCCCAGCCACAGGACCTTGCGCGCGCCGAGGCTGGCGGCCAGGGCGGTCTCGGCCACGGCCTCGGTCCAGCCGGGATTGCGGTTGCGGTTCAGAAGGCACTGGCCGGTGGTCAGCACCGTGCCGATGCCGTCGTGGTCGACCGCGCCGCCCTCGAGGATGAAGTCGTTGGCGACGAGCGGCGCGCCGGCGGCGGTGGCGATCTGGGCGGCGACCGTGTCGTCATGCTCCAGGGCGTACTTGCCGCCCCAGCCGTTGAAGCGGAAGGCGTGCGCCCGTCCGTCGGCGAAGATCGGCCCGGTGTCGCGCAGCCAGATGTCGCCGAACCGGCCGGGGACGATCTCGATCCCGGCCGCGTCGCCCAGCAGCGCCCGCGCGACGGCCTCGCCGGCGTCGGAGCCGGTCATCAGCCGCACCCGCTCGCCCCCGGGCCCGGCCAGGGCGCGCGCCAGGGCAGCGACCTCGGCCTGGGCGGGCTCAAGGTCGTCTTCCCAAAGCTCGGCATGGCTGGGGAAGCCCAGCCACATGGCCTTGTGCGGCGCCCATTCGGCGGGGACGGTGAAGGACATCGGAGGCCTCGTTCGCGGACGGGCGCAGATGGCCCCCGACGCCCCCGGCGTCAAGCATCCGCCCAAAGAGAAAGGGCGGCCGCATCGCTGCGGCCGCCCCTCGAAGTCTGCCTGAACCGGGTTCTAGAACTCGGCGTGCAGGGTGGCGATGAACGTCCGGCGATAGCCGGGCTGCGCAACCGCCGTACCGGTCAGGTTCGGCGAGATGTCGCCGAGGTAGCGCTTGTTGAAGGCGTTCCGGACGTTGAACTGGAGATAGGTCCGATCCAGGCCGATCGGGCTCAGCTTCACCCGGGCGTCGAAGTCCACCAGCTCGTAACCGCGG
The DNA here is from genome assembly GCA_963205005.1 of Pseudomonadota bacterium. GTDB lineage: Bacteria > Pseudomonadota > Alphaproteobacteria > Caulobacterales > Caulobacteraceae > Phenylobacterium. Next base: position 4,691 of record CAUJHW010000067.1, read on the forward strand.
AACTTCTCGGTGTTGACCAGGTTGGTCCAGCGGCTTCCGACCCACTTGGCCTGCGCGCCGAGGCTCAGCCACTCCGTGGCGTCGTACTGGAGGCGGGCGCCGCCCTGATGCTTCGGGATCTCGTAGACTGTCTTGCCCTTGGTCGGCAGGATGCCGGCCACGGCGTTCTTGATGTCCTGCTGGATCTCGGAGTCGATGTACGAATACGAGGCGTAGAAGCTCAGGCCGTCCATCGGCTTGACGCCGAGCTGGGCGTCGAAACCGCGGTTCTGCACATCGCCGACGTTCTGCGAGAAGGCGACGCCTGACGGCTCGTCCAGCACGCGCTCGATGCGGTTCTTGAAGTCGGTGTTGTAGATCGCCGCGGCGGCCATGAAGACACCCGACTGGTAACGGACGCCCAGGTCGAAGGTCTTGGTGGTTTCCGGGCCCGGATCGACCAGGATCTGGTCGTACAGGTCGTCGGTCCGCGGCACGGAGATGGTCTCGGCGTAGCTGCCGTAGACCGACAGGTTCTCGGTCACATCGTAGCTCACGCCCACGTTCGGCAGCACGTCGTCGTACTTGCGGGTGAACGAGCGCGGCTGGCCGTAGCGCAGCGTGGCGTTGGAGTTCAGCGTGGCGGCCGGGAAGGTCACCAGCGGCTTGCCGGTGCCATCGTTGGTGCCGGCGACCGGCGTGCCGATCTGGGTGGTGCAGTAGGCGTTGAAGGTGTTCTGCTGGTAGCAGTAGTTGTTCAGGTCGCGCTTGAAGAAGGGCGCGCGGACGCCGACGTTCACCAGCAGCTTGTCTTCGAGGAACCGGCCGCGGTACTCGGCCGAAACCTGGTTCAGCGTGGCGATCGACAGGCGGTCACGGCGGCGCAGGTTGGTGCCGTCCGGCAGGGCGATCAGACGGCCTTCGCCATCCTTGCCGCCGAACACGTTCTCGGGCGTGCCATCCTGCTCGACGTAGCCGACGTCGCCGGTCTGGCGGTGCTTGGCGCGGTCGAAGGTGTAGGCGACGCGGACGCTCTGGTTGTCGGCGAACTTCCAGATCAGCGACGAGGTCACGCCGTAGCGGCGGGTGTTCGTCGTGTTCGGGCGGTAGAGATAGACCCGGTCAAGGATGTCGCCGTCGGCGTTCAGATCCACACCCGCCGAGGCCGTGTTGCCGCGCAGCTGGGCATCGGTTTCCGGGAACAGGCCGACGCCGCCACCGTTGGCGAGGACGTACTGGAACGACGGGTCGACGGTCAGGGTGAACTGCTCGCCCAGCTTCCAGCTCGACAGGCCGCGGATGTTGCCGGTGTTCGAGGGGTTGATGTTGAAGTCGTAGTAGCCGGTGGTGCAGGCGAAACCGGTGGAATTGTCCACCTGGGCCGTACCCGCCGCCGGTGTCGGGCGGAGGCAGCTCGTCGGCGACACCAGGCTGGTGTCAGGCAGGCCGGCGGTGGTCACGCCCTGGCGCTGGAAGGTCGCCAGGCTGATGCGGTTGATGAAGTTGTTGCGGTTCTCGTTGTAGTTCAGGATCAGGCTGGCCCAGCCGATGTCGCCGAAATCCTGGTCGATACGGGCGTTGAACTGCTTCTTCTGGATCTTGCCCGAGGGCGAGATCGGCGAGTTGTGCGGCTTCACCAGGTCGTTGCGGGTGTAGAGGCCCGACACCCACATGCGGGTGCCGAAGGGGCCGATCTCGCCGCTTTCGATGGTGCCGTAGTAGCGCTGGAATTCGTCGCTGCCGTAGCCGAGCTCGGCGCGGACGCCGAAGTCCTTCGAGGCCTTCTTGGTGATGTAGTTGATGGTGCCGCCCGCCGCGGCCGCCGTCGGGCTGTCCACGTCGGTGGTGCCCAGGTTCACCGTGGCGCGCTCGATCAGGTCGGATTCAAGCTGCTGGTTCGGGTAGATGGCGTAGTTGCCGCTGTCGTTCAGCGGGACGCCGTCCTGCAGCAGGGCCACGCGCTGGCTGTCGAAGCCGCGGATGGTGATGTCGCCGCCGGCCGAGCCGTAGGCGTCGTTGTTGGTGAAGTTCACCGACGGCAGCAGGTTGATGGAGTCCAGGATCGTCTGGCCGGGGGCCTGGCGGCTGATGAATTCCTCGGTGATGGAGGCGCGCGACTTGGGCGCGTCGATCGCCACGATGGCGCCGTCGAGGTTCTTCGGGCCGGTCGAACCGGTGACAACCAGCTCTTCCAGCACCGCGGTGCCGGTGGACTGGGCCATGGCGGAGCCCGCCATCAGCAGCCCTGTCGCCATGGCAGTCGTCGCGCAAAGCGCGCGGCTGAACTTGATATTCATAGAAGGTATCCCTTTGCCGTCGACCCGTGCAGGGGACCGCCCCTCCGGCGCCCCTTGGTCTTGATTTTGCCTATAGCGTGGAAAATCGGGTTGTAGGTGACGGTTTTGCTACGGTGCGAGCTTCACTGTCACATTGTGGCGTCAACCCGTCGGTTTCCCGCGCAGCGTGGCGCCGATGCAGCGGTTTTCGGGGCAATCGGGGCCGCCAAGGTCCGTATGCACATGGATCCGCGGCGGCTAGGGTCCCGTCAGCATGAGTAGCCTGCCGTCACCGACGCCGACACCCTTCCGCGATGCGCGGGCGGCGCTGACGCTGATCGTGGTCCTGACCCTGGCCAGGATGGCGGCGCTGTTCGTCACCCCGCTCGAACTCTACCCCGACGAGGCCCAGTACTGGCTTTGGTCGCGGACGCTGGACTTCGGCTACTATTCCAAGCCGCCGGTGATCGCCTGGGCCATCTGGGCGACCACGGCGATCGGCGGCGACGCCGAGGCCTGGGTGCGGTTGTCGGCCTGCCTGTTCCAGGCCGGGGCGGCCGGGACGGTGTTCCTGATCGGACGCAGGCTCTACGGGCCGTCCGTCGGACTGGCCGCGGCGGCGCTCTACGCCCTGATGCCGGGTGTGCAGCTTTCGGCGCTGGTTGCCGCCACCGATGCCCCCCTGCTGTTCTTCCTGGGCCTCACCACCCTGGCCTATGTGACCCTCCAGGACCCCGGGACGCGCCGTCGGGTCGCGGTGGCGCTGGGCCTGGGCGCGGCGCTGGGCATGGCGTTCCTGAGCAAGTACGCGGCGGTCTATTTCGTCGTGGGCCTGGCGATCCATCTGTCGGTCTCGCGTCAGGCGCGGGCGGCCTGGAGCCTGCCGGCCGCCGCCGCCGCCGCACTGGCCTTCGCCGCGGTGCTGGCGCCGAACCTGACCTGGAACGCGGCCCACGGCTTCGCCACCTTCCAGCACACCGCCGCCAACGCCGCGTGGAGCGGGGTGCAGCTGTTCAACATCGGTGAGATGGCAGTGTTCGTGGCCTCCCAGCTGGGCGTGTTCGGCCCGATCCCGCTGGTGGCGCTGGTGATCGGCGTCGTGCTGGCGATCCGCCGCCGCAGCCTGTCGCCCCAGGACCTGACCCTGCTCTGCTTCACCCTGCCGCCGCTGGTGATCGTCACCGGCCAGGCCTTCATCAGCCGGGCGAACGCCAACTGGTCAGGCGCGGGCTACCTGGCCGGAGCGGTCCTGGTGGCCGCATGGCTGGTGCGCTGGCGGGCCCGGCGCTGGCTGGTCGCGGCGCTGGCGATCCAGGCCGCCATCGCGGCCTTCTTCCTGGTGGGGGTGATCTCGCCGGCGATCGCCGACCGGGCCGGCCTCGCCAACGGCCTGAAGCGGGCCCGCGGCTGGGAGGAGATCACCCGGGTGATCCTCGACCGCGCCGAGCGCGAACCGGGCCTGACCGCCATCGCGGTCAACAACCGGTTCCTCTTCTATTCGATGTCCTACTACGGCCGGGACCGGCTGGGCTTCGGCGCCCCGCCCCTGGTCAGCTGGCTGCTGATGGACGGCCCGCGCAACCAGGCCGAGACGACCGCCCCGCTCACCCCGGCGCGGGGCCGCCGGGTGCTGATGGTGTCCTACGAGGGCTGGCGCCGCGCCGAGATGCAGGCCGACTTCGCCAGCGCCACCGATCTGGAGATCGGCAGCGTCTGGCTGGACCGCCGCCACAAGCGCAAGGTGGAGATGTTCCTGGGGCAGGGCTTCTCGCCCCGCCCGCGGGATCCGGTCAGTGGGCTTCCTGGCCCTTCCACACCGCCCTGAGCGCCTGCGGGCGACCGCAGCCGATCCGGTAGCGCTCATAGGCCGCCGGGTTCTTCTTGTAGTAGTCCTGGTGGTAGCCCTCGGCGGTGTAGAACGGCGCCGCGTTGCGGGTGGCGACCGTGATCTTCGCGCCAAGCTGCTTCTCGTACTTTGCCCGCGCGGCTTCGGCGACGGCGCGTTCGCTGGCGTCGCCCGTGAACACCGCCAGCTTGTAGGACGGCCCCTTGTCGCAGATCTGGCCGTAGGGATCGGTCGGGTCGATGTGGTGGTAGTAGCTGTCGACCAGCTGGGCATAGCTGATCTTCGCCGGATCGTAGGTGACCCTCACCACCTCCAGATGGCCGGAGTGGTTCTCGTAGGTCGGATTCGCCGACGATCCGCCCGAATAGCCGGACACCGCGCCGACGACGCCAGGTGTCGTCTCGAAACCCTTCTCCATCGACCAGAAGCACCCGCCGGCGAACACGGCGGTCTTGAGGTTCGTGGCCGACAGGGCGGAGCCGGTCAGGAGGAGGGCGGCTGTGGCCGCCACGGCGAAGAGGGGCTTGTTCATGGGGTCAGGTTTGCCGATCGGGGTTCGAGGGTCGTGTTCGATACGTGGGGAGCGATTGCGCGGACGCCAGCCTCAGTCCAACCGGAACATCCGGTCAAGGCTCCAGGCGCCCCCGCCGCGGGCGACGAGGTAGATCAGCAACGCCGCCCAGCTCAGATGGGTCGGCCAGGCGTCCGGATAAACGAACACCTCGATCACCACGGTCATGCCGAGGAACGCCAGCGCCGAGAAACGGGTGAACAGCCCCAGGGCCAGCAGGATCGCGAACAGGTGTTCCGAATAGGTCGCCAGGTGCGCGGCGATGTCCGACGGGATCAGCGGCAGGCGGTATTCCTCGCGGAACAGGCTGTAGGTCCCGTCCGTGATGTGCAGCAGCCCGTCCACCTTCGTGCGGCCGGACTGGAAGAAAATCGCCGCCACCCCGAGCCGGGTGACAAGGGCGATGAGGCTTTCGGGGATCAGCCGGTCGGTCAGGCGGGCGAAGGCGCGGATCATGGAAGGGTCCTCAGAGACTGGAAGGCGCCCGCGGCCACCAGGGTCGCGAACAGGCGGGAAAGATCGAGGCCGGCCTCGGCGGTGAGCGCCCCCACCGCCGCATCGGCGAGGCTGGCGCCTTCCGCGCAGGCCGACAGGAAAGCCAGGGCGCCGGGTCCCACGACGAGGGTCTCGATCTCGAGCCCGGGACGAACGATCAGCAGGCCTTCCGGGCGCAGCTCCAGCTCGAAGCGGGCCGGAGGCGGGCCGGCTGGCTGCAGCGCGCGCCAAAGGCTGGGGAGGCTCTCGTCGAATCCGGCGAACCGCGTGGCGGGATGCAGGGCAAGGGTGCTCCGGGCGAAATCCTCCGGCCGCAGGGCGGCCATCCGGGCTGGATCGAGCGGGGCGGCGTCGGCCGCCAGATGGGCCACGGTCCACAGGACGTCCAACCGCGCCAGTCCCGCAAGGAATGGCATGTCGGCGGCCGGCGGGAAGTCCGCCAGCCAGGCTGGAAAATCCTCTCCATAGGTCAGCAGCGAAGCGCGGCGTGGGGGAACCTCGTCGGCGTGGAGGCGGGCGGCGGCGGCCAGCCAGTCCGGGCCGACCACCTGCTCGACCGTGGGAAACATCGCCGACAGGGCGTCCGACCTGCCCTTGGCGATGGTGTTGCGATAGACGGACAGGCCCGCCTCGACCCCCGGTCCGACGCACCAGGCCGAGATCGCCCGGGCATCCCCCGCCAGGGCGTCGAGAAAGCGCGCGTGGAACCGCTCAGGCATCGGCCAGCTCCCGCGCGGCCAGCAGCCGGTGGGCGCGGTCCCGCTCGGTCATCAGGGTCCCGAAGTCCGGGACTTCGTCGTCCCGTTCGATCAGCGTCGGCCGCGGCCCGATCCGGTCGATCAGCCGGGCATAGAGCCTCCACACCGCTTCGGAGACCGGGCGGTCGTGTGTGTCGATCAGCAGAGCCTCGCCCAGCCGTTCGTCGGCGGCATGGCCGGCCAGGTGAATTTCGCCCACCGCGGCGGCGGGGATCGCATCCAGATAGGCCTCGGCCCGGAAGCCAAGGTTGCTGGCGCTGACATGGACATTGTTCACATCAACCAGCAGACCGCAGCCGGTCCGCTTCGAGAGTTCGGCCAGGAACTCCACCTCGCCCAGGTCGTGACCGGTGAGCGGCAGGTACAGCGACGGGTTCTCGATCAGGACCTGCCGCCCCAGGACGGACTGCATCCGGTCCACATTGGCGGCGATCCGGTCCAGGGCCGCCCGGGTGCGGGGAAACGGCAGGAGGTCGGGGGCATAGACGCCCCGCCGCATCGACCAGGCAAGATGCTCCGAGACGACCATCGGCCGGTAGCGGTCGACCAGGCGCTTCAGGGCGGCGAGGTGATCCTCGTCAGGCGACTCGTCCGCAGCCAGCGACAGGCCGACCCCATGCAGGGAGATCGGCCGGTCGCGGGCGATGGCGTCGAGCCAGGCCAGCCTGGGCCCGCCCGCCGCCATGTAGTTTTCCGGATGCACCTCGAACCATAGGCCTTCCGCCCAGCAGGCCAGGGCGTCCGCATAGTGCTGCGGCTTCAGGCCGAGGCCTGCCGTGGGCTGGAAAGTCATGGGTGCTGTCCGGTGTCGGGCGGGGATCAGGCCTTGGGGGTCAGGGAGCCCATGCCCTTCGGAGTCTTGGTGGTGACGCAGGTGCCGACGGGGACTTCCTTGAAGGCCTTGCCGTCGTAGTTGACCTTGGAGGTCCCCGCGCAGGTCGTGCCCGCGCCGGCCTTGCAGTCGTTCTTGCCGGCCATGGCCACGCCGTAGCACTTCTCGGTGGCGGCCGGTTTCTTGGACATGTTGTCCTGCGCCATGGCGGCGCCGCCCATAAGGGCCAGAACCGCGGCGGCGGCGAGGGTGGTGTTTGCGGTTTTCATCGGAAGCTCCTTTGCGGCCGGCCAAAGCGGCGCGGTCGAGGGGCTAGTTCGCGACGGGCACGGCGCAGGTTACACGGTGGTGCGAGTCTTTTTCGCCGCCGCGGCCTGTAACCTTTGGCCCGTCGGCGCGAATTCACCTGACGTGGAGCCAGCGTGGTCCCAGACGTCGAGCCGAGGCTGAAAGACCTGATGCTGCGCGCGCAGGCCGGCGACGGCGGCGCGTGGCGTGAGGTCCTGACCGTGCTCGGTGCGCGCCTGAAGCCTTATTTCATCCATCGGCTGGGCGCCGATCAGGCCGGGGAGGCGGAGGATCTGGTGCAGGAGACCCTGCTGGCGCTCCACAATCGACGGGCGACCTATGACGCCAGCCAGCCGTTCACGGCCTGGGTGCACGCGATCGCGCGCTACAAGCTGATCGACCACTGGCGGCGACGCCGGATTCGCCGTCACATTCCACTGGATGACGTCGCAGAGACCCTCTGGACCGACGCCGGTTCCGGCGCGGACGTCAGCGCGGATCTGGACCGGCTGCTGGGCGCGCTGCCCGAGCGGCAGGAACAGCTGATGCGGAGCGTCCGCATCGAGGGCCTGAGCTTCGCCGAGGCGGGCCGGCGACTGGGCATGACCGAAGGCGCGGCCAAGGTTTCCCTGCATCGCGCGCTCAAGGCCCTCATGCAGAAGGTGGCTTCACGTGGAGACTGACCGCCTCATCGAATCCCTTGCGGAAGGCCTCAAGCCGGCCCCGCCGCGACAGGTTCCGCGCCGGATCGCGACCGCCGCCATGGTGGGCGCGCCGCTGGCCCTGATCGTGGTCGCGACCCTGCTGGGCTTTCGGCCGGACCTGGCCGTCGCGGTCCTCGGCATGACCTTCTGGATGAAGTCGGGCTATGCGCTATCGCTGGCGGTGGCCGGGTTCTGGTGCGCGGAGCGGCTGGCGCGGCCGGCGGGTTCGGCCCGGGGCGGGGCCTGGCTCGCAGCGTCCGCCCTGGCGGTCCTGGTCGCCATCGGGCTCGCCGACCTGATGATGGCGGCGCCCCAGGACCGACTGGCCATGTGGCTCGGCAAGTCCTGGCGGACGTGCCCGCGCAACATCCTGCTGCTGGCTGCGCCGACGCTGGCCCTGGCCCTGCTGGCCGTCCGCAGTCTTGCCCCGACCCGACTGGTCCAGGCGGGCGCCGCGGCCGGCCTGTTCGCCGGCGGCGTGGCGACCCTGGTCTATTGCCTGCATTGCCCGGAGACCGGCCCGGCCTTCGTGGCCACCTGGTACACCCTGGGGGTCGCCCTCAGCGCGGCCGCCGGCGCGGCGCTGGGACCCTTCGTCCTGCGCTGGCGCTAGCCGGCCGCAGCCGCCACCTCGAAAGGCGCCCCGGTCTTCGCCTTCACCTCGTCGAGCGTCACGCCGGGGGCCAGCTCCAGCAGGGTCAGGGGTCTGCGGCCGCGCGAGACGTCGAACACGCCCAGCTCGGTGATCACCAGGTCCACCACCTTCTGGCCTGTGAGCGGCAGGGTGCAGGCCTCGAGCAGCTTGGGCGCGCCCGACTTCTCGGTGTGTTCCATCACCACGACCACGCGCTTGACGCCGGCCACCAGATCCATGGCGCCGCCCATGCCCTTGACCATCTTGCCGGGGACCATCCAGTTGGCGAGGTCGCCGTTGGCGGCCACCTGCATGGCGCCCAGGATCGACAGGTCGATGTGGCCGCCGCGGATCATCGCGAAGCTGTCGGCGCTCGAAAAGTAGGAGCTCGAGGGCAGCGCCGTGATCGTCTGCTTGCCGGCGTTGATCAGGTCGGCGTCGGCCTCGCCCTCGAAGGGGAAGGGACCCATGCCCAGCATCCCGTTCTCGCTCTGCAGGGTCACGTCCATGCCGGCGGGGATGTAGTTGGCCACCAGGGTCGGGATGCCGATGCCCAGGTTGACGTAGAATCCGTCGCGCAGTTCCAGCGCGGCGCGGGCGGCGATCTGGTTGCGGTCCCAGGCCATCAGGCGACCTCACGCTTGCGGGTGGTGAGCTGTTCGATGCGCTTCTCGTGCACGCCCTCGACGATGCGGTCGACGAAGATGCCCGGCGTGTGGATGTGGTCGGGGTCCAGTGTGCCGGTCTCGACGATCTTCTCGACCTCGGCGATGCAGACCTTGCCGGCCGTCGCCATCATCGGATTGAAGTTCCGCGCGGTCAGCCGGTAGACGAGGTTGCCCGCCCGGTCGCCCTTCCAGGCCTTGACGATGGAGAGGTCGGCGGTGAGGCCGCGCTCCATGACGTAGAGCTCCCCGTCGAACTCGCGGACCTCCTTGCCCTCGGCCACCAGGGTGCCGACGCCGGTCTTCGTGAAGAAGGCGGGGATGCCCGCGCCGCCGGCGCGGATGCGTTCGGCCAGCGTGCCCTGCGGGTTGAACTCCAGCTCCAGCTTTCCGGAGAGGTAGAGCTCGGCGAACAGCTTGTTCTCGCCGACGTAGGACGAGATCATCTTGCGGATCTGCCCCCCGGCCAGGAGCACGCCCAGGCCGAAGTCGTCCACGCCGCAGTTGTTTGAGACCACGGTGAGGTCCTTGACCCCGGCTTCGCGGATCGCCGCGATCAGCATCTCCGGAATGCCGCAGAGGCCGAAGCCGCCGGCCATGATCGTCATGCCGTCGAAGAGCCGCCCCGCAAGCGCCTCGACCGCGTCCCTGGAAACCTTGTCCGCCATGGTCGCCCAATACGCTGCAAACGGCCGCTTGAGAACACTGTCGAAAAAATTCATTGATTGATGAAGAAGGCCAAGCGGGTCCCGATCCCACACTGACCCGGAGCCCCGATGCACGCCGACACACTGCTGATCCAGGCCCTGGTCTACCTGACCGCGGGCGTCGTCTCGGTTCCGATCGCCAAGCGGCTGGGGCTGGGATCGGTGCTGGGCTACCTGATCGCGGGCGCGCTTGTGGGGCCCTACCTGCTGAACCTGGTGGGCGAGGCCGGCGACGTGATGCGCTTCGCCGAGTTCGGCGTGGTGATCCTGTTGTTCCTCATCGGGCTGGAAGTCCGGCCCGCGCTGCTGTGGGAAATGCGCACCTCGATCTTCGGACTGGGCCTGGCGCAATTGCTGGGCAGCGCCCTCGCCATAGGCGCCGTCGCCGTGATGTTGGGCGCCGATCCCCGGGTGGCGATCGCCGTCGGACTGATCCTGGCGCTCTCGTCCACGGCCATCGTTCTCCAGAACCTGGAGGAAAAGGGCCTGCGACAGGGGCCGGTCGGCCAGGGGGCCTTCGGCGTGCTGCTGTTCCAGGACCTGGCGGTGATCCCGCTGTTCGCCCTCCTGCCGCTGCTGCCGGCCAGCGGCGCCGTGGCGCCCGAGGGCGGGCATGGAGGCGTCCTGTCGGGCCTGCCACAGTGGGGTCAGGTCCTGGCCAGTCTGGGCGCGGTGGCCGGCGTGGTGGTGGGCGGCCGCTATCTGACCCGGCCGATCTTCCGCTTCATCGCGGCTGCGCGCCTGCGCGAGATCTTCACCGCCTCGGCCCTGCTGCTGGTGGTGGCGGTGGCCGCGCTGATGGAGATGGTCGGGCTGTCGCCGGCCCTGGGCGCCTTCCTGGCCGGCGTGGTGCTGGCCGAGAGCGAGTTCCGGCGCGAGCTGGAGACCGACATCGAGCCGTTCCGGGGCCTGCTGCTGGGCCTGTTCTTCATCACCGTCGGCGCTGGGCTAAACTTCGGCCTGATCGCGGCCCGGCCGGTGCTGATCGTCTCGATGGCCGTGGGCCTGATGGTGGTCAAGGCGCTGGTCATGTGGGGCGTGGGGCTGGTGTTCCGGCGCAACCGCAGGGACGCCGCCACCATCGCCGTCGCCCTGGCCCAGGGCGGCGAGTTCGCCTTTGTCCTGCTGGGCTTCGTGCAGTCCGCGCGCGTGATGAGCGCCCCCGAGGTGGGGATCGCCACGGCCGTGGTGGCGCTGTCGATGGCGCTGACACCGCTGGCCTTCGTGCTGTACGAGCGGCTGGTGCTGAACCGCGCCACCCCGCTCTCTGAGCCGGAGCGCCTGGCCTTCGACACCGGCGATCCGGACGTGATCGTCGCCGGCTTCGGCCGCTTCGGCCAGATCGCCACCCGCCTGCTCACCGCCCATGAGTTCAAGGTGGTGCTGCTGGATTCCTCCATCGAGCAGATCGACGTGATCCGGAAGTTCGGCTGGCGGGTGCACTATGGCGACGCCACGCGCCTGGACCTGCTGCGGGCCGCCGGCGCGGGCAAGGCCAAGCTGCTGCTGGTGGCCATCGACGACAAGGACAAGGCGGTCGAGCTGGTCCGCGCCGCCACCGAATACTTCCCAAACCTGACGATCCTGGCGCGCGCCTTCGACCGCCGGCACGCCTACGAGCTGATCCGCGCGGGCGGTGACGGGGTGGAGCGCGAGACCTTCGAGGGCGCGCTCGCCTTCGGCCGCAAGGCCCTGGTCCAGTTGGGCCTCAGCGAGCGCCGGGCCGCCAAGGCCGCCAGCGTATTCCGCGAGAAGGACCTGGAACTGCTGAAGCAGCTGGCTCCCATCGCAGACGAGGACGAACGCTACACCATGGCCGTCCGCGACAGCCGCGAGACCATGGAGAAGCTGCTCCGCGCCGAAATGCGTCGGCTGCGGAAGGAAGAGGATCAGGAAGCCGACAACGATCCCGCGGCGGAGTCACGCCCCCGTCTGGAGGCCGGCTAGCTCCGGGTGTAGGAAGGGGCCATGAGCCAGGCCCTCTCGCTGCCCGACAGCATCGAACCCGTGTCCTTCGACCTCTATGCGAAGGATTTCGCCGCCTTCAGCCAGCAGCTGGGCGACAGCTATGCGCGATGGGGTTTCGCGGCGATCTCCGACCATGGCCTGTCGCAGGACCGGATCGACGGAGCGCTGGAACAGGCCCGCGCCTTCTTCGCCCTGCCGGAGGCGGCCAAGCTGAAGTACAAGCTGCCGGTGGCCGGACAGCGGGGCTACACGCCGTTCGGCGTCGAGACCGCCAAGGGTCATACCCACTACGACCTGAAGGAATTCTGGCACGTCGGCCGCGACCTGCCGGCCGGCCACCCCTTCCGCGACCACATGCCGGACAATGTGTGGCCCGACGCCGAGCTGCCGGCGTTCCACGCGCGGGTGGGCTGGCTCTACGGCGCGCTCGACGCCATGGGCCTGAAGGTTCTGGAGGCCATCGCGGTCTATCTCGGCCTAGACCGGCACTTCTTCGATCCGACGGTGAACGTCGGCAACTCGATCCTGCGCCTGCTGCACTATCCGCCGGTGCCCCAGGACGGGCCGCATATCCGCGCCGGCGCGCACGAGGACATCAACGTCATCACCCTGCTGCTGGGCGCCGACGAGGCCGGGCTGGAGGTCAAGGACCACGACGGCCGCTGGATCCCGATCAATCCGCCGGCGGGCGCCCTGGTCTGCAACATCGGCGACATGCTGCAGCGGCTGTGCAACCACCGCCTGCCCTCGACGACGCACCAGGTGGTGAACCCGGCGCCGGAACGCCGCGGCTTCCCGCGCTACTCCACGCCGTTCTTCCTGCATTTCAACTCGGACTACGTGATCCGGACCCTGCCCAACTGCATCGACGCCGAACACCCTGACCGCTACCCGGATCCGATCACGGCGGACGAATACCTTCAGGAGCGGCTGCGCGAGATCAAGCTGATGTAGCCCCGCGCCTCAGCCGACGAAGATCCAGTCGCCGCCGAGGCTCGAGAGACTGACGCCGACCAGGACGACCCGCGCCCCGCCGCCGATGTCGACCACGGTATCGGCCCCCTGCTGGCTGACCGAATAGGTGCTGCCCGGGTCCAGGCGAACCCGGTCGCCCTCGGCCCGGTTGAAGTCCAGCACGAGGTCCAGGCCCGCGTCGCCGAAGCTGTTGAAGATGTCTGCGCCGCCGCCGCCGGTGAGCGTGTCGCCGCCCCGGTCGCCGGACATGAAGTCGTCGCCGGCGCCGCCCGTCAGCACGTCGTTCCCCTGGCCGCCGCGGACCAGGTCATTTCCCGCGCCCCCGTCCGAAGTATCGTCGCCGAGGTTGCCGAAGACGATGTCGGCGCCGTCGTCGCCGCGCAGGACGTCCTGGTCCTTGCCGCCCACAACCCAGTCGTCGCCGGGTCCGCCCGAGGCGGTGTCGTCGCCCTGGTTACCGTTCAGGTCGTCAAAGCCGACGCCGCCGAACAGCTGGTCATTGCCCTCCTCGCCGCGCAGGTAGTCGCCGGAGTCGCCCGCCGCCGCGCCGAAGTCGAGCCGGTGGATGTCGCCGTCCTGGCCGATCGCATAGAGCCGCCCGCGACCGTCGACGGCGAAGGAGGTGACGCCGTCGAGGTCGCCGCCCTGCACGGTGATCTGGCCGTTTCGGTTGAGAAAATCCTGGGCCTGGCCGTCCTGCACCCGCACGGTCCACAGGTTGCCGGTGACGTAGTCGGCGAAGACGTAGAGGCCCTGGCCGCCGCCGGGCCCGTGGTAGACGTAGCCGCCGGTGATGGCGAAGCCCCTGTAGAGCGGGGTCGTGCGGTCGTAGTCGAGGATCGGATCGGTCAGGCCTTCGCCCGATGTCCCGCGGAAGAAACTGAACCCCTCCTTGATCGGCCAGCCGAAGTTCAGCCCCGACTGACCGGCGCGGACGTAGTCGACCTCCTCGCGGGAATTGGCGCCGACATCGCCGATGTAGAGGTCGCCGGTGGCGGTGTCGAAGCTGGGCCGCCAGGGATTGCGCAGGCCGTAAAGCCAGATCTCGTCGGCGCCCGGCGTGGCTCCCGCGAACGGGTTGCCGGCCGGGATCGCGTAGTTCCGGAAGAAGTCGGAGGGGTAGTCGTCGCCGTTGACGTCGATCCGCAGGATCTTGCCCAGCAGGGTGTCGGTCCCCTGGGCGACCATGCCCACGCCGGACTCCATCGAATGGCCGTCGCCCGAGGCGATATAGAGATAGCCGTCCGGTCCGAAGGCGATCCAGCCGCCCACGTGGTTGCCCGATGGGCGGTCGATGGTGAGGATCACATCGGTCTGCGCGCCGGCCCGGGTGGCGCTCTGGCGCACATATTCCTGAACCTCGGTGTCGCCGGCGGCGTTGGTGAGGTAGATGTAGAACAGCCCGTTGGCCTGGTAGTTCGGGTGGAAAGCCAGGCCCAGCAGCCCCTGTTCGCCGCCCGGGGCCAGAGCGCCATTGGGCAGATCCAGGAACGGCTCGTTCGACACGGTCCCGGAGTTCACGTCCAGGATCATGATCCGGCCGGAGTGCTGTTCGACGATGAACAGGCGGTCCGGGTCGCCCGGCGGCGACACGCCGAACAGCGGGCCGACGAGACCCGAGGCGACGCGGACGGCGGCGATCCCGCCTGCGCCCTGCAGGTCAGCGGCGCCGAAGCCATAAAGGACGTCGTCCCCGGATCCGGCGAAGATGCTGTCGCCGCCGTCGCCGCCGGAGAGCGTGTCGGTCCCGGCGGTCCCGGCCAGGGTGTCGCGCGCGCCGCCGCCACTGATCTCGGGCATGTCCGCTCCCTGTGGCCCGCCGGAACCGGCGTGCCGGTGAAACATAGCCGCGAACACTGGGCTTGGTCAGCCGGTGCGCGCCGCTTTCCCTTCAGCTACGGCTGCCGGTAAGACTTGGCCGAACCCATGAGCAAAAGATCCGGCCTTTCCCCCGCCAGCCCCGCCCGTCCGCGGGTCATGGGCATCCTCAACGCCACGGCGGACAGCTTCTCCGACGGTGGCCGCTTTCTCGACCCCGCCGCGGCCCTGGCCCAGGGCCTGCGGATGGCCAACGAAGGCGCCGACATCCTGGACGTCGGCGGCGAGTCCACCCGCCCTGGCGCGACGCCCGTCCCGGCGGATGAGGAGATCGCCCGCGTCGTCCCGCTGGTCGCGGCGTTGCGGGCCCGGAGCTCCGTGACCCTGTCTGTCGACACCATGAAGCCGGAGGTCGCCCGCGCCGCCGTCGCCGCCGGGGCCACGATGTGGAACGACGTCACCGCCCTGCGCCACGCCCCCGACAGCCTCGACACCGCCGCCGGGCTCGGCTGCGAGGTGGTGCTGATGCATATGCAGGGCGAGCCCGGGACCATGCAGGCCGCGCCGCACTATGACGACGTGGTCGCCGAGGTGGCCGCCTTCCTGGCCGCACGGGCCGAGGCGGCGATGGCCGCCGGCGTGGCGCGGGAGAAGATCTGGCTCGATCCCGGCATCGGCTTCGGCAAGCACATGACCCGCCACAACCTGCCTCTGCTGGCCGGCCTGGACCGCATCGTCGCGCTGGGGTTCCCGGTGCTGCTTGGCGCCAGCCGCAAGCGCTTCATCGGGGCGCTCGATGGGGATGCGCCCGCCGACGCCCGGCTCGGCGGCTCGATCGCCGCGGCGCTGGCCGGGGCTGCGGCCGGAGTCGTCGCGGTGCGCGTGCATGACGTGCGCGAGACGGTGCAGGCGCTGTCGGTCTGGACCGCGATCGCTCAGGCCTGATCGTGCGTCAGGCGCCGCCCGAGGCGAGGTCCTTCAGCCAGGGCTCGCGGGCCTCGTAGACCGTCATCAGCTCGCGCTCGGCCTCCATCGTCCAGGTCACGGGCACGCCGTCCAGGGACGGCGCGATGGCGTCGAGGAAGATGTGCCATCCGGCCAGCGAGCCGATGTAGGCGGCGGGCACGCCGAAGCTGGTCAGCCGCAGGACACACCCGTCGCCGTCGGCGTCCAGTTCGTAGCGCACCCGGCCCGGCGGATTGGGCGGGTCGGGCCAGGTGTGTTCGAGCAGCCGTGGCGGGTCGTAGGCGGTGATCTCACCCTCGGCATAGGGGCCTTCGTTGCCGAAGCGCAGGCGATAGGCCCCGCCGAGCCGAAGCTCGATCTGCACGTCGGCCGTCGCAAACCAGGCGGCGATCCGTTCCGGGATCGTGATCGCGGCCCAGACCCGCTCGGGCGCGGCGGCGATGCGCCGGGTGAATCGGAGGTCGAAGCCCTCGCCGCTGCGGGTGACGGTCCCGAACCGATCCTCGTCGATGGTCATTGTTCGCGCTCCAGATGGACTTCGAGGGCGTCGAGCCGTTCGGCCCAGGCGCGCCGGTAGGGCATGAGCCAGGCCTCCAGTTCAGCAAGACCCCGCGGCTCGACGCTGTAGAGACGGCGCTGACCCTCCGCGCGGACGCGGACAAGGCCGGCCTCACGCAGGAGCTTCAGGTGCTTGGAGACGCCGGGCTGGCTGATCGCGAGCGCCTCCACCAGGTCGCCGGCCGGGCGCTCGCCATCGCGCAGGATGTCGAGGATCCGGCGGCGGTTCGGCTCGGCCACGGCTTCGAAGGGGCTCATTGGCAAAATATACATCAAAAGAAATATAACCCAAAAGTTATTTTAATCGATGCCTGGGCCGGCTTCGTGATTGCGCGGGTATCAGCTATCGCTTCGACCATGCAGACCCTTGGCCGAGTCCTGATCATCGCCGGTTCCGACAGTGGAGGCGGGGCGGGCGTCCAGGCGGACATCAAGACCGTCATCGCGCTGGGCGGCTATGCGGCCACGGCGATCACCGCGGTGACCGTGCAGAACACCCTGGGCGTCACCGGCGTGCATCCGATTCCGCTGGGCGTTATCGAGGCGCAGGCGCGCGCGGTGCTGGAGGACATCGGCGCCGATGCGATCAAGACGGGCATGCTGGGCGACGTGGCGACCGTCGATCTCGTGGCCCGGCTGCTGGAGGAATTCCCGATCCCGGCGGTGGTGGATCCGGTGATGGTGGCCAAGGGCGGGGCATCGCTGCTGGCGCGCGAGGCGGTGGCGGCTGTGCGGGAGCAACTGGTCCCGCGCGCGGCGCTGCTGACTCCCAACGCTCCCGAGGCCGAGGCGCTGACTGGCCTGACGGTCGCCACCACGGATGACCTGCGCCGGGCAGGCGAGGCGCTGCTGGCCATGGGGGCGGGGGCCGTGCTGATGAAAGGCGGCCATGTGGCCGGCGATCGCGTGGTCGACGTGCTGATGACCCCCGACGGCGAGACCGCCTTCGAGGGCGAACGGATCGACAGCCGCCACACCCACGGCACCGGCTGCACGCTCGCCTCGGCCTGCGCGGCGGGGATCGCCCAGGGCCTGCCGCTGCCGGCGGCGGTGGCCCGGGCCTGGGACTATGTGCATGAGGCGATGCTGCGCGCGCCGGGCTTCGGCGCCGGGCATGGCCCGCTGGACCACGGCTGGCCGCTGCGGGGGCGGGCATGAACCTGGAGGATCGCCTCGTCGCCATCGTGCGCCGCTCTGAGCCGCTGATGCAGGTGCTGACGACGGTGCGCGGGCAGGACCTGCCGGACTGGTTCATCTTCTCCGGCGCCATCTACCAGCGGGTGCTGAACGACCTGACCGGCCGGCCGCTGGACTATGGGATCAAGGACTACGACGTCGCCTATTTCGACAGTTCCGACCTCTCCTACGAGGCCGAGGACACGGTCATCCAGCGCGTTGCCGCGGCCTTCGAGCCGCCCCTGCGGGAGATGGTCGAGGTGCGAAACCAGGCCCGCGTGCACCTGTGGTTCGAGGGCAGGTTCGGCGAACCCTATGCGCCCCTGCCGGACAGCGCGACGGCGCTGACCCGCTTCGTCAGCCCGCTGTTCGCCGTGGCCGTGCGGCTGGAGGCCGACGACCGCCTTACGGTGCTGGCGCCGTTCGGGCTGGACGACCTGTTCGCCATGCGGCTGCGACCCAATCCCCGGCGGCCGACCAACGGCTTCGCGCGGACGGCGGCCTCGACGGCAGGCCGCTGGCCGGAGATCGAGATCCTGGGCTAGGACGCGGGCCGCGCTGACCGAACTGGCCCTTGCCGGTCGGCGGCGGACGGCGGCAAGTCCGGGGCGCAAGCTCAGGGATGCCCGCCATGCGCCAGTGGACCGTCGACGCCTTCGCCGCCCAGCCCTTTCGGGGCAATCCCGCCTGCGTGGTCGAGCCCTTCGAGGCCTGGCCCGACGACGCCTGGATGCAGGCGCTGGCGTCGGAGAACAACCAGGCCGAAACCGCCTTCCTGCTGAAGACGGACGATCCGGCGCGGTTCGGCCTTCGCTGGTTCACGCCGCTGCTGGAAGTTCCGCTGTGCGGTCACGCGACCCTGGCCTCGGGCCACGCGCTGCTCGCCGAGATGGGCGTCGCGGCTGAGGTCCTGACTTTCGACACCCGGTCGGGCCCGTTGACCGTCCGCCGGGCCGCCGTCGGCTATGAGATGGATTTCCCCGCCCGCCCGCCGGTCTGCATCGAGGCGCCCGCCGGCCTCGCCGAGGCGCTCGGCGCGACGCCGGATGAGGTCTGGGTGTCGTCCTACCTCGTGGCCCTGTTCGGCGACGAGGGGACCGTGCGGGGTCTGAAGCCTGACCTCGTGGCGCTGAACGCTGTCGCCAGCGCCGCCACCGAGGGCCGGGGCAACGTCGGCGTCGCGGCCCTGGCTCGCCCGGGCGGCGGGGTGGATGTGATCGACCGCTTCTTCGCGCCCGGCTCGGGGATCGCCGAGGATCCGGCGACCGGGTCGCTGCACTGCATCCTGGCGCCGCTCTACGCACAGAAGCTGGGCCGCCCGACCGTGCGCTTCCTTCAGGCCTATCCCGGTCGCGGCGGCGAACTGGAGTGTGAGCATCGCGGCGACCGCGTCCTGCTGCGCGGGCAGGCGGTGACGGTGGTAGAGGGCAGGCTATGCCTCAGGGCCTGACGCGCAGACGCCCCCGCGGTGTCCCGCGGAGGCGTCCGGCTGTCAGCGCTGGAGGCTAGCGACGGCCGCCGTAGCCGTAGCCGTAGTCGCGGTCCCGGCGCTCATGGCGGATCTGCTGATCCAGCACGTCAAAGCGGCGGTCGAGGTCGGCCCGTTCCCAGGACGACAGGCCGTTCACCCGGTAGCGGGCTTCGATCCGGGCGATCTGTCGGGCGCTCTCGCGCAGTCGGGTCGCTTCGCGCCGCGAGAGGCTGCCGTTCCGGATGCCCTGCTCGATCCGCATCGTCAGGCGTTCCTGCCGCTGGTTCAGGTTGTAGGCGCCGCGGTCGTCGCGCCGGTCGTTGTGCTCGTAGCGGCCCTGCGGGGCGTGCCGGTCGGCGTCGCGGCCATAGGGCTGGGCGGCGGCGGGGCTGGAGATCGCGGCAGCGGCCGCGGCGGCGGCCAGGGCGGCCATCAGGGTCTTGGACGTGGTGTTCATTTCGGGTCCTCCGATCCGTGGTCGGCTGAGGAGCCGGCCTTCGATGACCGCAGAAGACCATGTCGCGCCTGACAGCGGTCTGAGCGCGCCGTTGGCTGAGGTTCAGCTAGATTGCATCCCGTTCACGCGGGACAGATCAGGCCGCGGCCTCGGCCTGCGACGGAGCGTGCCCGCCGGTGGCGGCGGCGGTCAGGGTCGCCGAGATGGCCTCATAGAGCTTGGCGATCTCGATCGGCTTGGCCACGTGGGCGTCCATGCCGGCCGCCAGGTATTCCTCGACCTGGTGGGTCAGGGCGTTGGCGGTCAGGGCGACGATCGGTGTCCGCTTGCGGCCGGTCTTCCGCTCGCCCTCGCGGATGGCCGAGGCCGCGGTGATGCCGTCCATGACCGGCATCTGGATATCCATCAGGATCAGGTCGTAGACGCCCGCGCGCCAAGCCTCCACCGCCTCGCGACCGTCGGGCACGATGTGAACCTCGATGCCGAGCGAGCCCATGACCGCGGCCAGCACCTGCTGGTTGGTCGGGTTGTCCTCGGCGGCCAGCAGGCGAAGGCCGCCGTCGTGGGACGACTGGCCGGACTCGGCGATCTGCAGCGAGGCGGGGCGCCCGCGTTCCAGGGGGGCCTCGACGGTGAAGGTCGAACCCTCGCCCTCGCGGCTCTCCACCCCGATCGTGCCGCCCATCATGTGGGTCAGCTCGCGGCAGATCGCCAGGCCCAGGCCGGTGCCGCCGAAGCGGCGGGTCGCGGAGTTGTCGGCCTGGGTGAATTTCTCGAAGAGGGCCGGGAGCTTGTCGGCCGGGATGCCGACGCCGGTGTCGCGGACCACCATTCGCAGGCCGCCCGACTCGCCCGTGTCGATCGTTGCGTGGACCGCGCCGTGGGGGGTGAACTTGATGGCGTTGGACAGCAGGTTGCCGACGATCTGGCGCAGCCGGTCGGCGTCGCCGCGCCACCAGCCGCGGGCCGACTCGGCGATCTCGATGCTGAAGTCCAGACCCTTGGCCGCGGCGGTGACAGCGAAGTTGTCCCGCGCCTGGGCGAAGGCCTCCTCTACGTCGAAGTCTTCCTCGAACAGGGTAAGCTTGCCGGCCTCGATCTTCGACAGGTCCAGCACGTCGTTCAGGACAGCCAGCAGCAGCCCGCCGGACCGCCGGATCACGTCCAGCCGGTCGCGCTGGACCTCGGCGAGGTCGCCCATCGACATGACCTCGGCCATCGCCAGCACGCCGTTCAGGGGCGTGCGGATCTCGTGGCTCATGTTGGCCAGGAACTGGGTCTTGAGCACATTGGCCGCGTTGGCCGCATCGCGGGCGGCTTCCAGCTCGCGCATGGCGGCCTTCAGGTCGCCCTCCCGCTCGGCGAGGTTCGCCAGCAGATGGTTGAAGCTTTCAGTCAGGCTCTGGAACAGCTCGTCCCGGGCCTCGACCTCCACGGGGGTGAAGCTGCCGCCCTCGGCGACCTCGTGCATCGCCTGCGACAGCACCTGAACCGGGCGGATTACCCGGTGGGCCAGGCTGCGGGCCAGGAACAGCGCCACGCCCACGCCGCCGAACAGGAGCACGAAGGTCAGGGCGATGAACTGCGGCAGCATCGGCTTCAGCGAGGGCTGCTCCACCGTCAGGCTGAGCTGCCCGACGGTCCGGCCGTCGGCCAGGACGGGCCGGGTGATGGTCTCGGTCTCGCCGGCGGGCGCGCGGTCGGCGCGATAGCTGGCCAGTTCGCGGCCGGTGGCGTCGACCACGCGGGCGGCGGTGACTTCCTTGCTGGCGCGGACGGCGACCAGCGCCTGGCCCAGGCGCACGCGCTCGGCGGGCGCCATCGCCGGACCGGCCATGCTGGCTGACATCTCCGCCAGGCTCTCGTGGAACCGGTGCGACTGGGTGCGGGCCACGGCCCACTGCTGCAGCATGAAGGTGAGGCAGGCGGCGATCAGCACCACCACCGTGGTCACCAGGCCGACTCCGGCCACCCGCGCGTGGAACGTCACGGTGGGTGCGGCGCTCAGGGGAGCGCCTTCCAGGGGCGGGGCGTCCATCGCGCTCATGCCATGATGATCGGCGGATTATCCTAACGCTTCGCTTCCGCGAGTGGATGCAACCCAGCGTGGGCCGCTGAATCTGTGCTTTTGGCGCCACGATACAACTGCTGGCGGCGAAATTTATGGTTAACAACTGCTGAATCGATTGCGTGCGCCTTAACCTCTGCTTTACCTTAACGGGTGTCGGGTAACTTTAAGGGGTGCTCCCAAATGGATAAGGCGTTCGTGGCCCAGCGCGTGGCCAAGAAGCTCTTCACGACTGAAGCTGCCGTTGACGGCGCGATGGTCGAAGCAGCCGAGCTGCTGAGCGAAATGCTCAAGGCTCGCAAGGACGTTAACGCCTCGCTCGTCTTCGCCGACGATGTTCAGGTGAAGATGATGGAAGCCATCCGGGCGCTCAGCGAAGCCCGCTCGGCCATGGTCGGCGTGCACAACGAGCTGAACGACGCCAAGCTTCGCCTCGGCATCCGCACCAAGATGGACGGCATGGACAAGCCGCCGCAGGCCGTGGTCAAGACCGCGACCACGATGCGCGAAGTCGGCTAAGCAAGCCTCCGCCGCCAGCGCGGCGGATCATTGCAAGAGATTAACTGGTTAGGCGCCTCTAGTTCTGCATTAGGGGCGCTTAATCATGCCTGACGTCTCGATCCGCCTGCTTATCAACATCTTCTCCGTCCTCGGGGCGCTCTTCGCGTTGTGGAAGGGCGGCCCCGCGGAGCGGATGACGGCCGGCATCGTTTTCGCCAACGTGCTGGTCGGGCAGACGGGCAGCCTGCTGGCCCCTGACAGCGACGATGTCATCCGGCTGGTCAACGATGGCCTCACAGCCATGGTCCTGCTGGGCGTGACGGTGCGCTATGGCGCGCTGTGGATGGGCGGGGTGATGCTGTTTTTCGCGGCTCAGTTCGCGATGCATTCCTATTACATGGTCACTGAGCGTCCGACGGGCGACTACCTTAACGCCTTGATCAACAACATCGACTTCAGCGGCATCATCTGGTGCCTGATCATCGGCACGGCGGTCGCCTGGCGCCGGCGTGTCCGTTTGGCTCGAGGCAAGACAACGCCTGCGTCCTAGCGCCGCCCCTCTACAGACTTCCGAAATTTTTCTTGCGCCGCGCCGAAAACGCAGGTCTTTGGCCCGCGGGCCACGCCCCCCCAACGGGGCGCTGCTCATCTGTAAGGATGGGAGACATCGCTATGAATACCCTGCCGAAGCCGGCCATGCGCCCGGCTCGTCCCGAATTCTCTTCCGGCCCGTGCGCCAAGCGCCCCGGATGGGCCCCCGAAAATCTCCAGAACGCCGTCCTCGGACGCTCGCACCGGTCAAAGCCCGGCAAGGCGCGCCTGAAGGAGGCTATCGATCGCACCCGTGAGGTGCTCGAGGTTCCGGACGACTTCCTGATCGGCATCGTCGCCGGCTCCGACACCGGCGCCGTCGAGATGGCCCTGTGGTCGATGCTGGGTCCGAAGCCGGTCCAGCTGCTGGCCTTCGAGAGCTTCGGCAAGGACTGGGTGACCGATGTCACCAAGCAGCTGAAGATCGGCGCCGAGGTTCTGGACGCGCCCTATGGCCAGCTGCCGGACCTGAGCAAGGTCAATCCCGACGCCGACCTGGTGTTCACCTGGAACGGCACCACCTCCGGCGTCCGGGTGCCCAACGCCGACTTCATCTCGGCCGACCGCACCGGCATCACCATCTGCGACGCGACCAGCGCCGCCTTCGCCCAGAAGCTCGACTGGGCCAAGCTCGATGTGGTGACCTTCTCCTGGCAGAAGGCCCTGGGCGGCGAGGGCGCGCACGGCGTGCTGATCCTCGGCCCCCGCGCCGTGGCCCGGCTGGAAAACTACAGCCCGCCGTGGCCGATGCCCAAGCTGTTCCGCATGACCAAGGGCGGCAAGGTGAACCTCGAGATCTTCGAGGGCGCCACGATCAACACGCCCTCCATGCTCTGCGTGGAAGACGCGCTCGACGCCCTGTCGTGGGCCAAGAAGATTGGCGGCCTCGCCGAGATGCAGCGCCGCGCCGACGCCAACCTGGCCGTCCTGGAAGCCTGGGTCGCCAAGACGCCCTGGGTCGCCAACCTGGCCGAGGATCCCGCGACCCGCTCCAACACCTCGGTGTGCCTGAAGGTGGTCGACGCCCGCGTCGCCGGCCTGCCGGACGCCGCCCAGGCCGACTTCGCCAAGAAGCTGGCCGGGCTGCTGGAGAAGGAGGGCGTGGCCCTCGACGTCGGCGGCTACCGTGACGCACCTCCCGGTCTGCGGATCTGGTGCGGCGCCACGGTCGAGACCTCCGACCTCGACGCCCTGACGCCCTGGCTCGACTGGGCCTTCGCCACCGTCGCCGAAGACCTCGCCGCGGCCTGAGTCGCGGCCTCTCCACTCGCCCAAATCCTTCGCTCATCCCGGCGAATGCCGGGACCCAGATCTCAAGGCTCTGGCCCTGACCTGATCGGCTCGGCGCACACAGCGTCCATTCCTGAGCCCTTCCATCCGGGTCCCGGCATTCGCCGGGATGAGCGGCAACAAAAGGTAGAATCCATGCCCCGCGTTCTCATTGCTGACAGCCTCAGCCCCGCCGCCGTCGACATCTTCCGCCAGCGCGGCGTCGACGTGGATATCAAGACCGGCCTTTCGAAAGACGAGCTGATCGCCGTGATCGGCGACTACGACGGCCTGGTCGTCCGCTCCGACACCAAGCCCAACAAGGACGTCATCGCCGCGGCGAAGAACCTCAAGGTCATCGGCCGGGCCGGTATCGGCGTCGACAACATCGACATCCCCGCCGCCACCGCCGCCGGCGTGGTGGTGATGAACACCCCCTTCGGCAACTCGATCACCACGGCCGAGCACGCGATCGCCATGATGTTCGCGCTCGCCCGCCAGATGCCCGCCGCCGACGCCTCGACCCAGGCCGGCAAGTGGGAAAAGAGCCGGTTCATGGGCGTGGAGCTCTACGCCAAGACGCTGGGCCTGATCGGCGCCGGCAACATCGGCGGCATCGTCGCCGACCGGGCGCTGGGCCTGAAGATGAAGGTTGTCGCCTACGACCCTTTCCTGTCGCCCGAGCGCGCGGTGGAGATGGGTGTCGAGAAGGTCGAGCTCGAGGACCTGCTGGCCCGCGCCGACTTCATCACCCTGCATACGCCGCTCACCGACAAGACCCGCAACATCCTGTCCGCCGAGAACCTGGCGAAGACGAAGAAGGGTGTCTTCATCATCAACTGCGCCCGAGGCGGCCTGGTGGATGAGGCCGCGCTGCGCGCCGGGCTGGAGAGCGGCCACATCGGCGGCGCCGGCTTCGACGTCTTCGTGCAGGAGCCGGCGAAGGAGAACGTGCTGTTCGGCGCGCCGAACTTCGTCGCCACCCCGCACCTGGGCGCGTCAACCAACGAGGCTCAGGAAAACGTCGCCCTTCAGGTCGCCGAACAGATCAGCGACTACCTGCTGACCGGCGCGGTCACCAATGCGCTCAACAGCCCCTCGGTCACCGCCGAGGAAGCCCCGCGCCTGAAGCCGTTCGTGGCGCTGGCCGAAAAGCTGGGCGCCCTGGCCGGCCAGATGGTCGACTTCGGCGTCAAGGCCGTCGACATCGCCTTCGAGGGCGAGGTCTCCAAGCTCAACATCAAGCCGCTGTCGGCCGCCGCCCTGGCCGGCGTGCTGCGGCCGATGCTGGCGGAGATCAACATGGTCTCGGCGCCGGCGGTGGCCAAGGAACGCGGCATCGTGTTCTCGGAGAGCCGCCAGGAAAACTCGCCGATCTACGAGAGCCTGATGCGCATCACCGTCACCACCGAGAAGGGCAAGCGCTCCTTCGCCGGCACGGTCCAGGCGGGCGCGCCGCGTGTGGTGGAGGTCAAGGGCATGGACCTCGACGCGCCGTTCTCGCCGCGGATGCTCTACGTCAACAACCTCGACAAGCCGGGCTTCATCGGTGCGCTGGGTGGGCTGCTCGGCGAGGCGGGCGTCAACATCGCCACCTTCAACCTGGGCCGTATCGACGCCGGCGACGACGCCATCGCCCTGGTCGGCGTGGACCAGGCCCCCGACGCCAAGCTGCTGGCCAAGATCCAGGCCCTGCCGCACGTGAAGGAAGCCCGCGCGCTGGTCTTCTAGCCCCCGCTGAGCGCTCCGAAGATCAGGACTTCGCCGCCGTCGCTGACGGCGGCGTTTGTCGTTCTGGCCTCCAACTGGCCAACGAAGATCCGCATGTGCCTGCGGATGCGGTCCTGCTCGTCAATCACCCGGAACTTGAGCCCGGCAAAGCGGCGGTCCAGGTCGTCCATCACCTCGCCCACGGTCGCGCCGCGCGCCTCCACCCGCGTCGCGCCGCCGGTGTAGGCGATGAGCTGGGACGGGATCAGGACCGAGATCATGCGAGCGGCGCGGCGGTGACCGAATAGATCTCCGGCAGGTGGGCGGCGATCTGGCGCCAGGCGCCACCCTCGTCGCCGCTCATCCAGATCTCCCCGCCGGTGGTGCCGATGTAGAGCCCCAGCGGATCGGCCCGGTCGGCGCAGAAGGCCTGACGCTTGACGGTGAACCAGCCCTGCTCGGCCGGGAACCCGCGGTCCTGACGCTGCCAGGATGCGCCGCCGTCACGGGTGCGGTAGGCGGCGGGCCGTCCGCCGGGGCTGACGCGCGGCCACACTTCGGTGCCGTCCATCGGCCAGACCCAGGCCGTCTCGCGGTCGCGGGGGTGCGGCACGATGGTGAAGCCGATG
Source organism: Pseudomonadota bacterium (assembly GCA_963205005.1). GTDB lineage: Bacteria > Pseudomonadota > Alphaproteobacteria > Caulobacterales > Caulobacteraceae > Phenylobacterium. Next base: position 30,603 of record CAUJHW010000067.1, read on the forward strand.
TCGCCGATTTCCGGCGGCATGGCCTCACCGATCCGGTCCCACCGCTCGCCGGGACGGTCCAGGCGGTAGATGCCGCAGTGGTTCTGCTGCCAGAGCCGGTCGGGATCGGTGGGGGCCAGCGCCAGGTAGTGGGCGTCCTGGCCGAACTCCGGATAGGGGTCGGGGAAGAAGTCGCAGCGCACATTCTGGTTCAGGGGTCGCCAGGTCGCGCCCTGGTCGGTGGTCTCCAGCACCCCGGCCGAACACGTGGCCAGGTACATGTGGCGCGCGTCGCGCGGGTCGATGACCACCTGGTTGAGGATCGCCCCGTCCGGCGTGCCGCCGTCGGGCGGGAACCAGTCGAGCACGCGGGGATGCTCGTTCAGGCCGGTGACGCCGTCCCAGGTGTCGCCGCCATCGGCGCTGCGGAACAGGGCCGGCGGCGAGGCGCCCACCCACCAGACGCCGGGCTCGTCGGCATGCCCGGGCTCGACCCAGAAGGAATGGTCCACCGCCCGCCCGTGCGGATCGCCCTTCGGGAAGGCGGGCGGGCGGCTGGCCTCGGTCCAGGTTGCGCCGCCGTCGGCGGACCGCAGGATCGTCGGGCCGAGGTGGCCCGTCGAGGCGGCCATCACCAGGGTCCGGCCGTCGCGCGGATCGGCGACGAAGTGGTTGATGATCTGGCCCAGGAACAGCGGACCCTCCGCTCGCCAGGTCTCTCGACGGGCGTCGCTGCGATAGATCCAGGCGCCCTTTCGGGTGCCCACCAGCAGTTGCACGGCATCGGTCATGGAGGCCTCCTGACCCAAGGACGGCCCATCTCACGCCAGACCGACAGCAGATGGAAGACCATCAGTGAAAGTCGCGGCTGCGGACAAGTCGCCCGGACGGACCGGCGGGGGTGGCCGTGGCGCCTTCGTCGCGCCGCAACTCGGCCAGCCGGTGGGACAGGTCGGTAAAGCCCTCGGCCACCACATGGACCACCCCGTCGACGCTCTGAACCTGACCCTGGACCACAAGGAAAGACGAGGTCATCACCAGCCGGCGGTGGGCGTCGAAGGCGTCCTTCCAGATGACGATGTTGGCGATGCCGGTCTCGTCCTCGAGGGTCATGAACACCACGCCCTTGGCCGTGCCCGGCCGCTGGCGCACCAGCACCAGCCCGCCCACCGACAGCCTGCGCCGGTCGCGGGCGGTCTTCAGCGCCGCGCAGGGGACGACGCCGGTCCGCGCCAGTTCCTCGCGGAAGAAGCCGGCCGGGTGGCCCTTCAGCGACAGGCTGGTGGTGCGGTAGTCCTCGGCCACGTGCTGGGGGGCGCTCATGAACGGCAGCTCCACCTGTGTCTCCTTCAGGCTCTGGCGCAGCAGCAGGGGCGCGTCCCGCTCGGCCCCCCATTCGCCGGACAGGCCCTTCACCGCCCACAGGGCCTCGCGCCGCGGGAAGCCCAGACTCCGGAAGGCGTCGGCCTCGGCCAGCAGTTCCAGCGCCCGGCGCGAAAGCCGCCCCTGGCGGGCATAATCCTCGATCGTTCGCGCGCCCGCCTCCCGCGCCGCGACCAGCTGCTCGGCATCCTGGTCGCGGAACCCGCGGATCTGGCGGAATCCGAGACGTACCGGTCTGTATCGCATCCGCGGATCGTCCTTCTCCTCCAGCGTGCAGTCCCAGTCGCTGAACGAGACGTCGGGCGGCCGCACCTCCACGCCGTGGTCGCGGGCGTCGCGGACCAGCTGGGCCGGCTGGTAGAATCCCATCGGCTGGCTGTTGAGCAGGGCGGCGCAGAAGGCGTCCGGGTGATGGCGCTTCACCCAGGCCGAGGCGTAGACCAGCAGGGCGAAGCTGATCGCGTGGCTCTCCGGGAAGCCGTACGAGCCGAAACCCTCGATCTGCTTGAAGCACCGCTCGGCGAACTCGGCGTCGTAGCCCCGGCTGACCATGCCCTCGACGAACAGTTCCCCGTGCCGGCCGATGGTGCCCACGTTGCGGAAGGTGGCCATGGAGCGGCGCAGCTTGTCGGCATCGTCGTCGGAGAACTTCGCCCCCACGATCGCCACCCGCATCGCCTGTTCCTGGAATAGCGGCACCCCCAGGGTCTTCTTCAGGATGTCCTTCAGCTCGTCCTGCGGGTGCTCCGGGCCCGGCCGCGGATAGGTCACCTCGTCCGGATTGGCGCGACGCTTGAGGTAGGGATGGACCATGTTGCCCTGGATCGGCCCCGGCCGGACGATCGCCACCTCGATCACCAGATCGTAGAACTTCCGCGGCTTCAGCCGGGGCAGCATCGACATCTGCGCCCGGCTCTCCACCTGGAACACGCCCACGGAATCCGCCTGGCAGAGCATGTCGTAGACTGCCGGGTCCTCCTGCGGCAGGTGGGCGATGTCGCTGACCCGGCTGCCGTCCGGCCGGGGTGGCAGGAAGTCGAAGCTCTTGCGCAGCGCGGTCAGCATGCCCAGCGCCAGCACGTCGACCTTCATCAGGCCCAGCGCGTCGATGTCGTCCTTGTCCCACTCGATGAAGGTGCGGTCCTTCATGGCGGCGTTGCCTATGGGCACGGTCTCGTCCAGCCGCCGCTTGGTCAGCACATAGCCGCCGACGTGCTGCGACAGGTGGCGCGGGAAGCCCAGCAGCTGGCTCGCCAGCGCCGTGGCGCGGCGGATCTCCGGCGCCTCGGGATCGAGGCCGGCC
>CAUJHW010000068.1 GCA_963205005.1 Pseudomonadota bacterium
CAGGTGAAGCGGCTGGCCGCGCGCCTGGAAAGCCTGGGCCATGACGTCGTGCTGACCCGCGAGCCCGGCGGCTCACCTGGGGCCGAGAGCATCCGCGACCTGGTCCTGCGCGGCGACGCCGATCGCTGGAGCCCTGTCACCGAAACCCTGCTCATGTACGCATCGCGGCGCGACCACATCGAGCGCGTGATCCGGCCTTCGCTGGCGCGCGGCGCCTGGGTGGTCTGCGACCGCTTCGCCGACTCCACACGCGCCTACCAGGGCGCGGCCGGCGGAACCGATCCCGGCCTGATCGCGGCGCTGGAGACCTATATACTCGAAGAGGTGCGGCCGGATCTGACCCTGGTGTTCGATCTGCCGGTTGAGGTGGGGCTGGAGCGCGCTTTCGCCCGCGCCGGGGCAGAGATGCGGTTCGAGTCCAAGGGCATGGCCTTTCATCAGCGCCTGCGGGACGGCTTCCGCGCCATCGCCGCCGCCGAGCCTGAGCGGTGCGCGCTGATCGACGCTGCCGCCGACATGGACACGGTGGAACGGGCCGTCTGGAGCGCCGTCGATATGCGGTTGGCCGCCAATGGCTGAAATCGAGGTTCCGCATCCGCGCGAGGTCTATGAACTGCAGGGGCAGCTGGCGGCTGAGGAGTCCTTCGAGGACGCCCGGGTCCGGGGCCGGCTGCATCACGCCTGGCTTCTGACCGGCGCCGAAGGTGTCGGCAAAGCCACATTCGCCTACCGGGCCGCCCGTCGCCTGCTGGGCGCGCCTGCCGACCCCGAATACGGTCTCCTCGGCTCCAACCCGCAGCACCCCGTCTGCCGCCAGGTCGCCGCCCGCAGTCACCCGGACATCATGGTGCTGGAGCGCGAGGGACCGGACGGCAAGCCTCGCCGGATCATCCCGGTGGACGACGCGCGCAAGCTGTCCGAGTTCTTCTCCAAGTCGCCTGCCAGCGCCCCGCACCGCGTGGCGATCATCGACGCCGCCGACGACCTGAACCCCAACGCCGCCAACGCCATCCTCAAGACCCTCGAGGAGCCGCCGCCGCGCGGTGTGCTGCTGATGGTCAGTCATGCGCCGGGCCGACTGCTGCCAACCATTCGCTCGCGGTGCCGACGCCTGGCCTTCCAGCCCCTGAGCCTGGAGGTGACCGCCGAGTTCGTGGCCGAGCGCGCCGGCTCCAATCCGGAGGACGCCCTGCGGCTGGCCCGCATGGCCGAGGGCGCGCCCGGCCGAGCCCTGGCGCTGGCCGCCGCCAATGCGCTCGCCATGGACGACGCGGCCCGCGATTTGCTGGTCGACCTGCCGGTCGTGGACGAAGGCCGCGCGATGCTGCTGGCCGAAAAATTCAGGGGCGGGGAGGGCGCCGCCCAGTTCGCCCTGCTGTTCGAGCGCCTGTCCGACCGGGTCCACCAGTTCGCCACCAGCCAGGCCGGGCAGGGTCACGGTCCGCTCGACCGCTGGGCCGGCGCCTGGGAGACCCTGCAGCGGCTGCCGCGCGAGGTGGAGGGCCTGAATCTCGATCGCGCCGACGCCTTCTTCACCGCACTCTCCGAGTTGCGCCAGGCCGCACAGGCCTGATCGCGCGATGATCATCGACAGCCACGTCAACCTGCACGCGCCCCAGTTCGACGAGGACCGCCAGGCCGTGATCGACCGGGCGCGCGCCGCCGGCGTCGCCCTGATGGTCAACATCTGCGACCGGGTGTCGAACTTCGCCGCCTGCCGCGCCGTGGCCGAGGCGCCGGACATCTGGTGCACGGTGGGCACCCATCCGCACGAGGCCAGGGAAAACCCGGAGCTGTCCGCCGCCTCGCTGGTGGCGCTCGCCGCCGATCCGCGCGTTGTCGGCATCGGCGAGTGCGGACTCGATTTCCACTACGACCTGAGCCCGCGCGACATCCAGGCTCGCGTCTTCCGCGCCCACGTTGCCGCCGCCCGCGAGACCGGACTGCCGCTGGTGGTCCACACCCGCGAAGCCGACGCGGCGATGGCGGAGATCCTGGAGACCGAATACGCCGCAGGGCCCTTCCGCCTGCTCATGCACTGCTACACCTCGGGCACAGAGCTGGCCCGCCGGGCCGCGGACCTCGGCGCCTGGTTCTCGGTTTCGGGCATCGCCACCTTCAAGGCCGCCGAGGATGTCCGCGCCGTGATCCGCGACATGCCGGCCGATAGAATCATCGTCGAGACCGACTGCCCCTACCTGGCTCCCGTTCCCCACCGGGGACGGCGCAACGAGCCGGCCTATGTGCCCCATGTGCTGGCCAAGCTGGCTGACATCCGCGGCTGGAGCCTGGCCGAGGCCGAATCCCGAACCGAAGACGCCTTCTTCGCCCTGTTCGACCGGATCCCGCGGACATGAGCGGGATCCTGGAGTTCACGATCCTGGGCTGCGGCTCATCCGGCGGCGTGCCGCGGGCCGATGGCGACTGGGGCGACTGCGATCCGACCGAGCCGAAGAATTTCCGCATGCGGTGCTCGATGCTGGCGCGACGACTGGGGGAGGGGCCGCAGACCACGGCCCTGATTGACGCGTCGCCGGAGTTGCGCATCCAGACCGCGCGGGCGGCGGTCAAACGTGTCGACGCGGTGCTGCTGACCCATGACCACGCCGACCAGGTCCACGGCCTGGACGACGTGCGCGCCTTCTACCTCCGCCAGCAGGCCCGGATTCCCTGCTGGATGGACGCGGCGACCCACCACACCATGATGCGGCGTTTCGGCTACATCTTCGAGGGCGAGGGCGGCTATCCGGCCATCTGCGACGCCGAGGCCATTCCCGATCACGGCGTTAACTGGCAGGTCCATGGCCCGTCCGGCGCGATCCCCGTGATGACCTTCGACCAGGATCATGGCGGCGTCCGATCCGTCGGCTACCGCTTCGGCGACGTGGCCTATTCCAGCGATGTCGTGGGCCTGGACGATGCGGCCTTCGAGGCGTTGGCAGGCCTGGACGTCTGGATTGTCGACGCTCTGCGCCGGCGGCCGCATCCGACACATGCGCACCTGGACCGGGCGCTGGAATGGATCGCGCGGGCAAAACCCCGGCGCGCCATCCTCACCAACATGCATATCGACCTCGACTATGCCCAGCTCTGCTCGGAGCTGCCCGAAGGGGTCGAGCCTGGCTATGACGGCCTGGTGATCCAGCATGAACTCAGGGCAGATTTTCCGTGATTTCCCGGCCACTTAAGCTCGGCTTCCTCGCGTCGAGGAACGGCTCAAGCGCCCGCGCGATTCTTGACGCGATCCGGCGGGGCGATCTGTCCGCGGAGGCCCGGCTGATGGTGAGCAACAAGCGCGACGCCGGGGCGCTGGCCTGGGCGCGCGAGGCCGGCCTTCCGGCGCTTTGCATTCCCACTGTCGCGGACCCGGAAACCGCCGACGACCGGTTGGCCGCGGCGCTTCGGGACCACGGCGTCGACCTGCTGGTGCTGTCCGGATACCTGCGTCACCTCGGTCCAAAGACCCTAGGCGCCTATGCTGGCCGGATCCTCAACATCCATCCGGGGCCGTTGCCGCAGTTCGGCGGCGAAGGAATGTATGGCGCAAGGGTTCATCAGGCGGTGATCGCTGCCGGCGTGGCCGAGAGCGCCATCGTGATCCACCTGGTCGACGAGGTGTACGACCGCGGTCCCGAAGTCGCCCGTCGCATCGTTCCGGTCGAACCGGGCGACTCCGCCGAGACGCTGGAGGCCCGGGTCACGGCGCAGGAACCGGCGTTCTTCGTCGAAACGCTGATCCGCCTGGCGGATGGACGACTGGAGTTGCCGGATGGCCATTGAACGTCGTGAATTCATCGCCGGAGCGGCAGCCGCGGCAGCCTCTGGCACAACGGCCATTGCAGGAGGCGCAGGCATGTACGGACTGATCGGCAAGATGCTCGCGCAGCCGGGACGACGCGACGAGCTGGTCGGGTTCTTGCTGGCCGGAACCGGCGCCATGCCGGGATGCCTGAGCTACATCGTGGCCAATGACGCCACCAATGCGGACGCCATCTGGATCACCGAAGTCTGGGACAGCGCCGCCAGCCATCAGGCTTCACTGAAGCTTCCGGCGGTGCAGGAGGCGATCTCGAAGGCGCGGCCGATTATCGCCGGGTTCGGGGAGCGCTTCGAGACAGCGCCGGTCGGCGGCGTGGGACTCCCCCGGTAGCAGCTCTCATATTTCCGATAATATTCCTTAGGCGCAATCCATATGATCGAAGAGTCAACCGCAGATCGCCCCCTTCAGTCTTTCGTTTTCGGCTCTGGGGCCTGCAGAAGCTCGATCACATAACCGTCGAGGTCCTTCCCCAGGCCGACGACTGCGCCGCCCAGGCTGGCGATCGGCGCGGGCTCGCGGGTCATGGTTCCGCCCGCGACCTTGATTCGATCCGCCACCGCGACCGGATCGGTCACGTAGAAGACCAGCTTGACCGGCACATCGCGGTAGTTACGCGCCGAACCGTCGGTCCAGTGCATCAGCACCACAGCGGTCCGGCCCTCGTGCGCGAGGACGATCTCGTCCATGTAGTCCAGCTTGAAGGTCTGCGTTTCCTTGAGGCCGAGCGCCGCCTTGTAGAACTCCGCGGATTTCCGCAGGTCGCTGACTCCGATGCCGGTGGCGCCGAGGAAGTCCGGGGATCGTGGCATGTGGCTCTCCAGGTCTGGGCGTGACGCTAGATCAGCCCGGACACGCGGTCACGCTCTTGTGCCGCGACGCTGACACCCCCACCTATTAAGTAGTTACTGAATGCACCCCGGGAGCCACCTCATGCGTCTCGCACTGTTCTCCGCGGCCGCGTTGCTCGCCAGCGCCACAGCCGCCATGGCCGCCCCTGCCTCGGTCACGGTTTCCATAGCACCTGACCTGCAGAAGACCTTCGAGAAGACCTACGGCATCCGTGAAGCCGAGGAGCTGACCGCCGACCTTCAGGCCACAGTCGAGAAGACCCTGGCCCGCGCCGGCGCGCACGACGGAGCGCGGATCGAGCTGACGCTCACCGACGTGAAGCCCAATCGGCCCACCTTCAAGCAGCTGGGCGACAAGCCCGGCCTGTCGATGCAGAGCTTCGGCGTGGGCGGCGCGGCCATCACGGGGCGGATCGTCGCCGCCGATGGGTCGGAAAAACCCCTCTCCTATCACTGGTACGAGACCGACATCCGCCAGGCTTCGAACAACTGGGTCTGGTCCGACGCTGAGTGGACGTTCGACCGCTTCGCCCGGAAGCTGGCCCGCGACGGCGAGATCGCCCAGCGCTGAGCGCCCGATCCCGGTTGCCTGACAGGACGGCGCGCGGTCTGATCCCCGCGCGCCGTTTCCGTGTCGAGAGCCCTGAATGACCCGCCCTGCCCCGCCTGCCGATCTGCCGCCGATGGAGCGCCTGCTGGCAATCATGGCCCGGCTGCGCGACGCAGAGGACGGTTGTCCCTGGGATCAGGCGCAGACCTTCGCCACCATCGCGCCCTACACGGTGGAGGAGGCCTATGAAGTCGCCGACGCCATCGAGCGGAACGACCTGACAGACCTGAAGGATGAGCTGGGCGACCTGTTGCTTCAGGTGGTGTTCCACGCCCGGATGGCGGAGGAACAGGGCGCGTTCGACTTCGCCGACGTCGCCCGCGCCATCAACGACAAGATGGTCCGCCGCCATCCCCACGTGTTCGCCGATGAGACCTATGCTTCAGTCGCTGACCAGAAGGTCGGGTGGGAGGCGCTCAAGGCCGCGGAGCGGACGGGCAAGTCCGTCGCACCGGCCAGTCTGCTCGATGATGTGCCGGTCGGCCTGCCCGGCCTCACCCGCGCCGTTAAGCTTTCGAAGCGCGCCGCCACGGTCGGGTTCGTCTGGCCTGCCGTGCAGGACGTGGTCGCCAAGCTGCACGAGGAGGTGGGCGAACTGCTCGAGGAGATCGAGGCGGGCGACCTCGACAAGGCCCGCGAGGAACTGGGCGACGTGCTGTTCGTGGCCGCCAACCTCGCCCGCACCCTCGACATCGATCCTGAGGACGCCGTCCGTTACACCAACGCCAAGTTCGTGCGGCGCTTCAAGTATGTGGAGCAGCGGCTGGCTGAGCGCGGCAAGACGCCGGACAAGTCCGACCTGGCCGAAATGGACGCCCTCTGGGACGAGGCAAAGGCGGCGGAGCGGGCGGCAGCCGCCTCCGAATAGCTGTCAGCCCGGGCAAGCGAAGCGCAGACCCTAGACCCAGGCGCGGTGAGCATGGCCTCTGGGTCCCGGATCGGCCTGCGGCCCTCCGGGGTGACGCGACATTGAGACGTCTGCGACGCCGCTACCCGTGCGACCGGATTTCCGCGCCTGGATACATCTGCTCGAACTGTCCCAGCGCCTGGGGCGACAGGCTGACGGCCAGGCGGACGGAGCCGTCCTTGCCTTCCACGCGCTCCAGCACGCGACCGTTGCGGTACAGCCAGGCGATCGCCGCGCCCTCGGCGGCAGGCGCATAAACGTCGATCGGGGGCGCCTCGTCCACCAGTCCGGCCACGGTGGCCAGCAGGGCCTCGCAGCCCTGCCCCGTCACTGCCGACACCAGCGCCGCCGGCGGTCGCGCGCGCCGGGCGTCACTGATCAGCTCAGGCATGGCCTCTGCCGGCACGAGGTCGGCCTTGTTCCAGACCTCGAGGATCCGCCGCTCCTCCATGTCGACGCCAAGGCGCGCCAGCACGGTCCGCACGTCCTGCGCCTGGGCGGCGGTCTCCTCGCTGGAGATGTCGCGCACGTGCAG
>CAUJHW010000069.1 GCA_963205005.1 Pseudomonadota bacterium
ACCCAGGCCCTGGTCGTGGCCACCCTGGGCACCGGCGACGACGAGCAGCTGATCGATGCGCTCGACGGCAAGTACTATGAGAAGTTCATGCTGCACTACAATTTCCCCCCCTTCTCGGTGGGTGAAACGGGCCGCATGGGCGCGCCGGGCCGCCGCGAAGTCGGCCACGGCAAGCTGGCCTGGCGGGCGATCCGCCCGATGCTGCCGCCGTACGAGGAGTTCCCCTACACGATCCGTCTGGTCTCCGAGATCTTCGAGTCCAACGGCTCGTCCTCGATGGCCTCGGTCTGCGGTTCCTCGCTGGCCCTGATGGACGCGGGCGTGCCCCTGAAGAAGCCGGTCTCCGGCATCGCCATGGGCCTGATCCTGGAAAAGGACGGCTTCGCCGTTCTGTCCGACATCCTGGGTGACGAGGATCACCTCGGCGACATGGACTTCAAGGTCGCCGGCACCGCCGACGGCATCACGTCGCTGCAGATGGACATCAAGATCGCCGGCATCACCGAGGAGATCATGAAGCAGGCCCTCGCCCAGGCGAAGGGCGGCCGTGACCACATCCTCGGCGAGATGAACAAGGCCATGGAGGCGCCCCGCGCCGAGCTGGGCGAGTTCGCGCCGAAGATCGAGTCGATCAAGATCCCGGTCGACAAGATCCGCGAAGTGATCGGCACGGGCGGCAAGGTGATCCGCGAGATCACCGCCGAAACCGGCGCCAAGATCGACATCGGCGAAGACGGCACGATCAAGATCGCGGCCGCCGACCAGGGCAAGATCGACGCGGCCAAGACCTGGATCAAGTCGATCACCCAGGAAGCCGAAGTCGGCGCGATCTACACCGGCAAGGTGGTCAAGGTCGTCGACTTCGGGGCCTTCGTGAACTTCTTCGGCGCCAAGGACGGCCTGGTTCACGTGAGCCAGATCTCCAGCGAGCGCGTGAACAAGGTCTCGGACGTGCTGAGCGAAGGCCAGATGGTCAAGGTGAAGCTCCTGGGCTTCGACGACCGCGGCAAGACCCGCCTCTCCATGAAGGTCGTCGACCAGGAGACCGGCGAGGACCTCTCGGCCAAGCAACAGGCCGAAGGCGCCGACGCCTGATCGCGTCGAGCCTCTGCTGACATGACGAGGGCGGCCGCAGCGATGCGGCCGCCCTTTTCATTGCGGGGCCAAAGGCTGCAACCGCATCACTCGCCTCAGAAGCGAACGACGTACCGTTGGCGGCTACCCTGCGCTACTGTCCGGATAACCATGTACCCTGAGGACTCCATGATCCTTCGATCGCCCCTGATTGCCGTCGCCGCCGTCGCGGTTCTTTCCCTTGCCGCGCCCGCGAGCGCCGCGAACCTCCTCGTCAACGGCGGCTTCGAGGATACCGGCACGGCCACCCTTCAGGGCTGGGGTGGTTACACCTACGGCACGGGCTACAGCCTTCCGCTGCCGGGTTGGATCGTCAACAGCGGTAGCGTCGACATCGTCACGAACCAGACGCAGTGGAGCCCGTCCTACGAGGGGAACAACGCCCTCGACATCAACGGCTTCGGTCCGGGATCGATCTCGCAGACCTTCGCGACGATCGCCGACCAGTTCTATACGGTCTCGTACGCCTACTCGCGGAATGCCGCGGGCGCGCAGGACCCGGCCCTGGCCGTGATCACGGCGCCGGGCGCCAATGTTGTGGTGTCCGCGGCCAACGGCAACTTCGGCAGCCCTGGTAACCTGACCTGGCAGACGGCCTCGTTCACCTTCAAGGCGACAGGATCGAGCAGCACCCTCAGCCTGTCCTCGACCGATGCCGGATCGGGCGGCGTGTTCTTCGACGACATCTCCGTCTCGGCGGCCGTTCCGGAACCCGCGTCCTGGGCCCTGATGATCGGCGGCTTCGGTCTGGCCGGCGCGATCCTGCGTCGTCAGCGCCGCACGGTTGCCGCCTGATCCGACAGGACGGATATCGTGAGATCTGAGAACGCCCGGCGCATCGCGCCGGGCGTTTTCGTGCCGGGGATCTTCGTGCCGCTCTAGCGGGCTTTGCGGGCGGCGTACTTGGCGTCGCGCTTGGCCTTGGCTTCTTCCTTGCTGAGCTGCTTGCGCTCCTTGCGGGCGCCGCGCTTGTCGGCCAGCAGGGCCGCTTCGCTGGCGGCCAGCTCGGCCTCGGCGGCGGCGGCGCGGTCCAGGGTGGCCTGCCGGGCCTCGGCCTTCTCGACTTCGCGCGCCTCGCGCACAGCCTTCAGGTCGGCGGCCTTCATGGCCGCGCGTTCCTCGAACAGGGGGTCGACGACGGTAGGCTTGGGCTTCATCTTGGCCACAAGCGCGGCCTTGGCCTCCGCCGCGGCGGCAAGCCGGTCGGTCAGGGCCGTGCCCTTCACATCTCTCATGAGTAGCTTTTCGGATGGGTCCGCGGTTGCGCGGGTGGTCTCACCCTACGCTCATTTCGCCCCTGCGTCCCGTTCCGCGGCGAACAGGGCAAACGGCCCGCCTCGCGGCGAGCCCCCTGTCATCGGCCCGGTAGGGGCGAACTCAGCCGCGCAGCTTGCGCAGCAGCATGTCCACGTCGCGCGCCAGGACCGGATCGTCGGCCTTCAGGGCCTCGATGCGGCGCACCGCGTGCAGGACGGTGGTGTGGTCGCGGCCGCCGAAGCGCCGACCGATGTCGGGCAGCGAACGGGTGGTGATCTGCTTGGCCAGCCACATGGCCACCTGACGGGGCCGGGCCACCGCGCGGGCGCGGCGCTCGGAGATCAGGTCTGCCTGCTTCAGGGCATAGTGCTCGGCCACCGTCTTCTGGATGGTGTCGACGGTCACCTTGCGCTCGCTGACCGACAGGTGGGGCCGCAGGATGGCCTGCGACTCGTCCAGCGTCAGGCGGGCGATATCGCCGCCCACGCGGGCCACCAGGGTGTTCAGCGCGCCCTCGAGTTCGCGGACGCTGTCGGTGAAGCGGTCGGCCAGGAACTGCAGCACCTCGGCGCGGGCGGCCGGGTGAAAGCCGCCCTGCTGGGCGAGCGTGTGCAGCTTGCGCTCCAGGATGCCCAGTCGGAGGCTGCGGTCGGCCGGCTCGATGCCGCAGACCAGGCCGGCCTGCAGGTGCGAGCGCAGGCGCGGCTCCATCTCCGAGAGCTCGTTGGGCGAGCGGTCGGCAGTGAGGACCACGCGGCGGCCATCCTCGACCAGGGCGATCAGGGTGTGGAACAGCTCTTCCTGGGTCTGGGTCTTGCCGGCCACGAAGTGGACGTCGTCGATCAGCAGCAGGTCGGCGTTGCGCAGCTCTTCCTTGAAGGCCTGGGTCTGCTTGTCCTGCAGGGCCTTGACGAAGGTGGAGGTGAACCGTTCGGCGGAGAGATAGACCACCCGCTTGCCCGGCTGGGTGCGCATGGCTTCCCAGGCGACGGCGTTCAGCAGGTGTGTCTTCCCGAAGCCGTAGGGGCCATGGAACACGACGGGATTGAAATGGCCGTCGGCCCACGAGGCCACGCGGCGGGCCACCGCGAAGGCGAACTCGTTCGCGGGACCGGACACGAAGGTGTCGAAGGCAAAACGCTCCTGGAGACCCTGGAGGCGGCCCTGGCGGGCGGCGACGGGCGCAACGGCCTCGACCTCGATCTCGAAGACGTTGGCGGCGGGCGCAGGGCCGGCGACCGACGGTCCGCCCTGAGGCGCACCAAGGTCGACTTCCATGCGGGACTTCAGGTCGAGGTGACGGCCCATGGGGTCGTTCTGCGCCCAGAGTTCGCCGATCCGGCGCCAGGCATTGTTTCGGATCCAGTCGCGGGCAACGCCGGTCGCGGCGACCACGCACACTTCATTTCCGGACTCGCGCAGCGCCGCCTGGCCCAGCCACGACCCGAAGGTCGCGTCGCCCAGTTCGCGCTTGAGAACCTGGCAGGTCTTACCCCACACGGCCTGTGCCGGTGCGCTTGCCATAGCTCCCGCAGCCCCCCCGCTCGTCATTCCTAGTAACCTCATCGCAGCAATGGTCGAAAAGCCAGGACCCCGAACCCCCCGACCACGAAATTCTCAATAGATACAGGTTCTTATCCCGCGGATGCATGAGCTCCGCCGGCGTCCCGGTTTGGGCCGGGATCAGGTCTAAGACGCCTGTAAGAAGGCCGACACTAAAGGCGGCCCCGGCGAGATCAACGGTGATTCTTCGCAGCGTCGAGCGATATTTTCGTTGACATGCAAGGGACCCTTTTAGGTCCAAGGGAAAGGCCGGAAAGCGGGTGTTGAAGCAGAACAAATTGTCGCAGGAAGGCCCTTTCGGGCCTGATCTCCGCGCCAAAAAAAGCGGCGCCCAGGCGGGCGCCGCTGATCTGAATTCCTAGAGGCGTGGACGGGTAGGAAGACCCGTCACAGCCTGGCCGGACCAGGGGCCCGCAGGCCCCGCCGGTCTCAGGCGGCCGACATCTTCTTGAGCTGGGCGGCCAGGCGCGAAACCTTGCGCGAGCCGGTGTTCTTGTGAACGACGCCCTTGGTCACGGCGCGCATCAGCTCGGACTGGGCCTTCACGAAGGCGTCCTTCGCGACGGCGGCGTCACCCGAGGTCACAGCCTCTTCGAACTTGCGCAGGAAGGTGCGCACGCGCGAGCGGCGGGCGGTGTTGACTTCGGTGCGGCGGGCGATCTTGCGGACCGCCTTCTTGGAGCCGGGCGTGTTGGCCATTCGGGACTGCTCTCAAAACGGATAGCACCCGCCGGCGGACCGGCGGGCGAAAATGGAGGCGCGGATATACTGAAAGGCGCCCCCGGGGTCAATGCCGCGTGACGCTCATTCGCCCTTGAAGGCCGGCTTCCGCTTTTCGATGAAGGCGGCCATCCCTTCCTTCTGGTCCTCGAAGGCGAACAGCGAGTGGAACAGGCGCCGTTCGATCGCCACCCCGGTGGACAGGGTGGTCTCGTAGGCGGTGTTCACCAGCTCCTTGTTCATCGCCACGGCGAGCGGCGACTGGCCGGCGATCTTCGCGGCGGCGGCGAGGGCCTCCTCGACCAGCTTGTCGGCCGCGACCACGCGGGACACGAGGCCCGCGCGCTCGGCCTCTGCGGCGTCCATCATCCGGGCGGTCAGGATCATGTCCATGGCCTTGGACTTGCCCACGAAGCGGGTGAGCCGCTGGGTGCCGCCGATGCCGGGCATGACGCCGAGGTTGATCTCGGGCTGACCGAACTTCGCGGTCTCGGCGGCGATGATGAAGTCGCACAGCATGGCCAGCTCGCAGCCGCCGCCGAGCGCATAGCCGGCCACCGCGGCGATGATCGGCTTGCGGAACTGTTCGATCCGCCGCGCGGCGGGGCCGAAGAAGTCCATGGAGAACATCTGGGCGTAGGTCTTGTCCGACATCTCCTTGATGTCGGCGCCGGCGGCGAAGGCGCGCTCCGAGCCGGTGAGCACCAGGCAGCGGACGCTCTCGTCAGCCTCGGCGGCGTCGAGCGCCGCGGACAGCTCGCCCAGCAGCTGGCTGTTCAGGGCGTTCAGGGCTTCGGGCCGGTTCAGGCGGATCAGGGTCACGCCCGCGCTGGGGCTCTCGACGATCAGGGTTTCGTAGCTCATGGGGGCTCCGCATCTGCGTTCCCTGTGGCGCTTAAGGCCCCTCGACCGAATAGCCAAGCGCGCGCAGGCGGGCGGGCAGGCCATCCTCGCCCACCAGATGCCCGGTCCCCACCACCACGACCGTCCGGCCGCGCCCCTTCAGCCGGGCGTCGAGGGTGCGCACCCAGGCGGCGTTACGGTCGCGGACGAGGCGCCGGTAGAGCTCCGGCGAGGCCTTGCGCAGGCTCTCGGTCTCTTCCGCCAGCCCGGCGGTGTCGCCGTCCAGCCAGGCCTTCACCAGGGCGTCGTAGGTGTCGGGTTCGGTGTCGAGCTCTCTCAGGGTCTCGCTGAGCGAGGCGATCTGGTCGGCCAGGGGCGCCTCGTCGAACAGGCCGAGCTGCAGGGCGGGCGTCTCGAACGCCCGCCTCTGGACGGTGGCGGGCGCCCGGGCGCTGACCACCTGCTCGACGCCGTTGGCGGTGTCGGCGCCGGACCTGCCGTAGAGCGCACTGGCCAGCGCCACCTCGGCCAGCCAGGGCTTCAGCCGGTCCAGCACCACCCGGTCGACGCCATAGGCCTGGGCCAGCCGTACGAGGCGCGCCGCGTCGCCGGGCGGCAGGAGGCCGAACAGGGACTGTCCGGTGGGCAGGAGCCCCATGGAGGCGGCGAGGCGGGCGGTCTCCTGCTCGGTTGCGGCGTCGACCGGCAGCTCGAACCAGAGATCGTCGGCGCGGGCGAGAGCGGCGTCCAGGGCCGCCGGACGCCACGCCAGTCCGGGCGGCAGCACATGCACCGAGCCGAACAGCACCACCTCGGAGTCGGCGTCGCGCACCACCCAGACCCGGGGCTCGGCCTGGGCGGGGAGGGCCGCCAGCAGGGTGGCGGCGAGACCCAGGAGCCAGCGTCTCATTTCTGGCAGACCGGGCAGAAGAAGGTGGAGCGGCCCGCCTGGACCTCGCGGTCGATGACGCCCGAGCAACCCAGGTTACGGCAGGGCTGACCCTGGCGGTCGTAGGTCCGGAAGCTGTGCTGGAAGTAGCCCAGCGCCCCGTCGGTCTGGGCGAAGTCGCGCAGTGTGGAGCCGCCGGCGGCGATGGCCTCGGCCAGGATGTCCTTGATCGCCGGGACCAGCGTGGCGAGCTTTGCGGCCGGAATGGCGCCCGCCGGCCTGAAGGGCGAGATGCGGGCGCGGTTCAGCGCCTCGCAGACATAGATGTTGCCCAGGCCCGCGACGATCCTCTGGTCCAGCAGAAGGGTCTTGGGGCCCTGCTTCCGCCCGGCGAAGGCGGTCTTGAGGTGGGCGGCGTCGAAGGCGTCGGACAGCGGCTCGGGTCCGAGGCCGGAAAACCACGGGTGCAGGTCCAGCGTCGCGGTGTTGACCAGCGCCATGTAGCCGAAACGGCGGGGGTCGTAATAGGTGACACGGGTTCCCGCCTCGGTCTCGAAGACAATGTGCGCGTGCTTGGGGTCCGGGTCGGGCGCGTAGTGGAACAGGCCCGGCCGGGTCTCGCCCTCGGGCCGGGAGATCTCGAACCGCCCGCTCATGCCCAGGTGCATCACCAGCGTGTCCTCGCGGTCGAGGCGGCCCAGCAGGTATTTCGCCCGGCGTTCCAGCTTCACGATGGTGGCGCCGGTCAGGAGCTGGACGAAGTTCACCGGCAGGGGAAACCGCAGGTCGGGCCGGCGGGCCTCGACCCGGGTGAGCCGCACGCCCTCCAGAACGGGGGCAAGACCGCCGCGGACCGTCTCGACTTCGGGCAACTCAGGCATGGGTCGCTGGCTTGGCACGCCATCGCTGGCGCGCCAAGGCCCCAGCGGTTATGAGCAGCGCCATGACGGGACCTTCCGCCACTTTCGGCTTCCGCGACGTGGACGCCGCCGAGAAACCCGGCCTGGTCCGCGGCGTGTTCGACCGCGTGGCCAGCCGATATGACCTGATGAACGACCTGATGAGCGCGGGCGTGCACCGGCTCTGGAAGGACGCGGTCGCCTCACGCCTCAATCCTCAGCCTGGCGAAACGATCATCGACGTCGCCGGCGGCACTGGCGACATGGCGCGCCGGTTCGCGAAACTGGCCCGGCGGGCGCAGGAGCGTCGGGGCGGAGCGGACGCGAAGATCTTCGTGGTCGACTACAACGCCGAGATGATCGCCGCCGGTATTGAGCGCGGCGGGATGCCGGAGATCGCCTGGGCCGTGGGCGACGCCCAGCGGCTGCCGCTGCCCGACGCCTGCGCCGAGGCCTATGTGATCAGCTTCGGCATCCGCAATGTCACCGACATCCCCGGCGCCCTGCGCGAGGCCCGCCGGGTCCTGAAGCCGGGCGGCCGGTTCCTTTGCCTGGAATTCTCGCGTCCGGTCACCGAGGCCCTGCGCAAGGCCTATGACGCCTATTCCTTCGCGGTGATCCCGGAGATCGGCGCGCGGGTGGCGAACGACCGTGAGTCCTACCAGTATCTGGTGGAGAGCATCCGGCGGTTCCCGGACCAGCGGACCTTCGCCGGCATGATCGGCGACGCGGGCTTCTCCCAGGTGGGGTGGACCAATTTCACCGCCGGGGTGGCGGCGCTGCACACCGGGCGGGCGATCTAGCGCCGCATGGCTTCCGTGGGCGCCTTCCTGCGGCTGCTGGGAGCCGGCTGGACGCTGGTCCGCAACGACGCCCTGCTGCCGCGAGAGCTGGATGGCGTATATTCCCCGGGCGTGCGGGCCCTGGCCGATGGCCTGCGGATGTTCGCGACCGACCGGGGCGGGCGGCCGGGCGAACGGCTGGCGCGGTCGCTGCAGGGACTGGGGCCGGTGGCGATCAAGCTGGGCCAGCTGCTGTCGACGCGCGGCGACATCTTCGGCCGCGTGTTCGCCGAGGACATGGGCCATCTGAAGGACCGGCTCCCGCCGTTCCCGCTGACGGTGGCCCGCGCCGAGGTGGAGCGCGAGCTGGGCCGGCCGATCGGGGCGCTGTTCGCGACCTTTGGCGAGCCGGTGGCGGCGGCCTCTCTGGCCCAGGCCCATGACGCGACCCTGCTGGACGGACGCCGGGTGGCGGTGAAGGTGCTGCGGCCGGGGATCGACCGGCGGGTGGCGGAGGATTCCGAGGTCCTGGCGCTGGCCGCGCGGCTGATCGAGCGGCTGGCTCCGCTGGCGCGCCGGCTGGAGCCGGTGAAACTGGCCGACACGGTGATCCGCGCCACCGAACTGGAGCTCGATCTGCGGCTGGAAGCGGCGGGCGCCGACGAACTGGCCGAGGTGATGGCGCTGGACGGCTACATGGCCGCGCCCAAGGTGGTCTGGGACGGGGTCGGCAAGCGCTGCCTGACCATGGAGTGGGCGCAGGGGATGCCCCTGTCCGACGACGCGGCGCTGGAACAGCCCGGTCTCGACCGCAAGGCCCTGGCCGACAACCTGACGCGGGCGTTCCTGGCCCAGGCGCTGGACCACGGCGTGTTTCATGCCGACCTGCACGAAGGCAACCTGTTCGCCGCTGCGCCGGACCGGATCCATGCGGTGGACTTCGGGATCATCGGCCGGCTGGGCGTCACCGAGCGGCGCTATCTGGCCGAGATTCTCTGGGGCTTCCTGCGGCGGGACTATCCGCGGGTCGCCCAGGTGCATTTCGACGCGGGCTATGTCCCGGCGCACCACAGCGTGGCGGCCTTCGCCCAGGCGCTGCGGGCCGTCGGCGAGCCGGTGTTCGGACGCAACGCCGACGGGGTGGCGATGAGCCGGGTGCTGTCGCAGCTGTTCGAGATCACCGCCCTGTTCGAGATGCGCCTGCGCCCCGAACTGGTGCTGCTGCAGAAGACCATGGTGACCGTCGAGGGCGTGGCCCGGCGGATCGATCCGGAGCACGACATCTGGGGCGCGTCGGAGCCGGTGGTGAAGCGCTGGATCGCGCGTGAGCTTTCGCCCGTCACCCGCATCCGCCAGTTCGCCGGCGAGGCCGAGACCGCGATGCGCAACATCGCCCGCCTGGCCGCGCCGCAGCCGCCGGCGCCGCCCGAGCCGCCAAGGCCGGACGGCCGCCTGCTCTGGTTCGCCCTCGGGGCCCTGGCCGCGGGCGTGGCCTTCGTGATGGGCCGGCTGCTGGGCTGAGGCGGCCTATGCGTCGTCGTCGGCGCGGTTGCGGCGGGCCGTCTGGCGTTTCGCCTCGCGGGCCTTCTGTTCTTCCCAGTAGGCCATGCCGTCGTCCGGCTTGAACATGGTGCGCGGCGCGCCGTCCCGGCTCTTCACGGCGAAGACGTTGCCCCTGGGGTCGTAGAGCAGGGTGTCGCCGTTGGCCCGGACCAGGGACAGGGTTCCCTTCGGCGGGTGACCGACGAAGTCGTGCGCCTTGCCGACGAACGCGCCGAGGCTGCCGGCGCCGAAGGCCTCGCCGTTGCGGGCGAAGGCGCGCTGGGCGTTCTCCTCGGCGGAATAGCGGCGGCTGGCTGACCACATGGGCTTGCCGTTCACCAGCTTCACCGGATCCTGCCGGCGATCCACCCGGGGCCCGTCGCCCTCATCCGCCACGGACGGCGGGATCGCGGCCTCACGGCTCGCCATCTGGGTCCCGGCGGCCTGCTTCGTGGATACGGCGGAAGGGCCGTTGTCGCAGGCGGTCAGGGTCAGGGCTCCGGCGGCGAAGGCCGCCAGCAGGGTCAGTCGGGCTCCAGCCATGGTTCATCTCCAGCACGGTCAAGTTGGAACAAAGAATGAACACAACCGCCGGGGCGGCTATATCCCCTTGCGACATGTAAGAGGCTCGGCTATAGTCTAGATCATGAAAACGCCGACCATCCGCGAGTTTAACGAACGATTTCCGACCGACGACGCGTGCTTAGAGCACCTGATGCGGACGCGGTACGGCGCAAC
>CAUJHW010000070.1 GCA_963205005.1 Pseudomonadota bacterium
CCCCCCCAATTCTTCAACCCCCCGCCCCCCCCCCCCCCCCCCCGACGGTCAAGGTGCCCCTGGGGAGGTAGTTCCAGTGGATATTTGTATTGTAGGTTATTATTATGATTTGGCAACGACCGAATCTCGGGCTCCGGCGACCATGGCCGTATTTCTTCGGCGTCGCTGTACCAGGTTCTCTGACCGAGCCGGCGACAGGGCCAAATCGGCTTGCCTGATTGTTAATATGTGTTACATTATGAGCCACCCGAGACCCGAGCTGGCGACCGTAACGAAAACATAACGTATTCATAAAATCGGCTGGGGAGGCCGACAATATGACTTTTAGAAACAATCTTCTGCTGTCCAGCGTTCTTATCGCCACCGCGGCCGTCGGCGGGTCGGCCCACGCCCAGGCCGCCAACGTCATTGAGGAACTGGTCGTCACGGCCGAGAAACGGCAGCAGAGCCTCCAGGACGTGCCGGTGGCCATTTCGGCGTTCACTAGCAAGCAGCGCGACCTGGTCGGCGTCAACTCGGTCCAGGATCTCACCAACTTCACGCCAGGCTTCACCTATCAGTCGGGCAACGACCGGGCCAGCATGCGTGGCATCGGCCGTCTGACGAACGTGCACGCCGTCGACGGCGCCGTATCGATCTACGTCGATGGCCTGTTCACCACCTCGACCGTGCTGGCCGGCGGCCCGCCGCTGGACGTCGAGCGGGTTGAGATCCTGCGCGGGCCGCAGGGCACGCTCTACGGCCGCAATGCCATCGGCGGCACCGTCAACTTCATCTCCGTGCGCCCGACCAAGGACTTCTACGCCGAGGTCCGCGCGATCGCCGAGAACTACGGGTTCACAAACTTCCAGGCCGCGGTGTCCGGACCCATCGCCGACAATCTGAGATTCCGCGTCTCGGGCTACAAGTTCGACCAGCGGAAGGGCTACTTCAAGAACCTCGCCGGCGGCCCGTCGGAAGGCAGCAAGCGGGACGAGTACCAGGCTCAGTTCCAGCTCGAAGCAGACCTTGGCGAGAACGCCGAGCTGTGGGTCTCGTACAAGACCCTGGTCTGGCACAACCGCGGCGGTCCCGGCGCGCGCGCCGGCTACCTCAACGACCCCTATCAGACCGGCCGCCTCGATCCGAACTTCTCGATCGTCTACAACTCCGCCCACGGCTACACGCCCGAGACCGGCGTCAACGGCATCGTCCCGGGCAGCCTGCGCCAGTTCGGCAACACGAACATAACCGTGAATCCGGCTTTGGCAGATTCACACGAGTTCAACACGAACACGCCCGAACGTGTCAGGCTGCGGGACGTCAATTCGCTGACGGCCAACTTCGTCTACCATTTGCCGAGCATCGACATCAGGTACGTCGGAGGCATTCAAGAGTACAAGTACGACCTCTACGGCGACACCGACGCGACCAACGTCCAGTCGTTCCAGATACCCCTTGCGCCCGGATCGATCTGTGGAACCGTTGGAGCCCTGTTCGCGGCCGGACGCTCGACGGTCAACTGCGCACCGTTGACCGTAAACGCGGACAATACATTCCACTATTTCGAATATCCGAAATGGTACAGCCATGAGATCAACATCTCATCGACTACCGATGGGCCGCTTCAATGGATTGTGGGGGCGTACTACTATAACGAAAAGTACACCGGGACCGGGAGCACCGCCGACTTCTTTCTCAATGGCCCATCCAGCTTGCGCACGCCGATCCTGGGCGCTGCGCCCAATCCTCTGGGTATTTGGTCGACCGGCAACTACGACCTGACCACCGAAAGCAAGGCTATGTTCGGCCAGGTGGACTGGCAGGCGACTGAAACCCTGAAGGTCACGGCCGGCCTGCGCTATACCAAGGACAAGAAGTCCGGGACCGAGTTCCGGCGGATCGTCTGCAATTCGGACGCCTGCTATCCTGGCCTCTACCCGGCTCTGGGCCTCAGCGCCTTCGGTCCCGGCACGGCGGCGAACTGGGGCAGCCTGCTCGGCAACCTCAACGCCCTGCCGGCGGTCGGCCAGGCCCTGGGGCTGGGCAACGCGCTCGCCCCCCTCGGCGGCCTTGGCAACGGCGCCATGGACCTGACTGACACGCTCGCGCCGAAGAGTACGGCCGGCCCGATCGAAGGGGTGACAAGCCCCTCGGTCTGCACGGCGGGCGTCTGCCGCCAGTACACGATCGGCTCCAACGGCATCGCCAGCCGCCAGCTCGGCGATACGTCGGACGCCTGGACGGGGACCTTCGGCCTCCAGTGGGAGCCGGACGACGACACCATGGCCTATGCCCGCTACAGCCGCGGCTACAAGGCGTTCGGCTTCTCGGCCGGTGGGTTCCTGGCCGACCCCAAGGCGGACGAAGAGACTGTCAACTCCTACGAGATCGGCCTGAAGAAGAACGTGGGTTCCACCCTGCAGGTGAACGCCGCGCTCTTCTATCTCGATTACCGGAACCTGCAGGCGCCGGTCACCGTGCGCGTGGGCCCGACGAACGTCGGTCAGTTCGTCAATATCGCCAAGTCGCGGTCCAGCGGCCTGGAGTTCGGCATGATCTGGCAGCCGATCCGGCCAGTACGCCTGACGGTGGACTACGGTTACAATCCGACGAAGATTCGGAAGAGCATCCCGCTGATCGATACCAATGACAACATCAACACCGGCCCCGTCAGCGTGGTCGGAAACCAGCTACCCCAGGCGCCGAAGCACAAACTGGCGTTGAACGGCTCCTACACCTTCGAGTTCGAACCAGGCGCCCTCACGCTTGGCGCGACCTATCTCTACCGGTCCGAGGCCTACGCCAACGTGTTCACACGCGAATACAACAAGGCCCCTTCATGGGATCAAGTGGATCTCCGCGCTTACTGGGCGCCTACCGGCGGCAAGTACACAGTGATCGCCTACGTCAAGAACGTGTTTGATACCGAGGGCTACCAAGCCGCGCTCGCCGGATCGAGCCGCAACAACAGTCCCACCGTGCCGTCGGACCGGTTCGCCACGGGCTCCCAGGAGGTGGAACTCACCCCGCCCCGCATCTACGGCATCGAGCTCCAGTACCGCTTCTAATACGGAACGACCTGGTCGCTTGCCGCTGCTCCACAGCAGGGCGGGCGACCAGTGCCGCATCAGCCGCCGCGACTGCGCCAAGCGCCGGTCGCGGCCGGCGCAAATTCTGGGCGGCGCCATCGGGCGCATGCGGGAAGGTGCGAGCCATGCCGCGGGACGACTGTGGGGGCCCGGCCAAAGGACGTCGGGCCGCGCGACCTGATCGCCTGCGGGGAGGCGACTTGGGACGCCACCGCCACCGGCCTGCGGAACGTCTTGGACAAGGCCCGTCGCGGGTGCCAATCCAGTACAACCACGTTCAAGCTTTCTAGCTTCCCAAGGCTTGCAGATGTCGTTGTAGAGGATGGCGCAGAGCGCAGTTGCGACATCATGACCGCACCGTTCAGCTAGGTCGCCAATGAGCGTCGTAGTCTCTGCGGAGGGTGCGATTTCGAGCTGGCACGCGTCACTGCGAACCGGACCGCCACGTGCGGCTGACGGCCTCCGCGGTGTCGGTGTCATCAGATCAGCTTCGACATTGGCGTTCATCCCAACAAATGCCGCCTACCTAACGCAGATTGACGTTCGAACGAGGGATCGGTTGACGGGCCGCACGCGTCACGGTGGGTCATCGCGCTCGTTGGCAGAGCCATAGAGCGACGACTTTTCCACGCCGGCCAGCACGATCTCGACCAATTCCACGAGGAAGTTGTCCAGTTGCCGCAGCATCCGCGACCGCAGGCGAGCCGGCGTCATGCGCACGTGGTTCGAGATGGCGCCGACCACCAGATCCATGACGAGGCCGGGGTTCGTCGAGGCGGGGAGCTGTCGACGCCCCACGGCGCGCCGAACGATCGCCCGTCCCTCGGCGACCGTCGCCTCCGCGTAGGGTCGCAGAAACTCGAGGACCTCCGGGTGCTCGGCGATGTCTAGAGGAAGGCGCTTGTGCGCGCCGGCATAGGGACCCGTCAAGGCGCGGGCGACGATCCAGGCCAGGGCCAGAAGATCGGTCCGAATGTCTCCCTGATCGAGGCTTCCTACCCGTAGCCATCGCGCCTCGAACGTCTGGCGGAGCAGGTCTCCGCGCCGGGGCCAGCGACGATAAAGCGACGCCTTGCCCACGCCCGAAGTTCGCGCCACCGCCTCGAACGTGAAGCCCGCCCAGCCCACGTCCGCGTAGAGCGCCATCGCCGCATCGAAGACCCTGCCCTCGATCTCCGGGTCGCGAGGTCGCCCGCGGCCTGGCGCGAGCGTGACTTGATCAGCTGAGATTTGCTTGCGCACAGCGTCCAACTGCGATTTTCTGACGACCTCCGTCCTATATTAGAATTCGTAATCGATGCCTACATTCTCCGCGGAAGATCGAACGTCTGTCAGGGATGGGGTGGCGAGGCTCTTCGCCGAGCGGAGCCCGCTTTCGAGCGTGCGTTCCGCCATGGAAACGGCCACCGGTATTGACGCGGATCTCTGGCAGGAGCTCGCGGCGATGGGAGTCCTTGGTGTCGCTGTCCCGGAGAGGTTCGGGGGCATCGGCGGCGACGCTGTCCTCATCGAGGCGCTCATGGAAGAAGTCGGGGCCGCGCTCGTCTGCGGTCCCTTTCTGTCCAGCGCGGTCTTCGCGGCGGCCCTGCTCGAGAACCTGGGCGACGCCGAGATTTCGGCGAAGCTGCTTCCTCAGATGGCGGCCGGTTCCCTGATCGCCGCTGTGGCCGTTCAAGACGCCGCGGCCGCCGGGACGCAGTCGGGTGTTGCGCCGAAGGCGCGGCAGAAGGCGTCCGGATGGCGCATCGAGGGGGAAGTCGCCTATGTCATCCATGCGGACGCCGCGCACATCCTACTGGTGGCGGCCGAGACCTCGGAGGGTCTGAGGGTGTTCCTCGTCGAGGGCAATGCCCACGGCCTGGCGCGATCACCACTCTCGACCTTCGACAAGACGCTCCGGCTGAGCCGACTTCGGTTCGACGCCACGCCCGCGCGGCGGATTGAGGCGCGCCGCGAAACGACCGAGGCTCTGGCGAACGCACTGGACCTCGTTCGGGTCGCCCTGGCGGGCGAGCAGGCCGGGGGCGCGCGGCGGGTCCTGGACATCACGGTCGACTACGCCAAGTCCAGAATCCAATTCGGTCGCCCGATCGGCAGCTTCCAGGCGATCAAGCATATGGCGGCGGACCTTCTCCTCGAGGTCGAGAGCGCCACGTCCGCCGCGCGCGAAGCCGCACGATTGTTGTCGATGGGGTCCGCTTCGGCCGGGGCCGCGGTCAGTCTGGCGGCCAGCGCCTGTGGCGACGCCTTCGTGAAGGTCACCGCCGACGCGATCCAGATGCACGGGGGCATCGCCTTTACGTGGGATCACGACGCGCACCTCTACCTGAGGCGCGCTCGCGCGGACGCCCAGCTCTTCGGAACGCCGGCCTTCCATCGAGAGCAGTACCTCAGGGCCATGGGAGCCTGACGATGACGAGTCAAACACCTCGCGGGAGCCAGGAGGCGCTGCGCGATGAAGTGCGCGCGTGGTTGCACGCGAACTGGCCCGGCCGGGATCGCGAAGCGCCGCACGGCTGGCTCGCGAAGGTCGTCGAGGGGCGATGGGCCGTGCCACGGTGGCCTGCCGTCTGGATGGGCCGAGACCTCGATGACGAGCACGCGCGCATCGTCGAATCCGAGTTCGCGGCCGTCGGCGCCCCCGGCGCGGGACAGGACCGCACGAATCTCTGGGCGAACACGCTGCTGGCGCGCGGGACCGACGCCTTGAAGGAGAAGCTCGTCCTGCCCCTGCTGCGCGGGGAGGTTGGGATGTGCCTGCTCTATTCCGAACCCGGCGCGGGATCGGACCTCGCCAGCGTGCGTACGAGGGCCGATCGCCAGGGTGACCATTTCCGGGTGAACGGCCAAAAGGTCTGGACAAGCTTCGCCGCCACGGCGGACTACGGCATGCTGATCGCGCGGACCGACTGGGATGCGCCCAAGCACAAGGGGATCGGCTTCTTCTTCCTGCCTATGAAGCAACCGGGCGTGCAGGTGCGCCCGTTGCGTCAGATCACAGGCGAAAGCCAGTTCAACGAGGTGTTCCTCACCGACGCGGTGTGCCCCCAGGAAAACCTGCTCGGCGAGGCGACCGACGGATGGGGGGTCCTTCAGACCGCGCTCGCCTACGAGCGGTCGGCCATGGGAGAGGCCGCCCGCGGCCCGAGACGCGGCATGGGCCAGTCCGCACCGGCAGACGACCCCCTGATCGCGCTGGCGCGGGAGGCGGGCGCGATGGAGGACCCGGTGCTTCGCCAAGAGATCGCCAAGGTGGTGATCCTGAAGCGGTTGAACACCCTCAATGCGACGCGCGCCAAGGCGGACATGCGCCAAGGAACCTCCTCGTCGCTGATGAGCCTCGGAAAGCTCGCGATGAGCCGGATCCTGCACGAGGAGGCGCGGGTCCGGACACTCATCCTGGGTGCGGAAAGCCTGCTCGACGGTCCGGATCACCCGCGCGCCGACGATACCAATTTCCTGACGCTCAACGCCTATTTCACGTCGATCGGCGGCGGCACCGACCAGATTCAGCGCAACATCATCGGTGAACGCGTGCTGGGTCTTCCCAAGGAACCCGAAATCGATCGCGACGTCCCGTTCCGCGCCGTGCGGACAAGTTGATCCGATCGCCAGAACAGGAGGCCGGCATGGGTTGGAACTTCGGAGACATACTGGACGCCGTCGAGCCGGTCCTCCCGGCCGACGCCCCGGCGCTGGTCCATGGCGACCGGGTGATCTGCTGGCGGGAGGCCACGCGCGCCTCAAACAACCTTGCGCAGGCGATCCTGAAGCGAGGGGCCGCGCCCGGCGACAAGCTCGCGATCTATATGCGCAACCGGCCCGAATACATGATTGCGCTGGCGGCTGCCTTCAAGGCTCGCCTGACGCACGTGAACGTCAACTACAGATACACCCCCGACGAGGTCTGGTACATCTTCGACAACTCCGACGCGCAGACCGTGGTCTATGCCTCGGAATTCCGCGACGCCGTTGCGCAGATCCGCCACAAGCTGCCCGGCGTCACGACCTGGATCGAGGTTTCCGAGGATGGCAGGACCGCCGAGTTTGCGGAGCCCTTCGAGGCCCTGACCGCGGAGGGCGACGGCGCCCCGCTCTCCATCAAGCGCGCGGGCGATGATCTGCTGTTCATATACACCGGCGGCACGACGGGGATGCCGAAAGGTGTGATGTGGCCGCATCACGACCTGCGCGAGATCACGCTGCAGGCGGCGCGGAAGCTGGGGCCGGTCCCGGAAACGCTGGAGGCGCTACGCGAGCATACCCGCAAGGCGGGGCCCGCACCCGCCGCGCTGATCGCGCCGCCCCTGATGCACGGCACCGGCCTTCTCACGGCCATGGGGGTGCACCTCGCCGGTGGCTGCATCGTTACGCTGACGGGTGAGGCGTTCGACCCGGTGGAAATGCTCGATGCGATCGAGCGCCGACGCCCGCAGTCGCTCACAATCGTCGGCGACAGCTTCGCGCGCCCCATCCTCGAAGCGTTGGACGCTCAACCCGGTCGCTGGGATGTTTCCTCGGTCGCCGCGATCGTGTCCTCCGGCGTCATGTGGAGCCTGGAGGTGAAGCGTGGACTCCTGCGTCACATGCCCCAGGCGGTGCTGAACGACGCCTTCTCGTCCTCGGAAGCCCTGGGCATGGGGACGTCAGTCATGACCCGCGCGGGCGAGGTCCAGACCGCGAAATTCGCGCTGACCGACCGTTGCCGCGTCTTCGACGAGGACGACCGCGCCGTCCTCCCGGGATCGGGCGTGCAGGGCGTGGTCGCGCTCGGCCCGCCCAACCCCATCGGCTACTACAAGGACGTGGAGAAGACCGCGCGCACGTTCAGGGTCATCGACGGCGTACGCTACTCGATGCCCGGCGACTGGTGCCTGGTCGAGGCCGATGGCAGCCTGACACTGCTCGGGCGCGGCAATGCCTGCATCAACACCGCCGGGGAGAAGGTCTTCCCCGAGGAGGTCGAAGAAGCCCTGAAAACCCATCCCTCCGTCGCCGATGCCCTGGTCGTGGGCTTGCCGGACCCGAAGTGGGGTCAAGCCGTGACCGCGGTCATCGAGCTCGCGGCCGGGCAGACGCTCGACGAGGCGGTGGTGCGGGCGCACGTCCGCACGACCCTGGCGGCCTACAAGGCCCCAAAGCGGATTTTCGTCGCCGACCGGCCGCTGCGCGTCAGCAATGGCAAGGCGGACTACCCCGCCGCCAAAGCGTGCGCCGAGACCGCTGCCCTGTCGGCCACGACGCCCCCGCACTGAGACTGAAGTCGCTCGCCGGGCGGCGGCCGACACATTCAGGAGGATCGCGATGCCAGATGATACCGAGACGGCCGGTGCGGGCGAACCGCAATGGAACATTATCCAGACCACCGCTCTGGATCCCGCCGCGCGCGACGACCCGCACAGCCGATTGAAGGCCTTGCGCCAGCGGTGCCCGGTCATGCGCGACGAGCCGGTCAAGAGCTGGTTCCTGACGCGTTACGCCGACGTCCGGCAAACCGTCAACGATGCGTCCATCTGGCGGGCCTCGAGCCACGCCGAGGACGGCGCGCTGCTCAAGCGCCCTCCCGAACAGATGCTGGGCCGTCAGGAGAGCATCCTCACCCTCGACAACCCTGACCACGCTCGGGTCAGACCGCCGCTGGCCCAGGCGTTCTACGGGCGCATCAACCGCATGAAGCTGCGCCTCGAAGAGGTCATCGACGAGGTGATCGACGCACTGCCGAGCGGCCAGCCCTTCGACCTGATGAGTGACGTGGCCATCCCCGTGCCGATCCTGGTGATCGCCCATGTGCTGGGGGTCGAGCCGGATCGGCGCAGGGAGTTCCGCGACTGGTCGGAGGCCGTGATCCTGAGCCTCAACCCGTTCCGCTCTCCTGAGCAGGCCGCTCGCGCCGAATGGGGCTCGGCGCAACTCACGGCCTATTTCACCGACCTGATGGCTATGAGGCGGGCGTCGCCCCAGGAAGACCTCATCAGCGACATGGTGAAGCTCCAAGCGGACGGGGCGGCGCTGTCCGACGATGAGGTCCGCGTGAACCTGTCCGCGCTGTTGGTCGGCGGCAACCTCACCACCACGGACCTGATCGGCAACGGCGTCTGGCTGCTGCTGACCCATCCGGAGGAATGGCGCAAGCTCACGGCCGACCCGGCGGCGCTCTCGGGTTCCGCGGTCGAGGAGATCCTCCGCTTCGAGGGGCCGGTCGCCATCACCAGCCGCGTCACCGAGGCGCCCCGCCAGGTCTGCGGGCGCGAAATCCCCGCCGGCCAGTTGCTCATCACCTCGTTGCATGGCGCGAACCGGGACCCCGAGGTGTTCGAGGAACCGGACCATTTCGACATCACCCGCAAGCGGGCGCCGCATGTGGCCTTTGGCGGCGGCGCCCATATCTGCATTGGCGCCCCCTTGGCGCGCCTCGAAGCCAAGCGCGCGCTCCAACGCCTGGCCGAGCGCTTCCCCGCCCTGCGACTGACCCAAACGGATCCGCCGAAATGGCGCACTTTGCCCTTCTTCCGCGGCATCGAATCCCTGACGGTGGTGGGCGAGCCCAGTCGGTCCGACTCCGAGGCCGGATCGCGGCTTGACGCCCCCGCGTGACCGGACGCCGCATCCGCGTCGGCGCTGCGGATGCCGGACGACAGAATGGGCGAAGGGCGCCGGCGCAGATGCCGCCTGCGGCTAGGCGATCGAGAGACCGTAGAGTTCGACGACGTTGTCGTGGCATATGCGGTCGCGGGTGGCCGTGGACAGACCTCGGGTGTGTTCTTGGAGAACCGCTTGGGAGTTGGGCCAAGTGGAGTCCGAGTGAGGGAAATCGCTGGCCCACATCCAGCCGGCGCTCGTTCATCAGCTCCGTGGTGCTGAACGCGACCCAATCGTCCTGAAACGTGATGTAGATGTGCTCCTTGAAATAGTCGCTCGGCATGTGCGCGAGCGGCGGGGCCTTCATCCAGTAGCGATGGCGCTTGTAGGCGTGATCCATGCGGTACATGTAGTGCGGCGCCCACCCGGCGTCGGCCTCCACGCAGACGATCTTCAGCTTAGGATGGCGGTCAAACACGCCGCCGAAGATCAGCGTGCCGATGATGTCCTGATTGCCGCGGATGATGGACAGGAAACTGTTGATCCGCGGTCCGCGAGGGTTCTGAGCGAGCGACCCCGATTTCGTCGTCAGGATGTGGAACGAGCGCGGCATGTCCAGTCCTCCGCCGTTCGGAAGACGGGCACCCAGATCGGGTCGTCATAGTCGGCCTCGCCCGGATCTCCGGGCATCATCACGCCCTTGAACCCCGCGACGTGCGCTTGCCGCAGTTCGTCGACGCCGACCGCTTGCGTCTTCATCGAGACCTGGGCTAGCCCATAGAGGCGCTGCGGCGCGCTTCCGCACAATACCCTGCCAGCCATCGATTGTAGGCCTCGAAGCAGGCCTTCTTGAAATCGAAGTCGGGGTGGTTGCAGAGAAGCATCCCGACGGTGGGATAGATCAGCTCGGCCGCAACCCCGTCCAGGTCCTGATCGGCCAGGCGATGTTTCGGATCCCACCCGCTTCGCCACAGCTCCGCAAACGCACGCCGGCCGTCGTTATGTCCTTCGGGTCCTTGCCGGCCGCCGCGAGGAGCCCGAGGGGAACAGGGGTCGCCATCCCCTCGATGACGAAGGCGTCGCCGATGTTCGGGAGGCTGTGGATCCGTGGCGCGCCGTCGCGATATGCCGGATCGATGTGATCGACGTACCAGTTCGGCGGTCGGTGATATGCGAGTCTGCCGAAATCGGCTTGCGGAGCATGTCCCTATCCTTCCTGAAATCCTAGCTTACCGCCTCATGACTTCACAGTCAGAACGCCGAGCGGCGGCGGCGTTGCGGGTCGCCGGAGGGGGCGGCGTCGTGCCGCCGCGCCTCAGTGAGCGTGAAGCTTCACGGGCAAGGCGGTGAAGCCCCGGATGATGTTGGAGTAGGTGCGTTGGGGCTCGCCGACGAGTTCTACCTGCCGAAACCGTTTTGCGATCTCCTCCCAGACGATCCGCAACTGGAGCTCGGCGAGGCGGTTGCCCATGCAGCGGTGAATTCCGAATCCAAACGACAGGTGATGGCGCGGGTTCGGCCGATCGATGATGAACTCGTCCGGTTGCGGAATGACCTCGTCGTCGCGATTGCCGGACAGGTACCACATCACGACCTTGTCGCCCTTTGCGATGGTCTTGCCGCCGATTTCGACGTCCTGGAGCGCCGTGCGCCGCATGTGTGTGATGGGCGTCTGCCAGCGGATGATTTCCGACACCATGCCTGGAATGCGCGCCAACGGGTCACTCATCAGCTTGCGGTACTCGTCCGGCGCCTGGTTGAGCGCCACGACGCCGCCGCTGATCGAGTTGCGGGTCGTGTCGTTGCCGCCGACGATGAGGAGCAGCAGGTTCCCCATGAACTCGACGAACGGCATATCCCGCGTCGCCGGGGCATGCGCCATCATCGAGATGAGGTCGGGTTGCGGGGGCGCTTTGGCCCGCTCGTCCCAGAGCGCCTTGAAGTACATTGCACATTCCAACAGTTCGTCGCGGCGCTGCTCGAAGGACGCGACGATGCCCGTCTCAGGTGAGGCGGTGGTGACGTCGGACCACCGGGTCAGCTTGCGCCGTTCGGCCCAAGGGAAGTCGAAGAGCGTAGCCAGGGTCATGGTCGTCAGCTCGATCGCGACGAGATCGACCCAATCGATCTCCTCGCCGACCGGAAGCGCGTCGAGGATCTCGCCGGCGCGGGCGCGGATGATCGGCTCGAGGAGCTTCAGGTTGCCCGGCGCAACTGCGGGGCTGACGGCGCGTCGCTGCTGATCGTGCTTGGGCGGATCCATCGCGATGAACATCTCGATGGGAACCGCGGCCTCGATGCTGTTGAGATCCTGGATCGCGATCCCACCCCACTTCGAGTCGGACGACAGCGCCTGATGGTTGGTGTCAGCCTGCACGATGTGGTCGAATTTGGTGAGTGACCAATAGGCCCCATTTGCGCTTTCCGCGCAGTAGTGGACGGGATCCTCACGCCGCAGGCGGGCGAAGTAGTCGCCCACCACATCGGTCTGAAAGAGGATGGGTTTGCTGACATCGATTTGTGCAAGCGGAATCTCGTGGGCGCTGGGCCGCCGGGTTGGCGCGTCCAAGGAGAATGCGGTCATCTTGCTGGGCTCCTACAGGGGGCGGTCCCCCGCTCGGTGATCGGTGTCGAGGCTCTGATCCCTGGGCCTCATCGAGACAGGTCAAATCCGTCGTAGCCGGCTGCGGCCGACGCTTCGCAGGCCTGCAGATAGAGGGGCAGGCCGCCCGGATAGTTGAGAAACTGCCGCGGCTTGCCGGGGATGTTCGCGCCGAGGTACCAGGAGTCCGCATAGGGAAAGAGCGTCATCGCTCCAGCGTCCTCGACATGCTGCGACCACGCCGCCTGGGCGGACGCTTTGGCCTCGAGGCGGTGGTAGCCGCCGGCGCGCAGATGCGCGAGCAGCCTGACGACGTGCTCGCCCTGCAGTTCGGCGCAGCTCGGCCCGTTGCAGAACCCTGAAGGACTTTGCGGACCATAGAGAAAGAGCAGATTCGGGAACCCTTTGGTTGCCATGCCCAGGTAGGTGGCGGCGCCGGCGGCCCAGGTCTCAGCAAGGCTCGCGCCGCTCGGTCCGCGGATATCGATCTGTGTCAGACCGCCGGTGACCGCATCGAAGCCTGTGGCGAGGACCAGGAGGTCGAGGTCGTGCCCGCGTTGCGCGGTCCGGACACCCGTGGCGGTCACGTCCCGTATTGGATCGGCCCTCAAGTCCACCAGCGTGACGTTCGGCTGATTGAAGACGTCGTAGTAGGTCTGTTCCAGGGACGGCCGCTTGACGCCGAACGGGTGCGGGGGTTCCGAGGGCGCGAGCGTCTCGGCGACGACCGGATCCTCGACCCGTTCGTGCACCTTCTCCCGCCAGAAATCATAGGCCGTCCGGTTTGACGCCATATTGGTCAGGATGTCGCCGAAGGTGGCGGACCAGAAAGCGAAGCCCCCCGCGGCCCAGCACGTTTCGTAGACGCGTCGCCGCTCCTCTTCCGACGCCGCCAGCGCCGACTCGCCGCCGATCCGCTTGAAATCGAAGCCGCCGAAGTTGAGCGGCCGGCTCGCGAAGCGCGCGGGATACTCCTGCTTCAGCGCCGCCTGGTCTTCCCGGCTCAGCCGTCGCTGGCGCATGGGCAAGGCGATTATGGGTGTCCGCTGAAAGACGACGACCTCGCGTGCGACGGCGGCTGCCTCCTGGACGACCTGGACCCCGCTGGCGCCCGTCCCCAGGACGCCGACCCGCTTGCCGGCCATGTCGAGGCCGTCCTGCGGCCAGAGGGCGGTGTGGTGGGCAAGACCCTCAAAGCGGTCGAGGCCGGGGAGATCGGGCGTGTACGGCTTGGCGGCGAACCCGGTGCACATCAGCAGGAAGCGCGTTTCGAGGGTTTGGCCCGTGTTGGTGCGGACCTGCCAGGTATGCCGCGTGTCGTCGAAGCGGGCGCCTTCGACGCGACAGCCGAACTGGATGTCCTTCTGCAGATCGAGTTTGCGGTCCACATACTCGAAGTACCGGCGAAGTTCCGCCCAGGCCGGGAAGCGCTCGCTCCAGCACCAGTCCCGCCACAACTCGGGGTCCGAGTACTCGTAGAGCGGCACATGGCTGTCGACCCGTGCGCCGGGATAGCAGTTCCAGTACCAGATCCCGCCCAGGTCCGGAGCGGCCTCGAGCAGGCGGACCCGGAACCCAAGCTCCCGCAACCGCCGGAGCTGATAGAGGCCGCTGAAGCCTGCGCCTACGACGATGACCTCGAACGGTTCGGCCGATGGTGATGGGGCGGCGGCGTCCGTCATTGTCCGTCCGTCCTGTCGGCTGTCGGTTCGACGAGTTCGAACCAGGGCGCCATGACGCCATCGCCGAGATCGTGGAAGGCCAGCCGCACCGGGAGCCCCAACCGCAGTTCGTCCGGCGCACAGCGCGTCAGGCGGGTTGCGAGCCGCACCCCCTCCTCCAGTTCCACGACGGCCGCGACGTAGGGGACGTCCTTAGCGAATGCCGGGTGCATCGCCTGGTGGATGACGGTCCACGTGTAGAGAACCCCACGCCCGCTCGACTCGGACCATGTGAAGTCGGGCGAGCCGCAGTGTGCGCACATGTAGCGTGGCAGGAACCGCCATGCGCCACAGCCGCCGCAGCGCTGGAACCGCAGCTCGCGCTGTCGGCAATAGGACCAGAAGGCCTCGTCGAGGGGATCCTGGGTGCGGGGCGTCGGGGTCATATGTCGTTCCGAAGGATGGCGAGGCTGCCGTCGCCGAGATCGCCCCAACCCGTGACGAGACCCATGCGAGCGCCCCGGACCTGACGCTCGCCAGCGTCGCCTCGGAGTTGGCGCACCGCCTCGACGACATGGTTCAGACCCCAGACGTGCGCCTCGCTCAGGAGCCCCCCGTGCGTGTTGAGCGGACGTCGGCCTCCGAGGCGGAGCTGGCCGTCCTTGACGACATCGTAGACACCGCCTGGCTCGCACAATCCGAGCGCCTCGAGCTGCAGCAGGACCACGTAGGTGAAGCAGTCGTACACCTGGAGGAAGTCCATCTCGTCGATCGACACGCCCGCCATCCCCAGGGCGCGCGGCGCGGCGTAGCTCAGCCCGATCTTGAACATGTCGGGGCGCGACGGGATGTCGTCGGCGGGATAGGGATGCCCTTCGGCGGCTCCCGCGATGTAGACGGGCCGATGCGGCAAGTCCTTCGCCCGCTCGGCGCTGGTCACGACCACGGCGCACGCGCCGTCGGTCTCGAGACAGCAGTCGTAGAGCCGGAAGGGCTCCGCGATCCAGCGCGCGTCGAAATAGGTCTCCACGTCCAGCGGCCGCCCATAGGTGAGGGCCCGCGGGTTGAGCTGCGCATGTTCGCGACAAGCGAGCGCGACTTCCGCCATCGCCTGGCCCGGAACGCGGTACAGCTGCTTGTGCCGCATCGCCAGCCACGCGTACATCTGCACAGGCAGGGTCACGCCGTGGGGCAGATAGAAGCCCTGGATCGTCCGCGTCAGCGTGTTCATGTTCATCGGCCGCTGCGGCGGCGCGCCCGCCTTCGGTCGTAGCGCTGAAAAGCCGTTCCAGCCGAGCACGACGAGCACGTTGTCGGCGATCCCCGCAGCGACCGCCATCGCCGCGTTCTGAAGGGCCGTGGTCGGGCTGGCGCCCCCCATGTGTACGGTTGAGGCGTAGCGCAGTACGTCGACGCCCAGGTTTGCGGCGAGTTCCTCGGACGTCGTGTAGATGGGGGGCGGAACCATGCCGTCGATGTCGCGCGGCGCAAGACCCGCATCGGCGATGGCCCGCCGGGACGCCTCCAACATCAGGTCCACGGCCGTGCGTTCGGATCCCTTGACGTAGGGCGTCTCGCCGATCCCGACGATCGCGGCCTTGTCGGCGAAATGGAATTGTTCGCGGCTCATCATCTGTCAGACCGGTGGAATGAGGCAGGAATGAATGGACTCCTCGCCCTCGACCTGGCGCGCCAGCGTCCGGATGGCCCGCTCGGCCTGCTCGAGGGGAAAATCGTGCGTGTGCATGATCTCGAGCGGCGTTGTGCGGGCGTGGATCAGATCGATCGCCTTGCGGTAGCCGGACGACGTCACGCCGATGACGCCCCTGATGGTGATTTCGTTCAGGACGATCAGATCGGACACGAAGTCATCGACGGGCTTGAAGCCCTTGACGCCCGCGAGCACGATCGTTCCGCCGGGCCGGACATAGCCCAGGGCGTCGCGCACGGGTTCGGTCGCGTAGGAGGTGACCTCCACCACCACGTCGGCGCCGCGGCCACCGGTGTAACTCTTGATCCGCTCCAGCGCCGGCTCGTTGTCGACGTCGATCGTGTGGTCGGCGCCGAGCCGCCGCGCGATCTCCAGCTTGCGAGCGTCGGCGGACCGGCCGGTCACGATGATCTTTCCGGCGCCAGCATGGCGCGCGGCGACCACGCTCGCCAGGCCTCGCTGTCCCGGGCCCAGGATCAGGACCGTGTCCCCGACCTGTGTCTGGGGCACCTCGACCGCCCACCGGAACCCGGCGCCGAGCGGATTGAACATCACCGCGAGTTCGGGCGGGAGGGCAGGATCCATCCTGTGCAGGATCGCATTCGGCGCAAGCCACATGTACTGGGCGTAGGCGCCCCAAAGCCCCGGCTCCGAGCTCAGGGGAATGTACGAGTAGATCTGCCGGTGGCTGCAGAGGTGGTAGCGCCCGCCCAGGCAGGTGTCGCAGCAGTGGCAAGCCAGCATGGTTTCGACCGCAACGCGGTCGCCGACATCGACACCCCAACGCCGCGCCGCGCGGTCGCCGATGGCCGCGATCACCCCGAGCGGCTCATGGCCCGGCACGACGGGCGTCGGGACGCGCAGGACACCCTCGAACTGCTCGTAGTCGCTCCCGCAGATACCACAGGCTTCAACCCGGAGAATGGCGCTGTCGTCGTCGATCGCCGGCATCGGCAGCTCGCGGGCCTCGAGGCGCCGCGGACCGGTCTGCACCATGGCGAGCGTGGTTTTCGGCAACATCCAAGAACCCGATCAAGGCTAGACGTCCATAACATGCTTGTGTCACACCTAACGCATATCCGTGTGATGACGCAAGAGACCCAAGATGCGCGTGGAACCCCGGGTGCCGATGCTGGATCTGCCCGATGCGCGCGACGCGGCGCGCCGGCATGGGCTGCCCGAAGCCTTCGCCGAGCTGAGCGTGTTCCGCATCCTGTTACGCCACCCGACGGTGGCGCAGCGCCTCGGCGACCTGTTGCAGACGCTCCTGTTCACCGGGAACGCGCTCGACCCGCGGCTCCGCGAGTTGCTCATCCTCCGGATCGGTTGGCGGACGGGCGCAGTCTACGAATGGACCCAGCACTGGCGGGTCGCACGCGGCCTGGATATCCCCGAAGCCGATCTCCTGGCGGTGCGGCGTTGGCGCGAGGCGGCGGAACTCAGCGAGGCTGATCGGGCCGTCCTGCAGGCGACCGACGACACCCTCGACAAAGGAGCCATCGGCGACGAGGCGTGGGCGGCCTGCTGCCGCCACCTCCGCTCGGATCAGGAGCGGATCGAGCTGGTCATCGCCTTGGGAAACTGGACCATGTTCTCGCAGCTGCTGCGAAGCCTGCAGGCGCCGCTCGAAGACGGGGTCGCGGCCTGGCCGCCGGATGGTGAAGTCCCTTTCGTCGGAGCCCAACCCTGATGCCGCGCAAACCGATCTCGGCCGATCTCGTCGGTCTCACGCTCCCTGCCGTGACGCGCACCTGGTCCCCGCGCGACGCGATCCTCTATGCGCTCGGCGTCGGCGCGAGACCCGCCGAGGATCTCGAGTACGTCTACGAAGGCCGAGGCCCCAAGGTGCTGCCGACCTTCGCCGTGATCGCGGGCGGCGGGGCCATGAGCGCCGTCATGCGAGACGTCGACATGCGTCTGGAGATGCTGCTGCACGGAGAGCAGTCCGTTGAGCTTTTCCGACCCCTTCCTCCGCAGGCCGAGGTGACGGTGACGGGGCGGATCACCGAGGTTTGGGACAAGGGCAAGGCCGCCGTCATCGGCATCGAAAGTCACGGGTTCGACAGCGACGGCGAGCTGTTCCGGACCCACGCCACCCTGTTCGTGCGGGGCGGCGGAGGCTTCGGCGGCGAGAGAGGCCCAGCCTCCGCCGACGCGGCGCCACCGGCGCGCGCGGCGGACATCACCGTGGCGTTTGAGACACGCCCGGAACAGGGCGCCATCTACCGCCTCTCCGGCGACCTGAACCCGATTCACATCGATCCGGATTTCGCGCTGAAGGGCGGCTTTCCGGCGCCCTTCATGCACGGCCTCTGCACCTATGGCGTCGTCGGCCGTGCGATCCTGCGGGAACTATGCCATGACGACCCCGCAGCGTTTCGCGCCATGCGGGGCCGCTTCGCAGATCGTGTGGGCTTTGGCGACACCATCACGACGCGCATCTGGCGGGACGGGCCCGGTCGGGCCCTCGTGCAGGCCGAGACTCAGGACGGCCGGATCGTGCTGTCCAACGCCGAGGCGAGGTTCACGGAGTAGGTTCGTCCATGCGCAGTCCCGACGCTTCCATCGTCAAGTCCGCCGCTCGGACGCTTGAGATCTTCGAGTATTTCGACGCCGTGCGGCGTCCGGCGCCCATCCACGACGTCGCGCAGGCGCTGGGCTATCCGCATTCGAGCACCGCGGCGCTGCTGCGCAGCCTAGCGGACCTCGGCTACCTCGAATACTCGATCACGGACAAGACGTTCTTTCCTTCCATCCGCGTGTCGCTGCTGGGCCACTGGGTCGGCGAGGAAATCCTCTCGCTCCGAGGCATCCAGCACCAGATGCGCGCGATCGCAGATGCGACCGGCATGACCGTTGTGCTCGGGTCGATCAGCGACGGCTACTGCCAGTACGTGCGTGTGCTCGAGGCGGAAACGCCGATCCGATATCACGTGAAGGCCGGCGACCGGCGGTGCCTGGCTCGCTCCACGCTGGGCCACGTCCTGCTTGGACAAGAGCCTGAGGAACGCCGACGCATTCTGATCCTCCGGGCCCTGGCGACGTGGGATGGACCCGAGGCCGCGCCGGCCGCGGAGGTCATCGAGAAGCAAGCCGGCCAGGCTGCCGCCCGGGGCTTCGCGTTCAACGTCGGGCTGGTGACGCCGCACGCCGCCATGCTCGCCGTCCCGCTGCGCGCGGGCTACGCCAACCGGCCGCTCGCCCTCGCGGTGGCGGCCGCCGAGCCCTTCTTCCAGGGGCGCAGGACGGAAATCCTCGACATTCTCCGAAGCGCCCTTACCGACCTCGCGCCTGCTGAACGGGCCTCGGCCTAGGTTTGCCCGCCCTCAGCGCAGGGCGCTCAGGGGCTGCGACACGTCACCGTAGCCGGCGTCGGGCGGGATCACGAGCACACGCGCTCCATCCCGCACCGTGACTTCGGGCAGCACCGTGACCAACGTCCGGGCCTGGGCGCGGTCCAGGCATTCGCGCGCAGTCTGGGCCTCCGCGAGGAGTCGCAGGTTCATAAGGGTCGGGAAGATGATGGTGCGCTCGCCCGACGCGGCCATTCGTACGGCCTCTGCGGGCGCAATCCATTCCGCGTCGACGGTTTCGCGCCCGTCGCAGGCCGCCACTTGTCCCGGCGGAGCGTGCAAGACGTAGAACCATGTATCGAAACGCTTCGGCATCATGGTGGGCGTGATCCAGCGGGCGAAGACGGCCAGATCGTCGAGCCGAAGTTTGACGCCGAGATCGCGCACCACGTCGATGAAAGCGAGCTCACCGGCGTCCACTGCGCTGCGGACCGACGCGTCGCACGGCGCCTCGAACGGCGCGCCGTCCGAAGACTGCGCGAGCAGAATGCCCGCCTCCTCGAAGGCCTCTCGGATTGCTCCAATGCGCAAGGTCCGCTGCACGGCATCCAGCTTGTCCCACCCCAACGCATGCTGTGCCCAACCTTGATCGCTGTCGCCCGCGTGGGTCTTGCCGCCCGGAAACACCAGGGCACCGGAAGCGAAATCGATCTGATGGTGACGCTTTACCATCAGGACCTGAAACTCCGGCTGATCGCGCAGCAGCAGCACCGTCGCGGCCGGCTTCGGTTCGGGCGCTTGTGGCGCGTCGGGCATCCTGGCTCTCCCTGAAAACCCGCATGGCGGGCGCTGTGTACACTGTGCCGGCGGGCGGCGACGCTAGCCCTTTGGCCGGGGGTTCTGGATCAGTACGGTTCCCTGGGCCGAGCCGCATAGCCGGCCCTCGTTCTCCATCTCGATCCGCACGACGGCCGTCTGTTTGCTCATCGAGAGAATCTCGGCGTGCGCGCGCACCGCCCCCGTGGAGACCGGCGCCAGCAGGTTGATCTTGAACTCTGTCGTCGCGGCCCACTGCCCCTTCTCCATGTGCGGGTAACACACGCATCCCAGCACATGGTCGCAAAGCGCCGAGAGGACACCCCCGTGCATGTTGCCGAAGCTCGTCAACAGTTTTGGATCGACAGTCATCTCCGCCGTGAGGCGTCCAGCCTCGATGTTGGTCACTCGGATACCGAGGAACTCGGGCAGGCCCGTCATCCGGTTGCTACTGGCGATGAAGCCGTCGACCATCTCGGGATGGAAGTCGGGCATGCGGCGCGCGATCATCGTAACCTCCCGATCAGGAATAGGTCTGCGCGCGGGCCAGTGCAGCCTCCGCGCCGGACACGAGATCGGCAAACACATCGCGGGCGGGGCGGATCGCCTTGATGAGTCCCATGCCCTGGCCGGCAAACCCCGGCACGATATCCTTGCGCTCGGCGCGCGAAGCCGCCGACATGACCGGGCCGGCCACCATGGATTGGTAGGGCATGGGCAGCGGGTCCCGGCCAGCATCGACCCAGGCCTGGGCCCACTTGTTTCGGATCACGCGCGCCGGCTTCCCCGTCACGGACTTGGACACCATGGTGTCGCCATCACCGCCTTCCACGAGGGCTTCCTTCTGGAACGGAAGAAGCCCTGCCTCCTCGGTCGCCAGGAAGGCCGTCCCCACCCAGGCCCCCTCCGCGCCCAGCATGAAAGCCGCGGCGACGCCGCGACCGTCCGCGATGCCGCCCGCGCCGAGGACCGGCAGGCGACCGCCCACGGCGTCCACCACCTGCGGGATCAGCGCCATGGTGCCGATCGGGGAGTTGTGGCCGCCTCCATCATGGCCCTGGGCCACGACCACGTCGATGCCCGAGGAGGCGACCTGCAGTGCGTGCTTCACCGAGCCGATCACCGCCATCACCTTCGTGCCGTTCTCGCGGAAACGATCCATCCACGGCGCTGGATTGCCGAGGCCGGCGGCGTAGACCGGGACCTTCTCTTCGACCACGACTTCCATCTGCGCCTCGAAGAAGTCCTTCGAGAACATCGCCAATCCCTCGACGGCGCTTCCGTCATCCGCTGCGCGTGGCGGTCGCGACGAGGCCTCCAGGCCTTCGCGCCGCATGAAGTCGCCAGCAAACGCACGGGCCTCTTCCAGGCGGTCGACGGGCGAGAGGCCCCCTGAGGCCTCGCCAGCCGCAGGTCCGCCGCTGCGTCGCACCGACGCCGGCAGTAGGGTGTCCACGCCAAACGGCTTGTCCGTGAGCGTGCGGACTTCGCGGATCCAGGCGCGCAGCTGCTCCGGGGGGCATGCGGCCGCCCCCAAGACGCCCAGGCCCCCGGCGTTGGACACCGCGGCCGCCAGGCGCGGCACGCTCGCCCCGCCCATGCCCGCCAGAACGATCGGGTACTGGATGTTGAGGATCTCACAAATTCGGCTGTGCAGCGGCATGGCGACCTTTCTCGCTGACGTTTCCCTGGCGCCTCAGCGCCCGTAAAATACCGGTGTGCGTTTTTCCATGAAGGCGCGCGGCCCCTCGCGCGCATCCTCGCTCCGGAACACCGGAGCGGAGAACTTCGCCTCCAGGGACATCGCTTCTTCCTCCGGCCGGCCAAGGCAGGCGCGTGCGGACCGGCGGATCGCCTGGACGGCGATCGGCCCGTTGGCGGCGATGCGCTGGGCCAACTCAAGGGCCGCTTCCAGAACGTCACCCGGCGGTACGACGCGGTTCAGGAAGCCCCATGTGAGCGCCTCGTCCGCGGAGATCAGATCCCCCGTAAGCAGCAGTTCCATCGCCCGCGCATAGGGGAGTTGCCGCGGCAGGCGCACGGTCGATCCCCCGCCCGGAAAGATCGCCCACTTGACTTCCTGCACGCCGAGCTTGGCGGCGTCTGACGCCACGCGAAGGTCCGTTCCTTGCGCCAACTCCATGCCGCCGGCGATGGCGTGGCCGTTGATCGCCGCGACCACCGGCTTGACTGCATCAAACGTCCGCAGCAGCGCCGTCCCCAGAATCTCCCGGTCTTCGACGACCTGACGATCCCAGTCGTCCTCAGGCTCGCGGCTGCGGCTGATCAGCGGGATCAGACGGCCGAGGTCCGCCCCGGAACAGAACGCCTTGTCCCCGACGCCCGTCACGACGGCGGCGCGGATGTCCGGATCGTCGCGCACCGTCCGCCATGCGGCGGCGAGGCGCACGATCATCTCGGGGTTGAGGGCGTTGCGCGCCTCAGGGCGGTTGAGTGTCACGATGGCCACGTGGCCGATGCGCTCCAAGCCAACGACCTCGTGCATCTTCACCCTCGCTCATATGTGTCGTGCTATATCACGAATGTGTCGCGCATGTCCTTGGGTAAGCCAAGGCACGAATGCGCATCTTCAGCAGAGGCGCTCGGCGGCGCCCGCCCCTTCGTCCGGCCCCCCAGCGACGAGGGGTGGCGGACCATTTGCGCCGGCCCTTAGGAACCTTGGGTTCGCAAAGGCCGAAGGGACCCGAGTTGGTCCGGCCTGAGGGCGCGAAGGCGAGAGATGAGTTTCGAGCGCGCCCATCGCGTCGGCGGAGCGGCCAGAGATGGCCTGGCCCTGAGGCGCACAGAGTCGACCGCGCCCATGGAACCTGGCCAGTAACGATGAGGCGGCGGATGCCGCCGACCGCAAAATGGCGACAAGCGGCCAGTGCAAGGCAGGGTGACGGCGGCCTCGGAACTTTCGGGGAGCAATGACACTTTTTGTATCATGGCTTACAAATTTTCCAGCGTGGCGGTGATCGTTGCTCTAGCTGTGACGTGGCCTTCGGGGACCTTGGCGCAGCCCAAGGACGAGGCCTCCAGCGCGGTGCGCCTCGACGGCGCGAGAGCGGTGGTGACCCAGCCGGCTCGCGACCTCGGCGTCGTTTCGCCTAGGATTCCGGAGGTCATCTCTCACGCTGCCGCAGCGCCTTACAGCACTCGAGGCCTTGGAAGCTGCCGCGCGCTGGCCGCGTCCGTTCGCGAGCTCGACGTCGCCTTGGGACCGGATTTCGATGCGCCGCCGCTGCCGAAGGACAACCGGGCAACACGTATCGTTGAAGCCGGGGGACGGTCCCTCGTTAATTCCGTGGTGCCGTTCCGAAGTGTCGTGCGGGAACTGACGGGCGCGGCCGCCGCCAAGCGGGAAGCGGAACTCGCGTTGGACGCTGCGCTTGCCAGGCGAGGCTTTCTACGCGGCCTGCAAGCCGCTCGCAGATGCAAGGTGCTGCGTTGAGGGCCGTCGTCGTTCGCCGGCGTTCGCTCGAGCGTACGGCCCGCGATGAACAGCGGAAGGCAGGTGGACCCGGGGCGCTCAGGTCGGAGAACGCACGTTGCCGCTCACCCGCTCGAGCAGCCGCTTCATCACCTTCTTTTCTGCGGGCGTGAGGCCAGCCCAAAGCGAATGGTGCGTAAGGTCCGCAGGGGCAATCTCGGCGCATCGAAAGCGCCAACGCCGAGGCCGCGGCCCTGGTCGCGACCGTTGACGACGCGAAAGGCAGCTCACCGCGGAAGTCGCGCGCGCATACATCAGCCTCCGCGAGGCGCAGCTCCGGCTCGAGCTCGCGCGTCGGGAGCAGGATCTGCAGCAGCAGACCCTGGAGCTGACGTATCAGCGCTATTCGGCCGGCGCCCTGCCCCTCTTTCCGGTCGGCGCCGCGAATGCCGAGCTCGAGCTCTTGAGGTCGCAGATCGCCGAAGCGGAGGCCGACATTGCGGTCTTCAAGGACCGCTCTCGGTCCTCATCGGGAGTGCGCCGGGCGGCTTGGACGATCTGCTGGCGGCGCCGGCGCCTATTCCCCTGCCGCCTGCCTCCATCGCCGTAAGCGACCCGGCCGAGCTGATCGCACGTCGACCGGATATCCGCGCCGCCGAGCGCCGGCTCGCCGCCGCGAACGCGCGGGTTGGCGTGGCGGAGGCTGCACGCTTTCCGCGGTTGTCCTTCATGGGCATCCTGGGACTCGGGGGAACCGACCCCGAAGACGTCTTCGACGTGGCGAACCTCTCGACGATCGCGCTGCCGCGCCTGCAATGGAGTCTCTTGGACTTCGGGCGGACCGCAGCCGCGATCGACCAGGCCCAGGCCGCGCGTGGCGAGGCGGACGCGCGGTACCGCGATGTCGTGCTCCGCGCGCTTCAGGACGCCGAACAGTCGCTCCAAAGGTTTGGCCAGCATCGCATCAACGTCGCGGCGCTCACGCAGATCAGCCGCCAGGCGGACACGGCGGCCGAGCTCAACCAACAGCGCTTCACCGCAGGCGCGATCGGGCGGAGCGACCTCAACCTGGCACTCCGCCAGCGTGCCCAGGCCAGAGCGAACCTCAGCCGCGCGGTTGCGGCGATGACCACCAGCTGGGTGGCGATCCAGAGGTCGCTGGGATTGGGCTGGCGCGCCGGGGCGACGACCCTGCGCGAGGACTCGCCTGATCGCGGGTAGTGGATGCACAGGTCATTCGCTGCCGATCTCAACCCGCGGCGCTTCGGCCCGCTACCGCGCCGAGCGCGACCGGAGCCCGCGGAGGCGCCGGCCAGTGCGTGGCGCACCACGGAGTGGACGACCCAGATATCCGGCCCGTCGGTCGGGGTTGCCACGGATCCACGTCGAGGAAGACCCGGCCCCGACCGCCGCGCGGCTCCACGGACATCCGCGGATCTCGGATCAGTCGGGCGACTCCCTCGTGGCGGCATATTGTGGGCTGTCCACATCTGGCTGCGCTAGGATGGAAACCTTGAGCCTGGTCCGCCGCTGTGGCGCCTCGGCTCTCGCGGCGCCGCCCGAATCCCTGGGCGACGGGCGTGCCGCCGCGGGGGGGCACCAAAAAAGGCTCTGGTCCGGAAGACTCGAAGGGCGCGGCTCGCCCGCCCAGACTTGCCCCCCGATGATGCATCGACGGTGCGACCGTCCCGTCGTTCGCAGGCGTCAGAAGTCGAACAACATCTGCTGAGCGATCGCCTTCGCGTGCTGGCAACGGCGTCGCGCGGCCGCTCCCCGCCGGGTCGCGGCGCGAACCCGCTCCACGCTGGCGACCACCTGCGGCGCCTTCGCCTCGCAGTTGTCGGCGCCTTCGGCCATCGGCTCGTCCAACCGGGGCCCTTGCGACGCTAAG
Source organism: Pseudomonadota bacterium (assembly GCA_963205005.1). Classification (GTDB taxonomy): domain Bacteria; phylum Pseudomonadota; class Alphaproteobacteria; order Caulobacterales; family Caulobacteraceae; genus Phenylobacterium. Next base: position 25,058 of record CAUJHW010000070.1, read on the forward strand.
CGGTCACGTGAGGTCGCGCACCTATCCGGGCCGCCAGGGGTCGCCGAGCCTCTCGCGCTCGCCCGCCCGACGCTGTGGCCCCGCGAGACGCGCCACGCCTCGATTTCAGCCTCGCGATAGCCGACGCGGCCGGGGGAGATGGCATATGGAGACGGGAAGTCACCGCGCTTCTGGAGGCGCCACGCCGTCGTTCGGCTGAGCCCCGTGGACACCGCCACTTCCCGCCAGGGAAGGAAACGGCCGCCCGAGGTTTCCGCGTCGAGGAAGGTGCGCCAGTTGGCCAACGCTTCAGCTCCAGACGCGTGGATCGAGCTTCTGCTCGCGCCGGTTCCGGCGCAGGCCTGTGCGTTGCGCCCGCGCCCATTCGCGCAGTGCGCCGCGAGGGTACCAGGGCTTTCCACGAATGTGCTCGCAGGGGGGGCCATCGCCCCCCACCGACCAAATCCTCGCGAGCGTCGCCGGCTTGAGTCGAACGTTGAACCGGACGAGATAGGCCGACGCCTCTGTCCGCGTCAGCAGGTCCTGGTCGCTTTCGTCGCCGGGAGGATCCGGGCGCGCGGTCGAAGTGGTCATGGCGCCCTCCGGCAGTCGCTGGCCGAGCGGATAGACCGCCTGGCCGAGACCGCCAGGTAGCACTCGACCACGGTGGCGACATAGGCCTCGGTCTCGGGGATCCTCGGAACCCGCCCGAGACGGGCGACCCGCTCCGGTCCGGCGTTGTACGCCGCTAGGGCCAGGCGCAGGTCGGCGAAGCGCAGCAGCTGGCGGGCGAGGTAGTCGGCGCCGCCGGCCAGGCTGTCGTGCGGGTCGCGACGGTCGCGCACGCCGAGTTCGCGGGCCGTCGCCGGCATGAGCTGCGTGAGGCCGACCGCGCCCGCCGGCGAGACGGCGGTCGGGCGGTAGGCGCTCTCGGCGACCACGAGCGCGTGCAGCAACTTGGGGTCGAGGCCGTGCCGACTGGCGGCCGCGGCAACCGCAGCGTCGAACGGCTGGACCGGCGGCGTAAGGCGAACGGCCGCTGCAGACCCGAGATCGCGCGGGCGCTCGGCCGGCGCCGGCAGGGCGGGAAAGAGGCCCCCGCCGGCCGCGCTCCAGTCGGCCTGGGCCCCGGCCGGGCTTGCGGTGGCGGCCAGGAGCGCCCCGGCCAGGATTCCGCGTATCACCATGTCAGCACCTCCGCGTAGACCGCATCGATCTCGGTGTCGGGCACCGGCCCGAAGTAGCGGCTGTCGAAGCTGGCGGGCGTGTCGCCCAGCAGGAGCAGTTCACCGGGCGCGAGCCTGCGGCACCCGCGCCAGCGCGGCAGCGGGCGGCCCTGCCGGTCGCGGAGCAGGATCCGGACGGCGCCCTGCGGCCAGGTCAGCCGCCGGTCCGAGACGCAGACGGCCGTTCCGCCCGTGGCCGCAACCCGCTTCAGCAGCCGCGCCCGCGGGGTCGCACCGAGGCGGGCGAGGTAGGCCTGCGACGCGGCGGGCGCAGGGAGCGCCACGATGCGGCCGGGGGCGGGCGGGTCGGAGGCGCGCAGATAGATCCCTCTCGGCAGGCTGGACGTCTCGTTGACCAGGAGTCGCGGCGGCTCGGCGCGGCCCACGGCGGCGAGGCTCGCCAGGCCCGCCAGGCCCAGGACGAGGTGAAGGACGAAGCGGCTCATGGTCCGTAGGGCTCCAGAAGGAGGTCGTGGGTCACCAGCACCCGGACGCGCTCGCCCGGCCGCAGTCGTATCGAGGGCCGGACGGTCAGTTCGCGGTCGATGAGCCGGCCGCCCACGCGCGCCGCCTCCAGGGCGGCGGCGTCGCCGGCGTCGCCCCAGAAACTGCCGGCGCGGTCGTCGCGATCACGCGCGGCCTGGCCCAGGGTGGTGATGGCGCCCGCGAAAACTGTGGCGATCGCCAGGTCGCCGAGCCGGCGGTCGACCTTGCCTGGCACGCCGACCGCCCCTTGCGCGTCCACGCCGGGCGGCGCCTCCAGGCGCAGGCTCTTGCCGTTGGGCAGGATCAGCCGGCTCCAGGCGATGAACACGCGATCGTCGCCGTAGCGGCTCTCGCCCTCGTGGCGGCCGATCAGCCGCGCGCCTTGCGGGATCAGCAGATGGCGGCCGGCGACGGTGTCGAAGACGTTCTCGCTGACGCTCGCCACGACAGGGCCGGTCCGGGCGGTGTCGATGGCGGTGAGCAGCACCGCGGGGATCACCGCGCCCGCCTTCACCTCGAAGGGGCTGAGCGGCGCAGTGAGCGCGTGGGAATTGTAGGCGTCCCGGTCCGCCGGGCCGCTGGCGTCTCGGGCTGCGGGCGGGGCCGACGCGCTTCGCACCGCCGCAAAGAAGAGCTCCGAGGCGCGGGCCTGGTCGCGGAGCTGGCGGCGAGGATCGGGAGCCGCTCCGGAAGGACGGGCGGTCGGGGGAGGGATTCTCGGCGCGGGCTCGGGCGCGTCGGCCTCGGCCGGCGTCGCGCCGAGCCGCCGCGGCGGCGGCAGGCGGTCGAGCTCGCCGTAGTGGGCGGGGCCGTCCGTGACGATCTCGCTCGGGCGCACCGGGCCCACGGCGGCCGACGGAGCTTCGCCGGCGCGGGCCGCGAAGGCGCGGGCCCGCAGCTCCGGCTGCGCCACGAAGGCCCAGGCCAACGCACCGGCCACCAGCGCCGCCGCCGCCAGCACCGCGGCGGTCACCACGCTGCGGCGCAGTCGCGCCACCCGCGGCCGCGGCGCCCGGGTGTCGAGCGGCGGCAGCGTCGTCTTGGGCTGGGACCCAGCGTCCGGGGCGTCGAGACGGGTCACGGCGCGCCCTCCCCTTGCCGGCGGATCCGCACCACCTGGCCCTTGCGCCCGCCGAGCCGCAGCTCCGCCCGCTCGAGCACCCGATCCACCACAAGCAGGCCGTTCCGCTGGCGGTAGTTGACCATCTGGGCGTGGCCGGCCGGGTCCACCGCGAACAGCGCCGGGCTCTCGCGGGCGGCGGCGCCGGGAGGCAGCGCGAGATACGTGCGCACGCCGTCGGTCATCACCGCCGTGGGCGTCCAGGGCGGCGACCGCCGTCCCCGTGGCGACACAGCATAGCGGGCGTCGAGCGGCCCCTCCGACGCGGCGACGGGCTGGGCGGGCGAGAGCCCGGCCGCCTCCGGCCCCGGCAGGGGACGCGGCAGGGCGGCCGAGACGTCCCAGGCCACGGCGGCGTTGAAGGCCTGCGGCCCGCCGCTACGCAGCTGGACGAGATAGACGCCGCGGCTGGTGGTGAGCACCAGGTTGGTCTCGAGTCCCGTCTCCAGCGGCTTGACCAGAACATGCGCCCGGCGGTCCGCGCCGTCGCCGGACTGGGTTTCGCCAATCTGCCAGCGCACCGTGTCGCCGGCCGCGACGGCGGTGACGCCCTCGCCAGACGGCAGGGTCAGCACCGTCACCCGCAGCGGTGCGGTCCAGACCTCGTAGATGCGGGACGGGTCGTAGGCGAACACCTGCACCCCGCCCAGGAAGCCGTCGGCCTGCGAGTGCGTCCGGGCGCGGCGGTTGGCGGCGGCGATCGCCTCGGGACCGGCGTCCGGCGGCGATACGGACTGGTCCGGTCGTACCCCAGGCCTCGCCTGGTTCCCGAGATCTGGGGGATTGGGGATCGGCGCCATGACCGCGAAGGTTCGCCGGGTGGTGGGCGTCTCTCCGCGTGGGTCCTCCGCGAGCTCCGGAGCCTCCGCAAGGACGGCCGGCTGTGTCGCCGTGGCCGCGGGCGTCTCGGGGGCCCGCCGATCCAGGCTCAGGCTCGGCGGAAGATGGCCGCAGCCGCCGGCGCCCATGAGGGCGAGGGCCAGCGGAAGCAGCGTGCGGATCAGGCGGCGTCGGGGGTCCATGACACGTCCTCGATGCGGATGCCGAGCGGGTTCTTCATCAGCTCGGCCTCGGTGCGGGGCGGCTGCAGCTTGATCGTGATCAGGGCGCGCCAGCGGCCCTGGCCGGCCCGCTGGCCATTGACGAACCGGGTCTCGCGCCACTGCAGGTCGTAGGTCCGGGGGCTGCGGCGCACGACGTTCAGCACCTCGACGCTGACGGCCTCGCGGCCGGCCTCGGCGAACGGGTCGTGAGCCTGGGCCCAGGCGTTGAGGAAGGCCGCGGCCTTGGGCGTGGTGAGGTCGTAGGCGGAGATCCAATTCTGGCGGATCACCACCGGGTCCGTGGGCTTGCCGCGCACCGCGCGGATCCAGCCGGCGAGCGCGTGGCCCACCTGGGCTTCGCTCGGCTCGTAGCGCCCCCCCAGGGCCGTGATGCGCTGGGTCTCGCCCCAGTCGCTCACCTCCACGACGAAGGGCTTCACCTGCGCCTGGCGGCTCTCCGCGAACCAGCCGCCGCCCAGGCCGGCGGCGAGGACGAGGTTGGCGAAGGCCATGCGCCGCCAGTTTCGGGCATGCGTCAGGGTGAGCCCCATGCGCTCGTCCCAGACCTGGCCGGCCCGCTGGTAGGGGGTCGAGGCCGGGGCGGAGGCCAGGGCGCGCTTGGGTCGGAAGAAGGGGTGCATGGCCTCAAGCCTCCTCATCCTTCAGGGGTGGGGTGAGCGCGCCGCTCGCCTCATGCCCGGGCAGCAGGCTGCGGCCGGCGTTGGCGACGAAGAAGGCCTGCAGGGCCGAGTTGCGGCGGGACCGGTCCATGGACCGGGACGAAGCGGGGTCGGCGCCTGCGGCGCGGTGAAAGTCCCGCCGCGCGGCCTCGGTCTCGCGGGCGAGCCGCTCCGTGTCCGCCGAGGGCGCCGGCGCGTCCGCGCCAGGTGGCGCCGCGGGTGCGGCGGGCGCCGGGCCCGCCGGCCGGGCCGCGCCCTGGGGCCCCGGTCCGCCGCTGCCGGGCGCTGCGGGACCGGCCATGCCGCTCCCGGGCGCGCGGGGGGGGTTGTCGTTGTTGGGCCGCGGCGGCGCGGCGCCCGGCCGCGAGACGGATCGGCCCTGCGCGGCCCCGGCGGCGGCGCGCACTGGCGTCAGCAAGGGCGCGGCCACGGCCGCGCCGACCGCCGCGACCCCGCCCACCGCCAGCGCGCCCGCGGCGGCCGAGCCGGCGCCGAGCGCCGGGCCGCCGGTCACCAGGGCGGACGCAAGGTTTGGGATGAACAGGGCGAGCATCGCCAGCAGCAGCGAGGCGGCCAGGATCGCCAGGGCCTCGTAGAGGTCGGGGGCGGCGGAGGGCTGCAGCTCGTCGAACACCGAGCGCGCGCCCGAGACCACGATGGCGAGGGCCAGGACCTTGAGGCCGGAGGAGACCACGAAGCCCAGCGGCCGCTCGGCCAGGAAGGCGGACTTCGACCAGATCCCGAACGGCAGCAGCACGAAGCCGCCCAGGGTGACGATCTTGAACTCCAGCAGGGTGACGATGATCTGCAGCGCCAGCACCGCGAAGGCCAGCATGATGCCGATCATGGCGAGGCCGAGGATCAGCGCGTCGGTGAGGTTGCCGAGCACGTCGATGGGATTGTCGACCGGGGCGGGCGTCTCGCCCAGCGCCTTCACGATCTCCCACCCCTGCTGGAGGATCGCGCCGGGGTTCAGGAAGTCGGCCCGGGAGAGGCCGCCGCCGCCGGCGGTGAGGCCGAGGTCGATGAAGCCAACCTGGATCGTTTGAGAAAGGGCCTGCCAGTCGTTGATGAGGTAGGCGAACGCGCCGATCAGCAGGACCTTCGCGAAGCCCGATGCGAGAACCTCGCGGTTCGACGACAGCGCCCATTGGATTCCGGTGAGCGCCACCACGAGGGCGATCATCAGCCCGAAGACACCGTTGACCGCACCGCTGAGCGCATCGAAGCCAGCCGACACGGTGTTAGAAAACACCGTCATCAGGTCATTCGCGGTTTGGGGACTGGCAGCCATAGTCGACGCCTCGGCCTAGTTCCGCGCGTGCGGGAATGGATTGAAATCCGGATTGGGGATCGTGCGGCTCTCGCGCCCCCAGAACTGCCGTCGCGCCTCGGCGCTCGCCGCGCGTTCCGCCGCGCGCCGGGCGCTTTCCGCCGCCAGCAGCCGCGACTGCGCCATCAGCAGCGTGCGCATCGAGCCCAGGTCCTCGGCCAGCACGGCCAGCACCTGGGTGGAGGACTGTATGGCCGCGGTCTGGCCCTCGGCCCCTCGGCTGGCGTTGAGCGCCCCCTCCAGACGTCCGGTGCGCCCGCGGCTTAGACGCTCCAGCTCGGCGGCGGTCCGCGCCAGGTCCAGGGCGGTCTCGCGCGCCTGGGTGTTGCGGGCGCGGCCCTGTTCCAGGGCCTTGCGCGGATCGAGCCCCTCCACGGCGGTCGGGTAGAGCCGCTCGAAGTCCTGCTGCAGACCCTGCAGATCCGAGGCCACGCCCTTCACCGAACGGGCGAGCTCGCCGATGTCCCGGAGGGTCTGGGTGGTCTCGCCGAGGTGGCTGTAGGGCGAGGCGGCGAGCGCGCGGGCTTGGTTGGCGAGGGCGCGGGCTTCGTTGGCGAGGCTCTCGAGCTGGCGGGCCGCCTGCAGGGCGTTCTCCAGGTGGTTCTTCGGGTCGAAGACCACCATCTGGGCCTGCGCCGGCTTCGGGTCCGAGCAGGCGGCGAGGAACAGGAGCGGCGCCAGCGCGCCGAGAAGCCTATTCCGCCGCGAGCGCGGCGGGTTGGGCGGCGTCGAAGACGGCATCCACATGGGCGAATCCCTTGGCTGCGAGGAAGGCGCGGGCGAAGCCGTCCGGGCCGGAGCGGGCGAGGACCTGGTCGATCAGGGCCTGGTCCTCGGGCGCGGCGGCGCCGCAGAGCGCCAGGGCCACGCCGGAGAGCTTGAGATCGAAGAGGCGGCGGCCCTCCGGCTGGCGCCAGTAATAGGCGCGCTTCGGCGTCGCGAAGGCGATGAGCTCCAGCTGGCGGCGGTTGAGGCCGAAGGCGCGATAGAGGTCGGCCGAGGCCGGCTCCAGCGCGCGGGGATTGGGTAGGAAGATCTGGGTCGGGCAGGATTCGATCAGGCTGGCGGCGATCGAGGAGGCCGCGACGTCGTCGAGCGACTGGGTGGCGAAGACCACGGCGACGCGCTTCTTGCGCAGCGTCTTCAGCCATTCGCGGACCTTCGCCGCGAAGCGGCTGTCGTCGAGGAAGAGCCAGGCCTCGTCGAGCACCAGCAGGGTGGGCCGGCCGTCGAAGCCGCGCTCGAGTTCGCGGAACAGCGCGCCCAGGACCGGGGCCAGGGCGCTGCGCGTGGCCATCAGGGTCTCGAGCTCGAAGGTGTCGAACCGCGTCGGCGCGAAGTCGGCGTGCGTCCCGTCGAGCAGGCTCCCGAAGGGCCCCTTCAGGGTCAGCGGCTCGAGCGCGGCGGCGACGGCCGGGTCCTGCACCAGGGCGCAGAACACGGTGAGCGAGCGCTGGGCGACGGGGGCGTCGGCCAGGGCGCCCAGCGCCGACCAGACCTCCTCGCGCAGGCGCGGGCCCACCTCGACGCCGGCGGCGCGGACGGCGTCCTCGATCCAGTCGGCGGCCCAGGCGCGGTCGGCGGGCGCGTCCACCCGCGCCAGCGGCTGCAGGGCGAAGGCCGCGCCCGGCTCCAGAGCGCGCCAGGCGCCGCCGGCGGCGAGTGTCGCAGCCCGCACGCTGCGGCCCTTGTCCAGGAAGACCACGCGCGCGCCCGGATAGCGGAACCACTGCAGGGCCAGGAAGGCCAGCAAGGCGCTCTTGCCCGATCCGGTCGGCCCCACGACCATGGCGTGGCCCACGTCGCCGACGTGCAGCGCCAGGCGGAACGGGGTCGAGCCCGTGGTGCGCGCCACGGCGAGCGGCGGCCCGTCCAGGGCGCCGTCGCGCTCCGGCCCCGCCCAGACCGCCGAGACCGGCATCAGGTCGGCGAGGTTGAGGGTGCTCACGAGCGGGCGGCGGACGTCGGCATAGGCCTCGCCGGGCAGGGTCCCAAGCCAGGCCTCGACGGCGTTGAGGTCCTCGGCCCGTCCGACCAGGCCCTGGGCGTTGAGCGCGACCTCGACGGCCCGGGCCTTGCCGGCGGCGGCCTCGGGGTCGGGGTCGAGGATCACGACGGCGAGGGTGAGATAGCCGAAGGCGCAGGCGTCAGCGCCGAGCGCCGCGAGCGCCGTGTCGCATTCCTCGGTCTTGCCCGCGGCGTCAGTGTCGAGGAGCGGGACCTCCTCCTTGGTGATCGCCTCGCGCAGCAGGACGCCGACACCCTTGCGCTTGGCGAACCAGCGCTTGCGCAGTCGCAGCACCTCGCGCTCGGCGTCGGCCTTGTCGAGACCGATCCAGCGGGCACTCCAGCGGTAGGCGAAGGGCAGCGACGAGAGGGCGTCGAGGAGGCCCGGCCGGGTGGCGGCCGGGAGCGCGCGGACCGACACGACCTTCAGCCAGTGCCCGCCGAGACGTGGGGCCAACCCGCCGGTCAGGGCCGCGTCGGCGAGTCCAGCGTCCAGGAACGGCGCGAGATGATCGGGGTCCACCGGATGGGCCGCGGGCGAGACGCAGCCGTGCAGCCAGGTGACGAGCTCGCCGTCGCCCAGGCGGCGCGCCTCTGGCAGGGTGTCGGCCAGCAGGTCGAAGACGGCGTCCGCCTCGCGCTGGAAGAGCGCCAGCGCGCCCCGCCAGTCGCGACCGCTGCGCGCCAGCCCGTCGAACATCACCCGCTCGATCCGGCGGGTCTCGTCGGCCGGCGGCATCCACGTCAGGCTGAGGCGGTAGTCGGTCTCGAAGGCCGGCTCGGCCCCCTCGAAGGCCGCCCGCCGCTCGGCGTCCACCAGCCAGGCGACGGGGACGTCGATGTCGCTGTCCGGATAGACCGAGGCCGGGCGGCGACGGGCGTCGACGTGGACGCACCACCCCGTCCCCAGCCGGCGCAGGGCGTTGTTGAGCCGGGCGCGGACGGCCATCAACTCGTCCTCGGTGGACGATTCCAGGTCGGGGCCGCGGAAGCGCAGGCCGGCGAGGAACGAGCCGTCCTTGTTGAGGACGACGCCGGGGGCGACCCGCACCGCCCAGGGCAGGTGGTCGGCGAGGGTGGCGGGGCGGCGGCGGAACTCGTCGAGGAAGCGCATCGGTCGCCTCACGCATCCAGGTGGCCGGGGCGAGCCAGGTGGCGGCGCAGCACCGCGAAGAAGCGCTTGTCGGCGCGCGCGGCGTAGAGGCCGATGGCGTGGGCGATCGCCCACCAGAGCAGGCCGAGCCACCAGATCCGGAGCGCCAGGCCCAGCACGAGCGCCACCGTGCCCATGAGGATCGCGTATTCGCGCGGCATGCCGGCGAGCAGGACGGGTTCGGCGAGACCCTGGGCCACGGGCAGGTCCCAGCCTTCGCGATGCGGGGAATCGCCCATCAGCCCACCTCCATCCCCCCGGCGAAGCCGAAGAAGTCCAGGAAGAAGGTCGAGGCGGCGAAGGCGATGGAGAGCCCGAACAGGATGCCCAGGCCCCGCCGCATGCCGGAGCCGCTCTCGCTCATGGCGATGCCGGCGCCGAAGATCACCACGGCGATCACCGCGGCGGCCTGGACGACCGGTCCGGTTACGGACTCCACGATCTGCTGCAGCGGCCCTTCCCAGGGCATGCCCGCGCCGCCGGCCAGGGCCGGGGTGGCGGCGACCAGGCCGCAGATCGCCGTCGCAGCCGGAAGGCCGCGTGAAATCAGCTTGCGCATCTCTGCAATCCTCAGCGCGATATCGCGCTATGGTTGTAATGCAAGCGCGCCGAGTTTGGACTTGTCAACACGCTTCTGTGGATATTTTCACATGGGTTTTCCGCGACTTGTGCGCGCGTTGCAGGCACGTCGCCGGCGCGTCTTCGACAACTTGTGACTGTGCGAGGGCGGGACCTCGCCTGCGCCTGCCGCGCCCGCCCGTCGTCTTCGCGCCGTTCGCCCAGACGGCATTGGACAGGCGCCCCCCGAGCCCGCTGTTTGATCAGCGGCGCCTTAGCGCCGTCGCCGCGAAGCCGGGTTCTTCCGGCTTCGCTCGCCGGCCGGGATCCTGGATGAGGCCGGACGGGTGGCGGCCCGGATCGTCGCCCAGCGCGGCCATCCCGACGCTGCGGCGCAGGCGCGCCGGACCCGTCGCGTCGGATGCGACGCGCTATGGCCTCGCCGCGCGCCCAAACGACGTCCGGGCGGAGTCGAAGGTTGGCGTCAGGCTCGCGCGAGCCAGTCCTCGCACCGGAGCCCGTCGACCCGGCCGAACTCGACCAGGTTCCCGGTCACGACGGTGAGTCCACGGCTCCTGGCATGGCCGGCGATCAGCAGATCGTAGCCGCCGATGGGCTGACCCTTGCGCTCGAGGGTCGCGCGGATGTCCGCCGCGTGGTCGGCGGCGATGTCGTCGAAAGGCAGCACCTCAAGGCGCGCCGCAAAGCGCTCGACCTCGGCCCTGTGGTGCTCTGGCCGGTTCGATTTCGCCGCGCCATGCAGCAGCTCTGTCAGAACCACGGCCGAGATACAGAGGCTGTCGGCCTCCAGATTGAACCGTTCCCGCGCCTCCGGCGGACGGTCCCGCAGGACCCGGATGCAGACGTTGGTGTCCAGGAGATACCGCAGCATCAGAACGGGTCGCGCGCCTGCGCCTCGGGTTGATGGCGCTCGCCCAGGTCCACGCCGGGCGCGTCGAAGAAATCGTCCCAGACGGCGTCGGCCGGTACGATCACCCGCCGCTTGCCCTCGCGCAGGATCCTGACCGCCCGCACCCCCTCGGGGAAGGCGACCTCCTTCGGGAGGCGGACAGCTTGCGAACGGTTCGACTGGAAGAGCGTGGTGCGGGTCATCTCGGCCTCGGGATATCCCATATGTATATCCCCGCAGACGCATCTTTCAACCGGGCTGGGACCGGCCGCGGTTGGTGGGCGCGCCATCCCCTTCAATCCTCACCGGGCGCCGTCGCGATCCGCCCTCCGCGTCCGACCGCCGGCCCCTCGCGGATCTCGACCCGCCGGCCGGCCTCGGTGCGCCGGATATGGGCGACCACATCGACCGCCTGGTCCAGGAAGCGGCCCGGGATGCGGGGCAGGACCTCGGCCAGGAGATCTTCGAGGCGCGCCCGCACGTCGGACGCCGAATTGGCGTGCAGGGTGGAGAGGCCGCCCGGATGGCCCGTGTTCCAGGCCTTCAGGGTCTCGAGCGCGGTGGCGCCGTCGCGCATCTCCCCCACCACGATGCGGTCCGGCCGCATCCGCAGCGCGTCGCGCACCAGGTCCGCCACGCCGATGGGCTTGGGATGGCGGCGCGTCAGGACCGCCACCAGGTCCCAGGCCGAGCATTGCAGCTCGGGCGTGTCCTCGATCAGGAAGACCCGATCTCCCGCGAAGGCCGGCTCGGCCAGGAGGGCGTTGGCCAGGGTCGTCTTCCCCGATCCCGCCCCGCCCGAGATCAGCAGGTTGCGGCGCTGGCGGACGGCATCGCGCAGGGTGTCGGCCTGGTCGGGCGAGAGGACCCCCTGGGCGACATAGTCGGCGAGCGTCCAGACCACCGCCGGGCGCTTGCGGATGCTGAACGCCGGCTGGGCGCAGACCGGCGGCATGAAGGCCTGGAACCGCTCGCCCGTGGGCAGGACGCCGGAGAGCCGCGGGTCCTCGCGGGTGACCGGTTCGCCCACATAGTCGGCGACCAGGCGGATGACCCGCTCGCGGCCGGCGGCGGCCATCCGCCAGCCGGTGTCGCTGCGTCCCGCGCCCAGGCGGTCGAGCACGATGCGGCCGTCGGGATTGGCCAGCACCTCGACCACCTCGGGCGCGGCCAGGGCGCCCAGGATGTCGCAGCCCAGCGCATGGTCCAGGGCGGCCCGGCGGCGAAGCGCCGACTCGGCCTCCGGGGTCATCCGCCCATTCCGTTGAAGGATCGCGGCTCGGGTGCCGCGCGCTCGGCCTCGTCCCCCCGCCGCGGTCCGCGCGAGACGATGTTGGCGGCCGCCGCATCGAGCAGGCGCTCGATCCGCGCCTCGACGGCGGCGCGCAGGACGGGGTCGTCGTCCGCCTCGGTGTCAGGCAGCCGCGCGAAGAAGGCGCGGGCGAACTCCACCAGGATCTCCTGGACGATGGCCATGTCGCGCGCGGCGCTGCGCATGTGGTCGCGGAGCGCGGTCTCCATCGCCAGCAGCCGGTCCTCGGGATCCGCCGTCGGCCGGCGGTGGAGACCGCGCGCGATGGCCGTCTCAGCGGCGCGGCTGAGCGTGAGCTTGCCCGCGCGGGCCTCGCGGCGCAGCGCCAGCTCGATCTTCGGGTTCTCGAAATAGACCTGGACCCGGGGGGTCGGCCGCGCGTCACGACTTGCCACGTCCTCGCTCCTGCAGATGATCCAGCGCCGCCTCCTGGGCCGCCATCTCCTCGGCGACGCGATGGTAGATGCCGGCCGCCCGGGCGGCGGCCTTCTTGTCGTCGATGGCCGCGGCCGCCTCCTTGAAGAGCGGCAGGCTGGCGTTGCGGTCCTCGCCGAGCGCCTTGCGGCCCGTCCAGGGGTGCGGACGCCGCGGCGGCGCATCCAGGGGCGCCGCGGGTGGGGCCAGGAGGCGCGCCCGGCTTCGGAACGGCTCGCGCCGGTCGTACTGCACCTTGCGGGTGCGGAAGGGGCGCTGGCCGGCCACGAAGACCAGTTGCTCGTCGTCCGGCAGGGCCCGGATCTCGCCGGGCTCCAGGAGCGGACGCTCCACCTCCGAACGTGACACCGAACTGCGGCCGGCGCCGAGGCCGGCCGGTCCGCTGCGGCTGGTCCGAAGCTCGGCCACCGTGCCGGTGAGCTTGGAGACCTTGTCCTGGGTCAGCGGGTCCAGGGCGGCGAAGGCGGTGTAGACGTGGCAGTTGTCGAGGATGGTGTTGTTGGGTCCGTAGGTCTCGACGATGTCGTTCAAGCTCTGCGCCACGAACATGGTCTTCAGCCCGTAGCCGCTCATCAGCCGCAGGCTCTTCTCGAAGAACTCCACCCGGCCCAGCAGCGGGAACTCGTCCATGGCCATGAGCAGCCTGTGGCGCTTCGGCCGGCCGTGGGCGTCGCTCGTCTCATGGGCGGTGAGCGCCTGCGCGGCGGCGTAGAAGAGGAGTCGCACGAGCGGACGCAGCGCGGCCGCATCGGCCGGCGCCACCTGCACATAGAGGCTGACCGGCGCCTCCGCGCACATGAGGTCGCCCACCGCGAAGTCCGACGTCGAGAGCGCGCGCTCAATGTCCTCGCCTGCCAACCACTTCAGGTACGACCTTGCAGTCCCCTGCACGCTCGTGCGGAAGCGGTCGTGCATGGCCGCGTACCCCTTCACGGCCGTCCGGATAAAGGGATGGGTCTCGCCCTCGCCGTCAGCGCCGTGCCGGTGCAGGGTGCGCAGCATCACCTCCGCCGCCTCGTCCAGGTCCGCCAGCAGCTCGCGCACCTTGAGCAGGGTCTTGTCGGGATCGGGCGCGGCGTAGAGGACGTGGAGGATCACCGCCTCCAGGATCTCCGACGCCGACTTGTCCCAGATCGCCTCTTCGTCGCGGACGCCGCCCGGGTCGGACAGGATCGCGACCAGGCGCTGCACCTGGGCGAGCTCGCCCGGTCCCGGCTGGATCTCCGCCAGGGGGTTCCATCGGGCGGATGCGGGAGATCGGGGGTTGAAGCGGAAGGCGTGGGAGAACCGGCCGCGCCAGCCCGCGGTGACCTGCCAGAGCTCGCCCTTCGGGTCGTGGACCATGGCGCTCTCCGGCCAGCTGAGCAGGCTAGGGACGACATGGCCCCTGCCCTTGCCGCTGCGCGTGCCGCCTGTGACCAGCGTAGGTCGGAGATCGGCGGTGATCAGCGTCCGGCCATGGAACGCGCCCAGCACGCAGCCGGCATCGGCCGCCAACCCGGCCCGTCGGGCGTCCGCCGGCGCGCCCCATCCCCGCCTCCGCCGCGGGCTCCGACCCGCGCCGTCGGCGACCACGCCCAGGCCCAAACCACCCGCGACGCCGAGCAGAAGAAGCGCGGTCGAGGCGCTGAAGACCCTCGGCGCCTCGCTCCGATGTTCCCGCTGCCAGAGGAGGACCCGCCAGGGCGGATAGAGCACGAGATCTGGCGAAGCGCGTAATCCCGGTCCCAGGACCGGATGCCAGGCGAAGCTCCAGCCCACGAACTGCGTGGCGGCCTGCAGGCCGATCAAGAGACCGCTTGCAGCTCCGGCGATGCGAACACCCAACCCCAACCTGAAATCCCCACTCAGGAACCATGCTCTGGAAATAGAATGGGAGCAGAAAGACTGCCAGAAATCTCGCAAAATCGTCGACAACTACTCACTCGGAATACACGCTTCCGGAAACGGCGGTAATTCTGCCGGTTCTATATTGGAATCCCGAATCACTCGACCTGTGGCACGGCGACGAACCGCTCGTCACCGGATCATCAATTGATCGGGCGGCAGCCATCCTGCCGCGGCGCGGCAACATTTCCGGTGAGCGAGCGGCCTGGGCGCGACATCGCTTGATCGCAAGCGGCGACCCGCCTACTCCACGCTAAGTCGCGTTCGTGGCGGGATTGCTTCTATGGTTGCGAAGAACCCGGATCGCTTCGGGCTCGCCGAGCTCGCGCCGTTGATCCTCAAGCCGCTCCGCAAGATGCGCAACGTCTCCACGCTGGAGATGGCGACGCGCATGGGGCTGTCGGAACGCGGCTACCGCGACCTTGAGAACGGGACCACGAACCTGCTGCTGGAGCGCATCTTCGAGATCGCAGAAATCCTGCGACTGGATGCGCCCTCGATCGTCACGGCGTTCCTCCTGCGCCGTCCGGAGATCGCCCAAGACTTCGCTCAGAACAAGCTCATGCTGGCGCAAACCAGCGCCGTCGACGAACTCGACGACGCAACCAGATCGGCCGTGGCGGCCGTCGACACGCTGACGGCGCTGGATGCGCATATTCAGTTCTACAAGCAGCTCGCGGAGTACGGCCGCGCGCAGCTGCGGGCGGCGGAGGGTCGGCGCAATGGCGGTTCGTGACTCATTGCCAACCTTCGGAAGGTCGGCTTCGTTGTCATACGCTTCGGGCTCACCTTCGGCGCTTGGACCTGCCCGGCCACGGGAGTTCGCCGTCCAGCTCGCGTAGCCCGTAAGTCTCTTCTTCCCACTGCTTCCGCTCAGGCCGCGGAGGCGGAAGATCTTCGTCCTCGAACCAGAGCAACGTTAACGTCTGATCCCATGCGCCTAGGTGACGGGCGTCCTCGAAAAGCGATCCGTCACGCTCCCAATCCTCAAACCATTGATCGGGCTCAGCCGGCTCTGGTCCGGAGGGGATTGCGCCGCTTCGCACGCGGGCACTCAGGGAATCGGGTGGCAAGTCCATGCCGGGTCGCACCCAGGCCTTAGCGCTACGCATGGATGCGGATCGCGCTGTGTAGCGAACCCTGCCGCCCTCAGAGAGCACGAAGGCGCACAGTTCTCGCGAGAAGGTGGCAAAGCGTGAGCCGGTCGACATCAATGAGGCGTCGAACTCATCAGCAAGATCACCGATGGCGGCGAAACCCATATCGGCGGCATCGACACGCGGCTTGAACAGCTTGTAGGGCAGCAGAAGCTCGGCGGCGAACACGTCGCAGGCGATCTCCCCGGGTGGCCTCCGGGAGAAGCTCCAACTCGGCGCCGAATGGTCTGCAGCAATACCAAGAACTTCGTGTGCCACTTCGTGGCAGACGCTGAAGCGCTGGCGACGCCCGTTATGGGTGCAGTTGACGCAGATGCGGTACTTGCCAGTCGGCGTACGAAATGACCAAGCGTCTTCGTGCTCTTGAAGGACCTCCCGCTTCACCACCCCGCCGACCTGAGCCGCATAGGCGTCAACTGACACCGGAAGCGCCAAGGGCCCACATTTCCCGATAAACTCGCGGGCCTTCATCGCGACGGCGAGTTCATCCATCATCCTCCTCCGCCATGATGCGCCTGATGCGGGCCAGGGAGGTTGCGTAGTCCGGCCGCGCGCCCCGGTTCACCACCGTCGTCAGCATGTGGAACTCGGGGAATGAAATCCTACGGTCGGACCAGGCGAACTCGGCGAGATCGGGATCGATGTTCGGGTGGCTCGCCAAGAACCGCAAGATCGCCTGCTCCCGCTCCGCTGGCGCGAGGGCATTCACCAGCTTGTTCACGACCTCCCCCGAAGGCGATTCTTTCGCGCCGGTTTCCAGGCGGTAGATGTACGCGTGATCGACTTCGCTGCGCTGCGCCAACTCCCGCAAGCTTAGATCGCCTCTCAGCGCCTTGAGCCAAACCCCTAACGCAGAGGTCGGCATCCGCTCACCTTGACACTAGCCATGAAACCCCCAATATTGTTGTCTAGCCAGACAACACGCCCTGATCTGCTGACCGGCTGAGCAGGGCGTTTTTTGAAGCCCTGGTGTTGTCTGGCCGGACAGCAAGGTGCCATTCGGCAGGGCGGAACGCAAGCGCCGCGACAGCGGAGAAGAGAGAACTGTTCATGGACTGGCGCCCGCCGACCAACGATCCCTTCGCTGATCCGCTCGACGCGATGCTGGCCGAGATCGCGATCAACATCCAGCTGCCGCCCGGCCTACACGCCAAGGCCGTTGGCCGTTATGAAGCGGTCCGCACCTACATCGAACGGCCTGGCAGCCCGCTGCACGGACGCGTGGCCTGCTTCTACCCGCAGGGCTCGATGCGCATCGATGCGACCATCTCTACGCGTGGCACAGACGACGAATACGACATCGACATCGTAGCCGAGATCACCGGCCCCGATGACGGGCCAGAGGCGCTGCTCGACGACCTCGAGGCGGCACTCGCCGGCTATCCCGTCAGCAAGATCGTGCGTCAGACCCGTTGCGTCACCCTCTACTATGCGGACGGCATGCACCTCGACGTGACACCGGCGCGTCGTACCGGGCTCAAGGAAAAGGAAGGCGTGATCGCCCACGCTAAGAAAGAGGCTGGTGCCCCGCCGGGGCGCTATGTCCCGATGAACGCTTACGCGTTCGGCGACTGGTACACGGCTCGCACCCCGACCGAAGAGCGTTTTGCCAAGGCGCTGAATGAGCGCCTCTATGCCCAGGCCGGCATCGCCTTCGCGGACGCTGATGTCCACGAGGTTCCCGACCAGACGCCGCTCATCATCAAGAGTGTGACGACGGTGGCCCTGCAGCTGCTCAAGCGCCATCGGAACATCGCTTATGCCGACGAGACCGGCCGCGTCCCGCCCTCGATCCTGCTGTCCTGCCACGCGGGCCATGCGGCCCAGCCGGGCATGGGCCTCGCGGACATGGTCATCCGTCAGGCACGCTGGACGGCGCGGGCGATCGACGAGGCGGCGCGGCAGGGCCGCTTGCTGTCGGTGCCGAACCCCGAGTTTTCCGCCGAGCTGTTCACCGACCGCTGGCCCGAAAACCAAACCCAGCAACAGGGCTATGCGCGGCACCTGCACACCCTCGCTAACGGGCTGGAGGCCGCCCAGCGGGGGAATGTGCAACTGGAAGACCTTCAGGCGTGGCTGCGGGTCCAGTTCGGCGAGCGGGTCGTGACCCGATCGGTCAAGGCGTTCAACGACCGGCTGGGGCGCCAGGTAAAGGCCGGCCAGCACGGCTATACCCCCAAGGGCGGCTTGTTCACCCCGGCGGCGCCGGCGATCATCGGCTCGCTGTCGAGCCTGGCGCCGGTTGCGGCCCGGGCGCACACCAACATGGGCGAGCGCCGCTTCTCGTGAGTCTCTCGATCGACACCCAGATCGAGGCGATGTCGGCGTTGTGGCCTGCATTCAAGCTTGTCCGCCGCGAAGGACCGGCGGCGCTGTGGCAGGGGACGGTCCGGCCGCTTCTGCAGACCTATTGGGTCAGCGTCTTCTATCGCGCGCCCCTTATGGTTGAGCGGTACAGCGTTCGGGTCGTGCAGCCCCAAGTCGAGATCCTACGGCCGGCCTTGCGGCCGCGCCGCGGCGATGCCGAAGGCATGCTCCCCCACGTTTACTACGGGCCAGACGGCGAGGTGACGCTGTGCATGCTCGATCCGGACTCGAATGAATGGTCTCCGTCCGACCTCCTCGCCGAGACGACCGTGCCTTGGATCACCGACTGGCTGGTCGCCTACGAGGGCTGGCGCGCCACGGGTGAATGGACCGGCACCGGCCGGCATGTGGAGCGCGCCTGATGGCCAAGACGAGCATCCCGCAGAAAACCCAGTCAGCGCTGTGGGCGCGGGCCGGCGGGCGCTGCCAGTACCGAGGGTGCAACGAGGACCTAGTTGGCGACCTGATCTCCGGTTGCGAAGACGCGACCTTCGGCTTCATCGCCCACATCGTCGGCGACAGCGTCGAGGGCCCGCGGGGCGACGCTGTGCGCTCGCCGCAGCTGGCCCGGTCGCTCGAGAACCTCATGCTGATGTGCGCCACCCACCACAAGCTCATCGACGTGGTGGATGTGGATGGTCATCCCGAGCCCGTGCTCCTGGCGATGAAGGCCGAGCAGGAGAGCCGGATTCGCGTTGTGACGGCGATCGACGAGGACCGCGCCTCGCACGTCATCCGCTTCGGGGCCAACATCGGCGAGAACGAAGCCCTGGTCTCGACCAAGGCCATCTTCGCGGCTATGCCGCCCCACCACCACCCCGCCAGCGGTCAGACAATCGATCTGGAGCTCGTCGGGTGCACCTACAAGGACGACGAGCCAGCCTATTGGATCTTCCAGCGCGACAACCTTCGCCGGCAGTTCGAAGCCAAGGTCCGCGGGAGGGTCGAGCGGCAGGAGGTGCGCCATCTCAGCGTTTTCGCGCTAGCGCCGCAGCCCCTGTTGATCGAACTCGGCCGTCTGCTCTGCGACATTGTGCCGGCCACGGTGCGCCAGCGCCACCGGGAGCCAGCGACCTGGGCCTGGCAGGCCGATCAGCCTTCCATCAATTTCAGCGTATCGGAACCGACGTCGGGATGTGGCCGCCCTGTAGCTCTGAAGCTAGGCATCAGCGCGACGGTCACGGACGAGCGCCTCACCAAGATCCTAGGTGCCGACGCCGCCATCTGGTCGGTGACTGTGGATGAACCCCACAATGACATTCTGCGTCGGCCGGAAGACCAAACGGCGTTTCGAACACTGATGCGGTCGCTATTCGACCGCATCAAGGCTGACCATGGCGAAGAAGCCATTCTCCACGTCTTTCCCGCCATGCCCGCTTCGCTGGCGGTGGAGCTTGGCCGCGTTTGGATGCCTAAGGCGGATCTGCCGATGATTATTTACGACAACGGACGGGCCGGGTTTGTGCAGACAATCACGATCGGAGCAGAGTGAGCGTCTTGTTTCCGCAAGGATCTCAGGCACCGCCACTCGGACGTCGGTAGCATGCCATTTTCAGAAGAGTTGAGGAGACGATCATGGCCGACAAAAAGCCGCCGCCCCTACCTCGCTTCACCTTGGAAAAGAACACCAAGGGCGGAGGCTGGGACCTCAAACGTGAGGGCGCTGATCGAGCAACTAAGCATTTCGAGAAGAAGTCGGAGGCTACCGCGGGCGGGGCATTATCCAGAGCATTGCCCGGCGGCGTCGGTACGGTTCGCATCCGCAAGGAGGACGGGAAGGTTCAGGAGGAACGCACGTTTCCCAGGAGCCGAGATCCGGACGACACGCCCGGCTGAACTTCCACGTTCAGGCGAATGTCGCCTTTCCGGACGAACACCAAGGTCCGCTAGTGGCGCGCAGCGGCCATAGCGAACTTCCTCGTGGCAAGGTCGCCTACCCGACGAGCCCCAGCGCCCATTGCAGTGCTACCGCCGCGCCGGCCAGGCCGGCGATGGCGCAGCCGAAACACGCGGCGCTTTCCGCCAGCGTCTTGGGTTTCGACGTAACAAGCCAATGGACTGACATCAGATCGATCCTCCCACGGGGCCGCTCTCGAGGGCGGCCGCTCGCGGGAGGCAGGATGCCTCGCCCGGATGCGGTTGACCAGTAGGCCGGCGTTAGGTCGGCGGCTGCGTCAGCAGATGCTGCAGCACCGAACGCAGGACCTCGCCAACGGCCTTCCGGTCCGTCCCAGGATTGTTGACGCCGCGCACCGCGAGGCCCTCGAACAGCATGCTGATGACCTCGCCTCGCGCCGTCCGCTCACGCTCGTCGAGTGCGTCCGGGAACGCATCGCGGAGCAGGTCCTGCTGCAACTTGCGCTCTTCGGTATCGGCCTTCCGCAGGATGCAGGCCACGGCCGGATTGCGTGCGGCTTCGGCGACGACCTCAAGGGTGAGGGCGGCGCGCTCGGGTTCGTAGAGGTCGTCGACCGCCTGGACGCACTTCGTGAGGATCGCGTCGAGCACCGACGTCCCGCCGTCCCGCAACTCGGAGTATTTGTCGCGCATCTCGGCCATGTCGCGCTCGACGATGGCGGCGATGATCGCCTCCTTGCTGTCAAAGTAACGGTAGATCTGCCCCACGCTCAGGCCGGCCTGCTGGGCGATCTCGGCCATGCTTGAGCCGTGGAAGCCTGAGCGGCGCGCGCACACCGAGGCGGCATCGACGATCTGCTGCCGGCGCGCCTCTACATCGGTCCGTTTCGCGGAGGCCTCGGTCACGGCCACCCCTTTCGCACTGCGACAAAAACATTCCTAGCGGATTGACTTGGCGGAAAGGCGCCCTTAATTCCCACGCTGAGAATGAACGTTCATTCTCAATCTGAATCTGATTGGGCCTCGTCAAGTGCACGGCCCGGACAACTCGCCCGCCAGGTGCTGAAGATGCGCAGTCCATTCCTCACCGGCGCCGCCCTGGCGCTGGCCGCTTTTCTGTCTGCGTGCGGCGCGAAGGCGCCGGAGGCGCCTGACCCCAATGCGCCGACGCCCGTGGGCGTGGTGGTGACCCGGGCCGAACCGGTGCGGCTGACCACGGAGCTGAGCGGCCGGACGTCGGCCAGCCTAGTGTCCGAGGTGCGCCCGCAGGTGAACGGGGTGATCAAGGCGCGGCTGTTCCAGGAGGGCGCGATGGTGCGCGCCGGCCAGCCGCTCTATCAGATCGATCCCGCGCCCTACCGCGCTGCGCTCGACAGCGCCAAAGCAGCGCTGGCCCAGGCGCAGGCGACGGCGATGGCGGCGAAGCTGAAGGCCGATCGCTACCGCGAGCTCGCGGGCATCAATGCCGTCAGCAAGCAGGACAATGACGACGCTCAGGCCGTGGACCAGGCCGCCGCAGCCAATGTCCAGGCCCAGCGCGCGGCGGTGCAGGCCGCCCGCATCAACCTCGACTACACGCGCGTCGTGGCGCCGGTCTCGGGCCGCATCGGCAAGTCGACCGTCACCCCGGGCGCCCTGGTCACCGCCAACCAGGCCGCACCCCTGGCCACTGTCCAGAACCTCGACACCATCTACGTCGACGTGACCCAGTCGGCGTCCGAGCTCCTCAAGCTGCGGCGGGCGATGGCCGCGGGCACGCTGGGCGCGCCGCAGTCGGCGCGTGTGCAGCTGATCCTGGAGGACGGTTCGACCTATCCGACGCCCGGCGCGCTGCAGTTCTCCGACATCACCGTCGATCCCGGCACCGGCTCCGTGGGCCTGAGGGCGGTCTTCCCCAACCCGACCGGCGCGCTGCTCCCCGGCCTCTACGTCCGGGCGCGGCTGGAGCAGGGGGTGGCGACCCAGGGCATCCTGACGCCACAGGCGGCGGTGAGCCGCGATCCCAAGGGCGGCGCCACCGTTTATGTGGTCGACGACAAGGACAGGGCGCAGCTGCGCACGATCACGGCCGACCGCACCGTCGGCGACAAGTGGCTGGTGACCGCCGGCCTGCGGCCCGGCGAGCAGGTCATCGTGGAGGGGCTGCAGAAGGTGCGGCCCGGGGCGCTCGTGGCCCCTTCCGTCATCGGCGCCGCCCGCTAGGACCCGTCGGCCATGCTGTCCCGCTTCTTCATCGACCGGCCCATCTTCGCGTGGGTGATCGCGATCATCATCATGCTGGCGGGCGCGCTTGCGATCCGCACGCTGCCGGTGGCCCAATATCCCGACATCGCGCTGCCGCAGGTGGCTATCCAGGCCGTATATCCCGGCGCGTCGGCCAAGACCGTCGAGGATAGCGTCACCCAGGTCATCGAACAGAAGATGAAGGGGCTGGACGGCCTGCTCTACATGTCGTCGTCCAGCGACAGCAGCGGCGCGGCCACGGTCACCCTAACCTTCAAGGGCGGGACCGACATCGACATCGCCCAGGTGCAGGTCCAGAATAAGTTGCAGACCGCCACCGCGCTCCTGCCGCAGGAGGTGCAGCAGCAGGGTCTCAGTGTGGTGAAGTCCACGCGCAACTTCCTGATGGTGGTCGGCCTCTACGCCACCGACGGCAAGGCGTCGAACGCTGACCTCGCCGACTATCTCGCCGCCAACCTGCAAGACCCGATCAGTCGCGTGGACGGCGTGGGCGACGTGCAGCTGTTCGGCGCGCAGTACGCGATACGGGTCTGGCTGGACCCGGACAAGCTGGCGTCGCGCGGGCTGACGCCCGCCGACGTGATCGCCGCCATTCGCGCTCAGAACGCCCAGGTCTCCGCTGGCCAACTCGGCGGCACGCCGGCCGTGCCCGGCACGGTGCTGAACGCCACCATCTCGGCTCAGGCGCGGCTGCAGACGCCCGCGCAGTTCGAGCAGATCATCCTCAGGGACACCGGCGGCGGCGCGCACGTCTACCTGCGGGATGTGGCCCGCGTGGAACTGGGCGCCGAGAACTACAACTCGCTCGCCAAGTACAACGGCAAGTCGGCCGCCGGCCTCGCGATCAAGCTCGCGCCGGGCGGCAACGCGCTGGAGACCGCGAAGGCGGTCAAGGCGCGGGTCGCGGAGCTCTCCAAGGATTTCCCCCCCGGCATCAGCTATGTGATCCCGGTCGATTCCACGCCGTTCGTCGAGCAGTCGATCCACGAGGTGGTGAAGACGCTGGCCGAGGCCGTGGTCCTGGTCTTCCTGGTGATGTTCCTGTTCCTCCAGAACTGGCGCGCCACCCTCATCCCGACCATCGCCGTGCCGGTGGTGCTGCTGGGCACGTTCGGCGTGCTGGCCGCGCTCGGCTATTCCATCAACACGCTCACGATGTTCGGCCTCGTACTGGCGATCGGCCTGCTGGTCGACGACGCGATCGTCGTGGTCGAGAACGTCGAACGCCTGATGAGCGAGGAAGGGCTGTCGCCCAGGGAAGCCGCTCGCCGCTCGATGAGCGAGATCACGGGCGCGCTGATCGGCGTGGCGCTCGTGTTGGCGGCGGTGTTCGTGCCGATGGCCTTCTTCGGCGGCTCGCAGGGCGTGATCTACCGCCAGTTCTCGGTCACCCTCGTCTCGGCCATGGCCCTTTCCGTGGTGGTGGCGCTGGTGCTGACGCCAGCCCTCTGCGCCACTCTGCTGAAGCCGGTTGCGCCCGGCCACGGTCTTTCCAAGCGCGGCTTCTTCGGCTGGTTCAACCGCAACTTCGACAACGCGTCCCACCGCTACCAGGGTCAGGTCCGCCGCATCCTGAGTCGCGGCGGCCGGTGGATGGCGGTCTACGGCGCCATCGTGCTGGTCATGGCGCTGCTGTTCGTGCGCCTGCCCACGGCGTTCCTGCCGCCAGAGGACCAAGGCACCATCTACACCATCGTCCAGCTGCCGCCCGGCGCTACCGAGGAGCGGACCCAGGCTGTCCTGAAGCAGGTCGCCGACCACTATCTCAAGGACGAGGCGGACTCGGTGGAGTCGGTGTTCACCGTCTCGGGCTTCAGCTTTGCGGGCGCCGGCCAGAACGCGGGCCTCGCCTTCGTGCGGATGAAGGACTTCGATGAGCGCAAGGCCAAGACCCGCAAGGTCGACGCCGTCGCCGAGCGCGCGATGCAGGCGTTCTCGAAGATCCGCGACGCCCAGGTGTTCGCCATCGTGCCGCCGGCCGTGCCGGAGCTTGGGAACTCGTCCGGCTTCGATTTCCAGCTCCAGGACGTGGGCGGCGTGGGCCATGAGGCCCTGATGAACGCCCGCAACCAGTTGCTCGACCTCGCAGCCAAGGACCCGGCGCTGAGCGGCGTGCGGCCGAACGGCCAGGACGACACTCCGCAGTTCGCCATCGACGTTGACCAGGCCAAGGCCGGGGCGATGGGCCTGACCACCGCCGACATCAACGCCACGCTCTCGACTGCCCTCGGCGGCGCGTACGTCAACGACTTCGTCGACCGTGGCCGGGTGAAGAAGGTGTTCGTGCAGGCCGATGCACCCTTCCGCATGAAGCCCGAAGACCTCGAGCGCTGGTACGTCCGCAACGCCGCCGGTCAGATGGCGCCGTTCTCGTCGT
Organism: Pseudomonadota bacterium; assembly: GCA_963205005.1. Taxonomy (GTDB): domain Bacteria; phylum Pseudomonadota; class Alphaproteobacteria; order Caulobacterales; family Caulobacteraceae; genus Phenylobacterium. The sequence goes on from CAUJHW010000070.1 coordinate 49,189, forward strand.
TCGCCACCACCCACTGGACGATCGGCTCTCCGCGACTGGAACGCTATCAGGGCGTCTCGTCGCTGAACGTGCAAGGCTCGCCGGCCCAGGGGCGCAGCTCGGGCGAGGCCATGGCCGCCATGGAGCGCCTGGCGGGCAACCTGCCGGCCGGCGTCGGCTATGAGTGGACGGGGCTGTCACTGCAGGAGCGCGAGTCGGGCGCGCAGGCGCCGGCGCTCTACGCCATCTCGACCATCGTCGTCTTCCTGCTGCTGGCGGCGCTCTACGAGAGCTGGACGATCCCGATCGCTGTGATCCTCGTGATCCCGCTCGGCGTGTTGGGTGCGGTCCTGGCGACGACCCTGCGCGGCCTCTCCAACGACATCTACTTCCAGGTGGGCCTGCTCACGACCATGGGTCTGGCAGCCAAGAACGCCATCCTCATTGTCGAGTTCGCCAAGGACCGCTTCGAGCACGGCAAGACCCTGGTCGAGGCGACGCTGGAGGCGGTGCGCATCCGCCTGCGACCGATCATCATGACCTCGCTCGCCTTCATGTTCGGGGTGCTGCCGCTGGCGATCTCCAACGGACCGGGCTCGGGCAGCCAGCACGCGATCGGCACCGGCGTGATCGGCGGCATGCTCTCGGCAGTCGCGCTGGCGATCTTCTTCGTGCCCCTGTTCTTCGTGCTGGTGCAGCGTCACCTGGGCCGCAAGGCGGACCCGCAGGGCGCCGGCCAAGTCTCCCAAGAGGCTGCCTGATGGCTTTCAAGACCCTCGTCGCGGCCCTGATGGCCGCGACCGCGCTGGGCGGCTGCGCGACGATGGCGCCGCGTTACGAACGGCCGGCACTCCCGGTCGCGCAGAACTGGCCCACGTCAACGCAAGACGCGACCGGCGCTTCCGGCGCGGACGTCGCCTGGCGTGACGTCTTTCAGGACGCACGCCTGCAGGGCGTGATCGCGCTCGCCCTGCAGCAGAACCGCGACCTCCGCGTCGCGGTGGCCGACATTGAGCGGGCGCGGGCGGCCTATGGCGTCCAGCGCGCCGATTTGCTGCCGTCCATCGAAGCCACCGCGCTGGGCGGGCGCGGGCGCACACCCGCATCCCTGTCCCAGACCGGGCAGGCGGAGACGAGCGCGCAATACCGCGTGACCGCCGGCTTCACGGCCTACGAGCTCGACCTGTTCGGCCGCATCCGCAGTCTCAACGAGGCGGCCCGCCAGTCCTACCTCGCCACCGAGGAGGACCGCCGCGCGGTCCAGGTCAGCCTGATCGGCGAGGTGGCCAACGCCTGGCTGACCCTGGCCGCCGACCAGGAGTTGCTGGCCATCACCGACGATACCCTGGCCACCCGCGACGCGGCCCTCCAGCTGACCGACAGGCGGTTCCAGGCTGGCGCCGCTTCCGAGCTGGACCTGCGGCAGGCGCAGACGTTGGCCGAGCAGGCGCGCAGCGACGCCGCTGTTGCCAAGGCGCGGGTGGACCAGGACCGCAACGCGCTGCGGCTCCTCGCCGGAGCCGAGATCCCGTCCCATCTCCTGCCTCCGCACCGCCTCGCCGAAGCCGGAGCGCTGGCCAATGTGCCGGCCGGCCTGCCGTCGGATGTGCTGACGCGGCGGCCGGACGTCGCCGCGGCCGAGCGCCGGCTGCAGGCCCAGAATGCCAACATCGGGGCCGCGCGCGCCGCCTTCTTCCCGCACATCAGCCTGACGGCCGCCGTGGGGACGCTGAGTCCGGCGCTGAGCGGCCTCTTCGGCGCCGGCTCCGGCACATGGAGCTTCGCGCCGCAGGTTGGCCTGCCGATCTTCGCGGGCGGCGCCAATGTCGCGAACCTGCGCGGCGCGCAGGCTTCGCGCGACGCCTCCGTCGCCCAGTATGAGAAGGCAGTGCAGATCGCTTTCCGAGAGGTGGCAGACGCATTGGCGGTCCGTGCGACCGCAGAGGACCGCGTTGCGGCGCAGACACGGCTCGTGGAGGCGGCGAGCGCAGCCCAGAGGCTGACCCAGGCGCGCTACGACCGCGGCGTGGACAGCTATCTTGAACTGCTCGACGCTCAACGCACGCTCTATGCGGCCCGGCAAAGCCTGGTGGCTGCGCAGCTGGCCCTGGTCGCCAACCGCGTGGAGCTCTACCGCGCGTTGGGCGGCGGGGGTCGGAGCTGACAGCGGAGCTGCGCCGCACGGGGCCGTCAAGCCAGGGCTTGAAGGCCCGCGAGGAAGGTGAATCCGGGCCCCTCCACCCGGACCTACGGAGGTTGGCCTTCCGGGCTGACGCCAACGTCCGCGCCTCGTGCCGTGGACGGCTCTCTATCCCGCGCCAGCTCGGTCCCGAACCTCGCTTGTGCTGGAGCACAACCGCTTGCCGTCCATCTGCGCGCGGCTGGAAGTGCTTCAAGCCCTGAGCATATTCGCCGCCTGCGTGTAATTGTACGCCTCGTACAGCGTCCACATACCGCCCGCGATGAACACGACGCCGACAAGGATAAATAGGGTCATCAAGCCGAGCGCGATGAGTGTCGCGCCCATCAGATAGCCAACCGTTGTCGGGATGCTGTAGACGGCGCGTGTCTTGTCGTTGCGCAAGGCTAGCGCCTTGAACACGCCGTTCTTCTCGCGTCCGGCCAGCGTCACCTCATCGCCGTCGCGGAGATCCGGAACATCGGCCAGCTTGATTTGCGCCGAGCGTTCGCCCACGCGAAAGGCGATGACCTGTCCGGTCTTCACGGACCCGCCATTACGGCCGAACGTGCCGCGTGTTTCCGTCGAATGACGAATACCGCTGACGGCGCCGCTCAGTGTTGTCAGTCCCATATCAATCCCCTTTGCGGCTGGAAATAGCTGTGCCCTCGCGGCCTAGAGTCTCGGCGCTTGCGCCTGTGCGTCCGCCTTGCGTTTGGCTTCGGCCCTGATGCCGTTGACCCATGCGGTGGTGCGCGTGTCCGCCGCCCAAATCGCGCCCACGTCGAGCTGCGAAGCGCGGGCGACGATGACAGGGCCGTAGGTGCAGTGAACGTAGGACAAGACCTGCCCGCAGGTGGCGATATCCGCGGGCAGCGACCAGGATCAGCCCGTCACGTCGCTGATATCGTTGGCGCGCCAATCAGGCGGCATGCTCGATTGGACGCAGTAGCGCGCGCTGCGGTCCCAGCCGTGCTCGCTCTTGGCGGTGAAGGCCGTATCCCCCTTGAGGGTGTAGATGGATGTGCTGGTTTCCGACGGGGCGCTGCCCTGCAAATCCCCGCAGGCTTCGGTGACACGGTAAGTGTTCGGTCCCGTTTGCTCGATTTTCTTGAATTCGCAGAAGTCGCGCGCGCCACCAATGCCTTCACGACGCAGGAGCGTCGTGGTGGCGTTGGAGGCTTGGCCGCACGGGGTATCGCTATCGACGTAATAGCCGTGCTTGAGCGGCAGCCCCGCGACGGTGGCCACTTGCGCCTTGGCCGGAACGGCTTCCGGCGTGGCGGTCGCGGCAGCTTGGATTGCGGTGACGGTATTGGCTTTGACCTCAGTAATTTCAGCGGTGTTGCCGGTCTCCACGGCCACCACGGCCCCCGTGGCGGCGGTATTCTCCGCCGTCGCAGCTTTCTGGCCGCAGGCGGCAAGCCCCGCCGCGAGCAGCAACAGCACGATGAGAGGGCGGGTTTTGCTCATGACATCTCCGCGCGCAAAAGTCCTTTCGGTATGGTTAGGGCGCCACTGGCTGGCTTTCGTCCCCTAAAAAGGGGAGGAATCAGGCAGGGTAGGACGGCTGAGCGCCATCCCGCCGTACTGCTCAGGCAGGGCCAATTTCAGCTGGTGTAAGTTAAGTTTAGCTATCGGATGAATGAAGGGGCGTTTCACTGCCATGGCGCCACAAGAATTCTATGAGTTTTCACGAACATCGGGATTGATTGCCCATCTTTACGATGCGGCCATAGATGACGCCTTGTGGCCCGGCACCGCGAACCGCATCGCGGAAACCCTCGGCTCGACCAGCACCGTTCTCAAACTCCACGGCGAGGGCGCCCGCGTGAACCTACTGGAATGCACCGACAACCTGATGGTGTCCGAGCGGGAGCAGGCATGGGCCGACGACTGGCACCGCAAGGATCTATGGGTGGAGCGCAGCGTCGCCTACGGCATGGAACGAATAATAACCGACGAGGACTTGGTCACGCGCGAGGAACAGGCGCGCAGCGGCTTTTATCAGGAATGGCTCCGGCATCTGGATATTCATCACATGCTCGGGGCGGTGTTCCCCGCAGCTGATGGCGCTATCGGGGTGCTCGGCGTCCATCGTCCGTGTGAGGCCGGACCCTATAGCGTAGCGGAGCGGCAGCAGGTGGCGCTGGTTCTGCCGCACTTGCAGCAGGCGCTGCGTCTCGGGCAGCGCTTCGCAGCGGTATCCCAAGCCCATGCCGCGAGCTTGCAGGCGCTCGACAAACTGGACACCGGCGTTCTGATGGTGGACGGCACGGGCCGCGTCATTCAGGCGAGCAGCATGGCGGAGCGCCTGTTGCGCGAGAACGCGGAGATGGCCGTTGTTGGCGGACGGCTGGCGCTACGGACGCCCGCGCAGCACAACAAGCTGCTGTCTCTGGTACGCGGCGCGGTGGATACTGCCCGGGGCAGGATTGCCGAACCCGGCGTGACGCTCTCCATTCCGCGTCCGCACCGCATGCCGCTGGCGCTTGAGGTCGCCCCCTTGCGCGAAGCTGTATCGACCTTTGGAGCGCAGCGGCCTGCCGTTCTGGTCTTCATCCGCGACCCCGAAGCACCGATCTCCGTCGCGCGGCTTCGTGAACTCTTTGGTTTAACCCGCACCGAAGGCGTCGTTGCCGCCGCACTCGGGCAGGGAGCCTCGCTGGAGGAAATCGCGGCAACCATTGGCATCGGCCTTGCCACCGTGCGCAGCCATCTCAAACGCATCCTCGCCAAGACCAGTACCCATAGACAAGCGGAAGCGACGGCATTGCTGGCGCGCAGCGTTTCGACTGTTTCAGATCAATGAGCCTTTGGGCGCGTCCGGCCTTGCCGGGTTCCGACGTTGCGATGCTCGCGCGAAGCTGACGCGCCGCGATCCTCAACGAATATCTCGTTCCCGGTGCACAGCCGAGGACCGCTTGTGGCGCGTTGCCGACCCTTAGGTCGCCCCTATTCCTTCCTTGGAAGTGGAGTGATCAGTTCAGCCGGCGTGACGCCGAGGGCCTGAGCTATCTCGAACAAGGTGACGACCGTCGGGTTACGCCGCCCTTGCTCAAGACCACTGATGTACTGCTGGGTCAGCCCCGAGAGCTCCGACAACCGCTCCTGCGTCAGGCCACGAGCCTGACGGAAATGCAGCGCATTCCGCCCGACGAGCCGACGCATATCCATCCGGCGAACGTGGCCGGATACACACTTTGGTGTTTATCCACTATAGTATGTATTCGTCGTTGGCGGCCCTCGCCGACAGCCCGAGAGCATGTAGTTCGCATGACCGCGTATGATGCGTCTGCGTCGAGCGATACCCCCTCCTCCACGGAGCGTGCGTATCACCGCCACCGTAAATGGCTGCTGGATTTCCTGCGCAGGCGGTTTGGCAACCTCGTGAGCGAGGACGCGGCCCAGGAGGCGTTCGTGCGGACGCTGGCGAGCGGGGCCGTCGTGCGCAACCCGCGGGCCTTCCTGGCGAAGGTGGCGATCCGGGCGGCGCTGGAGGAGGTCCGGCGGCGGCCGGAGCCGGGGTTCGTGTATGAGCCGCCGGTGTCGGTGGAGGCGGACGCCGAGACCGCCGTGCTCCTGGAGCAGGTGCTCGTGGCCCTGCCAGAGCCGATCCGCGACGTGTTTGTCTTGAGCCGGTTCGGCGGTCTCTCTAATGTGGAGATCGCCCAACGCTGCAACCTGTCCGTGAAGCGGGTGGAAGCCCGGCTGACGGAGGCGCGGCGGAGGTGTGCGGCCCTGATGCAGGACTGAGGCGGCAGGCGTGGCCATGAGCGAGTCAACGGATCGCGCGACCGAGGCCTCCCAGTGGTTCACCGTCATGACCCGGGGCGACATCGATCCGGCGGACCTTGAGCGGTTCCGGGCCTGGCGGCGCGTGCCCGAGAACGCCGCCGCGTTCGATAAGGTCAAGCGCGGCTGGGAGGCGGCCGGCGGGTTGGCCGAGCGGCCCGCGATCGTGTCGATGACCGAGGCGGCGCTGGCCCGGTATCCCGCCAAGCCGACGGGGACCCGGCCAATGGGGCCGTCGCGGCGGTTCGTCCTGGCGCCGCTGGCGATCGGGGCGGCCAGCGTGGCGGTCGCGGGCGGCGCGCTTCTGGCCTGGCAGGCGCGCGAGCCGGTCTTCGCGACGGACGTCGGCGGCCAGCAGTTGCAGGTGCTGCCGGACGGCTCGCGGGTGCGTCTCAACACCGACACCATGGTGCGGATCGCCTTCCGGGGCGGCGAGCGCCGGGTCGTGCTGGAGCGCGGCCAGGCCTTCTTCGACGTGGCGCACGATGTGTCCCGGCCCTTCGTGGTCGAGGCCGACGGCGCGCGGGTGCGGGCGCTGGGCACCAAGTTCGACGTCCGCCACGACACCGCCGTGGTCAAGGTGACCCTCGTGCAGGGGCGCGTCGAGGTCCGCGCTGGGGATGGTCAGGAGGCCGTGCTGTCGCCCGGCGAGGCGATCGTCGCGGATCGGCGCGGGCTGTCGCGTGTGGCCGCCGTCGACGCGGGCGAGGTGGCGAGCTGGACCACCGGCCGGCTGACCTTCTCGGGCGTGCCGCTGCGCGACGCGGTGGCCGAGGTGAACCGCTATTCCGAACGCAAGGTGGTGCTGGACGCCCCTGAGTCCGTGGCCGGCGAGCTGGTGAGCGGCCAGTTCGTGGCCGGCGACGTCGAGAACTTCGTGGCCGGCGCGCGCTCGCTCTACGGGCTGAAGGTGACCGCCGAGACCCCTCGGGAGATCCGACTATCGCCCGGGTGACGAAATTTTTCTGACGGACCCGCGAGGGTTTTGCGGGTCAGAGCCCCTCTAGACCTGCAGACGAACCCCCGGGCGCCGAAGCAAGACCATCCTGGTCGCGCCAGACCCGCGGTCGTCGCGGGGGAAGCATGTTCGAAGCTTACGCGTACCAAGTCGCCCGTCGGTGGGCCTGGCTGGCCTCGGCGGCCTGCCTGATCGCGGGCGCCGCCCAGGCGCAGACCTACGCCGTGTCGCTGAAGGCCAAGGGGCTGGAGCCGGCGCTGATCGGCCTGGCGACCCAGACCCGGCAGCAGATCATGTTCTCCAAGAGCGTGGTCGCCGGGCGGCGCGCCCCGGCCGTGCAGGGCCAGATGACGGCGGAACAGGCCCTGGAGCGCCTCCTCGCCGGCACCGACCTGCGCGCCCGCCGCGTCAATGCCAGCCTAGTGGTGGTCGAGCGCGCGCCGCCGGAACAAGGGGACGCCGCGGGCGCGCGCCCTTTCGACGTCGCTGAGGGGCCGGTCGGGGATAATGGGGCCGGCGCGCCCGCCGAGCCGTCACCGGTCGGCCTTGTGTCCGCCCCCCCTGCGCCCGTCCCGTCGGAACCCACCCTGCTCGACGAGGTGCGGGTCACCGGCTCGCACATCCGCGGGACACGGAGCGCCTCGCCGCTGATGGTGATGGATCGGGACGACCTGGAGCGCTCAGGACACGCGACGGTGGCCGGGGCGCTGGCCGCCCTGCCGCAGGCCTTCGCGACGGGCGCCTCGGAGGGCACCCTCACCACGGGCTCGGACCGCATCGTGCGCAACGTGAACTATGGCGCGAGCGTCAACCTGCGGGGCCTCGGACCCGACGCCACCCTGATCCTGGTGAACGGCCGCCGCCTCTCCGGCTCCGGCTCCTTCGGGGACTTCGCCGACATCTCGTCCATTCCGTCGGCGGCGGTCGAGCGGGTGGAGCTGCTTCTGGACGGCGCCTCGGCGCTCTATGGCGCCGATGCCGTGGGCGGGGTCGTCAACACCATCCTGCGCAAGGACGTGGAGGGCGCCGAGACCCGCGCCTACGCCGGCGTGGGCACGGCCGGCGAGCCGGCCCAGGTGCAGCTGTCGCAGACCTTCGGGCGGCAGTGGACGGGCGGCGGCGTCTTCGTGGCGCTGGAGTACCAGAAGCGCAACGCGTTGCGCGCCGAGGACCGCGACTACACGGCCAGCGCCGACCTGCGCCCGCTCGGCGGCAGCGACTGGCGGGCGACCAACAGCTTTCCTGGCAATATCCTGGGGCCCGACCCCGTCACCGGCGCGCTGGTCCCGCGCTGGGCGATCCCGGCGGGCCAGGACGGCGTGGGTCTCAGCCCGTCCGACTTCATCGACGGCAGGTCGAACCTGCAGAACCAGCGGGCCGGCATCGACACCCTGCCCCGCCAGGTGCTGCAGTCGGTGTTCCTGACCGCCCACCAGGAGCTGGGTGGGATCGAGTTCACCGGGGACGTGCGCTACGCCTTCCGCAAGTACGCGGTGCGCACGGCGGGCAACGTCACGCGGCTGACCGTCAACCGCGCCAATCCGTTCTTCGTCTCGCCCGACGGCTCGGCGTCGCATTCGATCGCCTATTCGCTGCAGCCCGAGCTCGGCAACCCGCTCAACATCGGCTCGGCCGAGACCTGGGCCGCGTCGCTGGGGGCCAAGGCGCCGCTCTTCGGCGACTGGCTGGCGGACGGCTATCTCGGCTTCGGGCAGGAGATCAGCGAGTCCGACACCACCGGCGTGCTGCAAACCCTCTATCTGAGCGAGGCGCTGGGGACGACGCCCGACCGGCCGGAGACCGCCTTCAACGTCGCCCGCGACGGCTACTTCAACCCCTTCTCAGGGAGGCCCGGGGCCAACAGCGCCGCCGTCCTCGACTTCATCGGCTCGGGCTTCTCGAGCAGCCGCATCCGCATCCGCTCCTGGGTGGCGAGCGGCCAGGCCGACGGGACGCTCCTGCGCCTGCCCGGCGGCGCGGTGAAGCTGGCGCTGGGCGCCCAGGCCCGGCGCGAGACCCTGGTGCGCTCGGGCAGCAACTTCGCCTTCACCGCCGCGCCTTCGCCCCAGATCTCGGCCGATGTCGCCCGCGAGACCCTCTCGGCGTTCGGGGAGCTGCGCGTCCCGCTGGTCGGCGACGCCAACCGACGGCCGGGCGTGGAGGCGCTGGAGCTGTCGCTCGCCGGCCGCGTCGAGCGCTATGACGACGTGGGGACCACCGCCAACCCCAAGGTGGGCGTGCTGTGGCGTCCCACCGAGGACCTCACCGTGCGCGGGACCTACGGGCGCTCGTTCCGTGCGCCGGCGCTGCGCGAGGTGCACGATCCGAGCTCGGCCTCGTCGCTCCAGCTCAGCCAGGCCGACGGGGCACGCGTCCGGGTGCTGGTGCTCGGCGGCGGCAACGAGGACCTGGAGCCCGAGACCGCCAACGCCTGGACCTTCGGGGCGGACTATCGCCCGAGCGCGGTCCCGGGCCTGGCGCTCGGGTTCACGGCCTTCGACATCGCGTTCAGGAACCGTATCGACCGGCCGGTGCAGCAGAACGCCGCCGCCGCCCTGATCGACCCGACACTGTCGCCGTTCGTGCAGAACATTTCCCCGGCCACCAATGCGGCCGACCGCGCCCTGATCGTCGAACTGCTGGCGCGACCCGGGACGCTCGCCTCGGCCGCCGCCTTCCCGCCGGAGGCCTTCGCCGCGATCGTCGACAACCGATATGTGAACACCACAACCCTGCGGGTCCGCGGGGTCGACGTGACGGCCGGCTACCGGTTCTCGGTGGGCGGCGACGAGGTCGCGCTCGGCCTGAACGGCACCTACATGGTCGACTACAAGCAGCAGGTCACGCCCACCTCGGCGCCGCGCGAGCGGGTCGGCGTCGCCGGCTCCCCGGTCAAGCTGCGGGCCCGGGCGACGGTGGACTGGACCCATGACCGGCTGACCCTGGGCGCGGCCTTCAACTACGTCGACCGCTACCGCGACGTCGCAGGGACGCGGATCTCGGCCCAGCCGACCGTCGACCTGCAGGCGCGGCTGGCGGCGCCGGACCGCGGCTTCGCCCGCGGGGTGTCGGTCAGCCTCACCGTCCGCAACCTCTTCGACGAGGGCCCGCCCTTCTACGACAACCCGGTCGGCATCGGCTACGACCCCACCAACGCCGAACCGGTGGGGCGCTTCGCCGCCATCCAGATCACGCGCGCTTGGTGAGGTCGGGCCATGAAGCGTGCGTTGGGGCGCGCCCTCGCGGCGCTCGCCCTGCGGGCCGGCGCGCCCCACGCGCCGGCCAGCGCCCGGCCCTTCACCGTCGGGGACCTGCTGCAGCAGGAATCGTTCGGCGCCGTCGTCATCGACCCCGCGGGCCGCTGGGTGGTGTTCGAGCGCCGCGGTCCCTATGCGTCCGCGGCGCGGTTCGACGACGACCAGGGCAACCCGATCGGGACGAGCCGGCTCTTCATCGCCGAGCGCGGCGGCGCCGGACCCGCCCGGCCGCTGCTGCCCGAGGCCGCGGCGGGCCAGCTGATCGGGGCCCTGTCGCCCTCGGCCGCCCGGCTGGCGGTGTTCCAGATCCACGACGGCGACTGGCGCGTGGGCGTGGTGGAGCTGGCGACCCGAAGCGTCCGCTGGCTGGACCTGGCCGTCCCCAAGCCGCACCGCGGCCGCCTGCTGCAGTGGCGCTCGGACGAGGAGCTGCTGCTGGTCGACCGGGGCGGCGGACCGCTGACCACCAGCGACCGGATCGGCCGCGTCTCGGCGGAGCTCCTGCCGCGCCTGTGGGCGCAATCCGCCGCCGGGCGCGGTGCCCACACGGTCGTCGGCAGCGGCGCCTACCGCGACGTGCGGCCGCGCCCGGCGCCCGGACGCCTGCTCCGGATCGACGTCGAGACGGGGCGCGCCGTCGAGGTGGCGCGCGGCGAGATCGTCGACCTCGAACTCGCCCCCGGCGGCCGGCATGTGGCGTTCCGCACCCTGGGCGCGGACATCCAGTCCCGGCCCGGCCGGCAGATCCAGGGCGACTGGGGGGTCAGCCCGCAGGTGGAGCGCCTGCAGGTCGCCAACCTCGAGACCGGCCAGGTCGCCACCCCGTGCGCGGCGTGCGACGTGCTGCCCAGCCTGATGGCCTGGTCGCCGCGCGGGACCGGCCTGCTCTTCTTCGCGCGGGAGGGCGACACGCCCTGGAGCGCCGGACGCCTGCGGCGCTACGACGTGCGCCCGGGGCGGATGAGCGTCCTGGACGACGCCGGCGCGACGCCGACCGTGCTGGGTCGCCCGGAGATCGTGCGCGCCGACTGGATGGGGGAGGTCCCGATCTTCCTGGGCCGGGCGAGCACGCCCGGCGCCGGCCGCGCGGACTGGTACAGCTGGGACGGCGCGCGGGCCGTGAAGCTGACGGGGGCCCTGCCGGCGGCGGCGGCCACCTTGGTCACCCTCGGTCCGCAGGGCTTCAGCATCGTGGTCGACGGCCAGCTCTGGTCCGTCACGGCGACCGGACGGGCGCGGCGCCTCGGGGCGGCGAGGTCGGCCGTGGCGGCGCCGCCGCCGAAGACCCGGGACCGGCGGCCGCTGGCGACGGCGCGGGCGCTCGGCTCGGTCGTCGCCGCCGACGATCCGGGGCGCCGGCTCGTGCGGATCGGGCCGGACGGGCGCCGCGCGGGCCTGGCGTTGCCGGCCGACGGCGTCGTCGAGGCGGTGGGGCCGGACGCCCTGGGCGCCGTCGTCCGCTTCGACCGGCAGGGCCACGAGGCGCGGCTCGAGTGGCGCGGGGGAGAGGGCGCCGGCCGGGTCCTGGCCGAGATCAACGGCCGGCTCGCCGACACCGATCCGCTGGACGTGCGGGCGATCCGCCACACGGGCCCGGACGGCCAGCCGCTCACGAGCTGGCTCTACCTACCGCCGCGGCGCGACGGCCCGCCGCCGCCCCTCGTGGTGAAGGTCTACTCCGGCGACACCTACCGGGTCCCGCCGCCGTTCAAGCCGCCGGTGCTGGGCCTGCAGGGCGACACCCGCGTGCTCGTGGGCCAGGGCTATGCCGTGCTGGCGCCCAGCCTGCCCCGGCCACGGCCGGCGCCGGGCGCGGGCGAGGAGCCTGCCCTCGGCCTGGCCGACCGCATCCTGGCGATCGTCGACCAGGCGGCGGCCGATCCGGCCCTGGCCGGCGCCTTCGACCCCGAGCGCCTGGCGCTCTGGGGCCACAGCTATGGCGGCTACACGGTAATGGCGACCCTCACCCAGACCGACAGGTTCCGCGCCGCGGTGGCGGTCGGCGGCTACGCCGACCTGGTCGCCAAATGGTCCTCGTTGCCGGTCCCGCACCGGCCGCGGCCGGACGAGGGGGTGCGCAGCAACTATGTCACCGGCGGCATGGAGTCCGGCCAGGGCCGCATGGGCGTCCCGCCCTGGGCGGACCCCGCCCGCTACGCCCGCAACAGTCCGCTCCTGCAGGCGGACGCCATCACCACCCCGCTGCTCCTGGCGCACGGCGACCAGGACGGCGCGGTTCCGCTCACCCAGTCCGAGGCCATGTTCTCGGCCCTCTACCGGCAAAACAAGGACGCCCTGCTGGTGACCTACTGGGGCGAGGGCCACTACATCTCCAGCCCCGGCAACGTGCGCGATCTCTATGCGCGGGTGCGCGAGTTCCTCGACGCGCACCTGGCGCTTCCGACTACCGCCGCCGAGGGGCCCGCGGAGAGTCCGGCGCCCGGCCCTGCCAGTAGCGCACCCACGCCTCCACCGGGGCGGCGTTGAGGACGTCGTTGGGCCGCCCGCCGTGGATCAGGTGGGCCGGATCGAACGCCCGCTCGAGCGCGGCGCGGTCGAGGAGCCCGGCGTCGGCCAGGCAGCCGTCGCGCAGGTAGGGGAGCAGGGTCTCGCGGCTCGCGGCGACCAGGCGCGAGAAGTAGGCGGTGAGGCTGCCCTTCGACCGGCGCCGGCGCACGACGTCCGGCAGGCGGGCCGCCAGCGCCGCGCGGGCGAAGGGGCGGTCCTGGACCCCCGCCGCCAGGGTCGCTACGGGAATCGAGAGGCAGAGCTCCAGGATCGGCTGGGCCGCAAGTGGGAAGACCAGCGCCCCCCGGCGGCGGCGGCGGCAGTCGCCGCGCACGACGTGGGTGTTGGCGAGGGCGCAGATCTGCAGCTGTCGCGCGAGCGGCAGGTCCCGGGCCGCCGCTTCCCAGGGGTGGACGGCGTGGGCGGCGAGGTCGCGCAGCGCGGGCGGCATGAGCGAGGCGGCCGTCTTCGGCAGGCCCGCCCCGCGCCGAAGTCCGGCCCGCGCCTCGCGGTAGACGGACCACACCGGTTTGTGCAGCCGGCGCGCGGTGTCGACGAGGACCCGCGATCCCAGGGCCGCGGGCTCCCGGCGGCGGACCTCTTCGCTGGCCACCCAGGCGGTCGGCATCTGGTAGAAGACCGCGTCCCCGCCCTGGCCCGACACGATCGCCCCGGCCTGGCAGGCGTCGAGACGACGGGCCATGTCGCGGTCGCGCGCGGCGTCGGCGCCGTTGAGGCCCGGCCAGAAGCTGGGGACCAGTTCGGCGAAGTCCTCGGGCGTCAGGGGCGCCGGCGGTTTGCGCACGACGGTGAGCGCGGCGCCCAGGCGGTCAGTGACGGCGCGCGCATAGGCCCGCTCGTCGCCCTCCGGCCGGTCGTCCACCCGATGGACCCACTGCGCGACCCGCCCCGCCGCGCCGCCCGCGGCCAGGGCCCCGGCCACGATCGAGGAATCCAGCCCGCCGGAGAGATCGACGAGGAGCCGTGCGTACGGGGCGACGGCCGCGGCGACGCAGGCGTCGATCCGGGCCAGCAGCTCGCCCGCCGCGGCCGCGTCGTTCAGGGCCGCCGGCGCGCAGAAGCGGGCAGGATCCCACGCGAGGCGGCCGCGATCCTCGCCGTGCACGGGGGAGAGGCCGCCCGGCGGGACGATCCGCACATCGTCGAGCAGCGAGACGGCGGTCGCGCCCGCGGGCGCGACTAGGGTGAGGGCGATCGCATCCCAATCGAGGGCCAGGCGGGGCGGCCGCAGCCACCCGGGCGCCGCCGTCAGGTCCGAGGCCACCACCCCCACGCCTTCGCGGGTGGTCCATCGGCAGCACTCCAGTTCGCCGGAGGGATCGCGCAGCACCCACGGCGGCGTCGCCTCCTCCCCCAGGATCGCCACGTACCGGCCCCAGTGCGCCCGCAGGAGCGCCTGAGCCGCGGCGTCCGGGTCCCGCGCGGCGGTGTCACCGCCCGCCAGGGGCGACAGGCCGGACGGCGCGCCCGGCATCGGATGCAGGTGGCCGAGGACGACGCCCGCCTCGCCCGGCAGGGGCGTGACGTCCAGGCCTTCGCCGCGCGTCCAGATGGCCAGCCGGGCCGACGCCATGCGCTGGCGCCAGCCAGGCTCGTGCGCCAGCCCCGCCGTCGCCTCGGCGAAGGGCCCGGCGCCGTCTTCGCCGGGTCCGCGGACGAGGACGATGTAATGCGCCGGGGCCGGCATCAGATCACCAGGATGGGGGTGAGCGGGACGAGCGTCTCGAGGTCGTCGTCCAGCACCACCTCGCCGCGCTGCAGCCAGCAGTGGGCGCGGAACGGCCAGGTGCGCACGCCGAAGACCCAGCGGGCGTCGTGGCCGTGACGGCGCAGCAGCCGCAGCAGCATGAACGAACGCAGCAGGCACTTGCCCGGCGCGGGCGCGAAGGGCGCCCACCGGTGAAAGCTTTCGACGGTCTCCAGCAAGGCGGGGCCCGGCGGCGTGTCGGCCGCCGCCGTGGCCCCGTCGCGCGCCGTGGCGACGAGCTGCGCCAGAGGCCGCCGCCAGTAGGCCTGCGCCAGGTCGGCCATCGCTCGCGCCCCCGCCAGCCCGTCACGCCAGCGAGGCGGCGCAAACGGGCCGCACATGGCGCTCGTCGTGGCCGTCGTTAGGGACGGCGGAGGCGGCCGGTCGGGAGATCCGTCGGCGGCGAGGCCGGCGCGGCGGAGCTCTTCGGCGAATCCCGGATCCGCCACGCCGACCACGCGCCGGGCGGCGTCCAGGCGCAGGAGAGCGGCCGCCTGCGGCACGCAGACGTAGCGGTCGCGGGCGACGTCGAGGAACACCGCGTCCTCGTCGATGGCCACGCCGTGGACGTGCGGGGCAAGGCGGCAGGGTGGATGAGAGGGGCGCATGGCGAGGGCCGGCGCCGGGGGATCCCGGCGCCGGCGTCGGCTCAGCTGTAGAGGATGAAGGGATCGTCCTCGAGCTCGTCCTCGCCCACGGGGGCGTTGGTGAGGGCGCGCGCGCTGCCGAAGCAGATCAGGCGCGAGGTCGGCAGATGAAGCTTGGACATCGCAGTCCCCTTTCGAGTGAACGGTCGCCGGGATTGGCGATCGCGACCACGACACGCCTCTGGGACTCTATACTCAAACTATATCGGGATATATTTAGATATATTCTCAGATGCCGCTGGCGCGCGTCGGCCGGACGAGGTCCGCCAGGCGTTCGACGAGGGCGGCGCGGCGCCGGTGGAAGGCCTGGATCGCCGTCGGCCGGGCCCGGTGACGGGCGGGGTCGGCGAGGCGCAGCAGGCCCTCCGCTTCCTGCGCGAGATCGTCGATGAGGTCGACCTCGCGCCGACGCACCGGCGCCAGGCGCACCGCCACCGTGCGGTAGGCCTCGATCGTCACGCGGCTGCCGGATTCGACAGCCCAGGCCAGGAACAGGCGCTCCACACAGCGGATCGGATCGTCGTCCGTCATAAGCTCCGAAAGGCGCAGGTCGCGGTGCGATGAGCGCGTCGCCCCCTGTGACATCAGCAGGAGTTGCTCGCTCAGTCGGTAGAGCGCCGCGATGTCGGCGGCCGAGAGTTCCGGGACGAAGAAGCCGTCGCCGCGGCGTTCCTCGAGCACGCCCTCACCCGCCAGCCGCGAGAGCGCCTCGCGCACGGGCGTCGGGCTCAACCGCAGGGCCTCGGCGATCTCCTTGGCGGTGATTCGGGTCCCGGGCGCGAGGTCGCCCTCGCGCAGGCGACGCCTCAGGTCGACCAGCGCCTGCCGGAAGGGCTCCCGTCGCTCCGCCATCGGACTGCTCCGCACCCGCCTGCGAGACCGGCCAGTCAACGCCCTGCCACCCAGGCTGGCAAGGGCGATATATTCATCACAGACAGTTGTTTCGAGACAAAATTCGGCAAGAACGTCCGGACGGCGACCAGATCGCCGCATCGCGGAAGTATTTCTGCCGACGAAGACCGATGTGGACTGGCGGCGCGCTTAGTGCCGGTTCAGGGCCGGCTTCGGGCCCCATCGGCGCAGGAGGTCCGCCCGCAAGTCCTCCACCTCGGCGTCCAGGGCGGCCAGGGTCGCGGCGTCGGCGGTCCGGGCCTCGCAGATCAGGCGCAGGCAGCGGTCGACGATGGCGCAGGCTTCGGGATTGCCTCGGACCCGCAGGCGGAGGTCGACGAAATAGAGCAGCGCCTGGTCGAGCGATGTCGTCATGGCCCTCTGTGGAACGGCGTTGGAGGGGCTGCAAGCGGCGGCGGGTGCGGAGGAAGGGCCGGCCAGGGGCGAAGAGACCCTGGAGGAGGCTGCCATGACCTCGAAGATCCGATCGGGCGGCACGCTCGCCGCCCTCGTCTGCGCGTACGGCGGCGACCTCTACGCCGGCGGGCGACGCGCGCTGGTGCCCGCGCCGGGACATAGCCCGCAGGATCGCTCCGTGTCGCTGCTGCTGCAGGACGGCCGGGTGATCGCCCACGGTTTCGGCGGCGCGGACTGGCGCGAGGTGCTCGACGACCTGCGCGACCGCGGCTGGATCGATGGCGAGAACCGCCTCCTGGAGGGCGGGGTGCCCCTGCCCGAGGGGGGCTTCCGCGCAGCGGCTCCGACCCGCGCCGAGCGCACCCCCGCGGCTGTGCGGCTCTGGCGCGAGGGCGGGCCGATCCGGGCCGGATCGCCGGCCGCGCTCTATGCGGCGGCCCGTGGCGTGGACCTGGCGCTCGCCGATGGCGACGCCCTGCGGGCGCACGCCGCGGCGCCGGCCTTCGCCTATGCGGACCGCGGTCCGCGCCGACCGGCCCTGCTGGCGGCGGTGTGCGATCCCACGGGCGCGCTCACCGCGGTGGAGATCACCTACCTCGACGGGCTCGGGCGGCGCCGCGCCGCGGGGCGGCTGTCGCGCAAGACCATCGGCGCCGTGCCGGCGGGGAGCGCCGTGCGGCTGGCCGGCCCGGGCCCGGCGATGCTGGTGGGCGAAGGCGTGTTCACGACGCTCTCGGCCATGCGGCGGTTCGCGGTCCCCGGCTGGGCGCTGCTCTCGACCGGGAACCTGCGGCGCTGGCGACCGCCGCCCGGGGTGCGTCACGTGCTGATCGCCGGCGACCGCGGAGCGGATGGGGAGCGCTCTGCGGCCGTCCTGCAGGCGGCGCTCTCGGAGACTGGGGTGTTCGCCGAGGTCGCGCTGCCGCCGGCGGGCTACGGCGACTGGAACGACCTCGACCAGGAGAAGGCGGAGGAAGGGCGGACAGGGGCGCCCGGATCCTGAGGGAATGGTCCTTCTGGGCCGGGTGGGAACCGACCCATGTCCAAGTTCAATCGTTCCAAGATGCGGCTCGTGGCCCCGAGCGTGGAGCCGGCCACGCCGGACCGCACGCCGGTCGCCTATGCGCTGCGCGATCTCGCCGTGGCGCCGGAGAACCTCCGCTTCGCCGAGCCGGCGGACGACGGGATCGGCGAGCTCGCCGAGACCATCTTCGCCGCCGGCGTCCTGCAGCCCCTAACGGTGCGCCCGGGTCGCGGCGAGGAACGCGCCGGCATGGTGCTCGACGGCCGCCGCCGGCTGCTGGCGCTGGGCGTGCTCTGCGAGGCCGGCCGGATCGCCGACGACTATCCGGTGAGCTGCTTCGTCGAGACCGACGTCGCCCGCCAGGCGGCGGCCGTGGTGCTCACCAACACGGCTGTACCCGTGCATCTGGCGGACGTGATCGTGGCCATCGGCAAGATGCTGAAGGCCAGGCTCACCATCCCGGCCATCTCCGGCGCGCTGGGCTACGGCGAGATCGAGGTCCGCCGCCTCGCGGCCCTCTCGGAACTGCATCCGAAGGCGCTCGAGGCCCTGAAGGCGGGCCGCTGCTCGCTGCGGCAGGCCAAGCTGCTCGCCCGGCTCCCGGACCGGGACGCGCAGGGCGAGATCGCCGAGGCCGCCCTGAACGGCTTCGGCTTCCAGGAGTGGCGGGTCGCCGAGCGGCTGGACGCGGGCCAGGTGACCATCCACGACCGGCGCTTCGCCTTCGTGGGGCCCGAGCGCTACGCCGCCGCGGGCGGCCGGCTCGAGAGCGACCTCTTCGGTGAGCGGGCGGACGTCGTGCTGGATCCCGACCGCCTGCAGGCGGCCTGGACCGCACGCGCCGAGGCGATCGCCCGGGGGCTGGCCGACGGCCGCGGCTGGCAGGTCCATGTCACCGTCGATGAGTTCGACGTCGAGGACGAGGGGCTCGAGCCCTTCGGCGACGGCTACGGCATGGAGCTGGAGGGCGAGGAGCGGGAGGCTTGGCGGACGGCGGCCGCGGCGGCCCGGGCGGCGCGCGATGCGCTCGCCGCGCGCGACCTCGTCGAGGCGGACTGCGACGGCGACATCGCCGCCTACCTCGCCGCCCGGCTGGCGGAGGACCAGGCCGAGGCGCCCACGCGAGAGGTGCGCCTCGTGGCGGTCTTCGCCGATGCGACCACCGGGCTCGACGTCCGCGCCTGGGGCCCGCCCGCCCCCGTCGTGGAGACGGACGAGGAACAGCCCGCGCCGACGGACGATGATGAGGATGCGGACGGTCCGCCCCGGCCCGCGCCGCGCCTGTTCGCGGTCACGGCCGCGCCGGTCGCGGTGGCGCCGGTCGTCGAGGTGGAGGGCGTGAACCACGGCCTGCACGAGCTGCGCACGGACGTCGCCACCCGCGCCCTCATCCGGGCGCTGGCGGACGACCCCGTCGCCTCCCTGGTGGCGGTCGTGGCGCGGCTGTTCTGCGTCCTGGTGCTGCACCAGGGCGTCGGCCGGGGCGGCGCAGGCGCGCTCAGCCTCGCGGCCGAAGCCTACAGCCGCGCGCGGACGCCGGCGATCCCGGAGCTGGACGGGGAGGTGCGCCGCAGGCTGGCCGACCGGCGGGAAGCGTGGGTCGCCTCGGGCCTCTCGCCCATCGCCTGGGTGGCGGCCCTGGACGCCGAGACGCGGATGGCGCTGCTCGCGGAACTCGCGGCCCTGAGCCTCGACCTTCGGGAAGAGCGGACGACCAGCGTGCGCCGCGGGGCGCGGGCCGAGGCGGTGGAGATCGCCGCCCTCTGCCACGCCGACGTGACGCGGCACTGGACGCCGGACGCGATGTTCCTGGCCGCCCATCCGAAGGCCAAGCTGCTCGCCATGCTGGCCGAGATGGGCGCCGAGGCGCCGCTGGCCGCCGGCGCGCGCAAGGACGAGCTCGTGGCCCTGGTGGCCGAGCGGGCCGCCGAACGCCGCTGGGCTCCGGCCTACCTCAGCTGGGCCGCCGAACCGCCGCAGGCCGGCGACGATGACGAGCCGCCGCCGGACGCGCCGGACGGATCGCCTGACGCCGAGGCGGCGGGCCAGCCCGAGGTCGAGCCTTCGGCTTCGGACGACGCCGCGCCGCGCGCGGCCTGAGCGCGCGCCGGGGCCGGACGCCCTTCGCGAGCATCGAGGGTTCCGCGCCTGTGACGCGGGCGCGCCTCGGTGCGGGCACGTCTGGAGCACGTCCCGCCGCCATCGGCGGCGGCTCCCACCGCGGTCCGGCCTTCGGCCGACGGCGTCGTTGCGGTCGCTCCGGGACGGCGCCGTCCCCCTGGGGTTCAGCCGAGGTCCGGCAGATCGGCGTCGGGGGCGACGGCGGCGACGATGTCGGCGTGTTCGGCCTCGCGGGCGGCGCGGGCCACGTTGAGCCGCACGAACAGGCGGGCGCCGCGGTTCTCGCGCAGCACGGCCTCCACCTCCGGCCGCGCCCGGTGAAGGCTGCGGGCGGCCGCACAGAGCAGGAAGCGGCGCCGCGGCGGCGCGCCCACCACGGCGACGAGATTTCCGGCGGTGACCGGCAGCTCCTCGAGGCTGGCGCGGCGGTAACGGTACTGGGCGCCCGAGGCGCCGGGAATGTCGATGAAGTCCATGGAGGCCCCAGCCTAGCGTCCGCGCCGCGGGCGCGCCACGGCGGCAGGCGGCCAAGCGCTGAATTGGCGCAAGGGGCGGGAGGCGAAGGAAGGGCGGGTGGCGGGCGAGCCGAACGGGCTCGTCGAAGGAGCATCGCCATGCCGCGCAGCACCTCATGGACCGACGACCGCATCGAGATTCTGACCCAACTCTGGCGGGACGGGCGCAGCGCCTCGGCCATCGCCCGCGAACTGGGCGGCGTCACCCGCAACGCCGTCATCGGCAAGGTCCACCGCCTGGGCCTCAGCGGGCGGGCCACGCCCGCGCGGCCGGGAACCCGCCGCCCACGCGCGCCGAAGGCCGAGCGTCCCGCCGCCAGATCGCGCCGCATGCCGGTTGCGAAGCCCTGGCCGGTCGTGGTCGAGCCTGTCCCGCTGGCGGGGACGTCCGACGTCGCCTCGATCGGGCCGCACATGTGCCGCTGGCCGATCGGGGACCCCAGGGCCGACAGCTTCGCCCTGTGCGGCCGCGCGGCCGTCCGCGGCGCCTACTGCGCGCCGCATGGGGCGATCGCCTATCGGCCCACCGCCCCCGACCACCTGCTGCGGCTCGCCGGGCTCCGCTGAGCCCATTCCCCCACCGTCATTCGAAGGAGGCCGCCATGCCTCGCGATTGCACGCGACCCGACCTCTACGCGCGCGTCACCCAGGCCATCGTCGCCGACCTGGAGGCGGGCGTCCGGCCCTGGACCAAGCCATGGACCTCGCCCGCCGCCGGCGGCCAGGTGTGCCGGCCGCTGCGCGCCTGCGGCCAACCCTACAGCGGCGTCAATGTCCTGCTGCTCTGGTCCGAGGCCCTGGCGCGCGGCTTCTCGGCCGCGACGTGGATGACCTTCCGCCAGGCGCTGGCGCTGGGCGGCCAGGTCCGCCGGGGCGAACACGGCGCGACCGTGGTCTACGCCAATCGCATCCGCCGCACCGAACGGCGCTCCGACGGCGGCGAGGTGGAGCGGTCGGTCCCGTTCCTGAAGGCCTACACGGTCTTCAACGTGGAGCAGATCGACGGCCTGCCGCCGGAGTACCGGCCAAAGCCCGCGGCGCCCGTGGCGCCGGAGCGGCGCATCGCGCACGCCCATCGCTTCTTCGAGGCGACCGGCGCGTGCATCCGCTACGGAGGCGACGAGGCCTACTATGCGCCCGGCCGGGACCACATCCAGATGCCGGCGGACTCGAGCTTCCCCGACATCGTCGACTTCTACGCCACCCTGGGCCACGAGTGCGTCCACTGGACCCGCCATCCGACGCGGCTCGCGCGGGACTTCGGGCGCAAGCGCTGGGGCGACGCCGGCTATGCGTGCGAGGAGCTCGTCGCCGAACTCGGCGCGGCTTTCCTCTGCGCGGACCTCGGCCTGGACCTGCGACCTCGCCGCGACCACGCCGACTACATCGCCGACTGGCTGGCGGTGCTGAAGAACGACAAGCGGCTGATCTTCTCGGCCGCCGCCCACGCGCAGAAGGCCTGCGACTTCCTGCACGGCCTGCAGCCCGCCGCGGGGGCGGACGAGGGCGGATGAGGCTTGCCCTCTGCCGACTGGCGATCACATTGAAAGGCCGCGCCGCATCCTGCGGCGCGGCCTTCGTCCTCGCGCATTCCATGGCCGAGAACCCCGAGCTGCAGGCCGTCCTGGATCGGCTGCGCCGCGTCGTCGATGATGGCGAGGCGGCGGTCGCAGGGTTCGCCGGCGTGATCCTGCAGGCCTACGCCGATCGGATCAGACCCGAGCAGGCGTTGTTGCTGGAGCGCTGGATGACCTGCGTCGCCGCTGCAGCCGAAGAGCTGGGCCAGGACGCCGATCAGCAAGCGATCCTGAGGCGCGCACGTGAGATCGAGGCGCAGCTGAGCTGAGGGGCGTGCCCCCGCCAAGGCCGGGCCGGGCTCTTCTCACCTGCGGCTCCCGGAGCCCCGTTCCGGGTCTCCGCCCATTCGGGTGCCGATCCCGCACGCGGACCGTGGCGCCTCTGAGAAATGGCGGGGCGGCTGAAGCTCAGCACCCGGCGCGACGCGCGCCGGACGGCGCGCCCGCCTCTGCGGGCGGGCGCAGCACCCCCACACAACGACCTCTCACCCTGTCACGTCACCCCGGGCGTCAACGGCCTCCGGCCGTTCCCCTCCGCTTCGCGAGAGGCGCTCCGCTCCGGTGACCCCCAGGGACCCCGACGTGGCCAGGGCGGAGGTCGTTGCGCGTGGGCGCACCGGCGTTTCCCTCATCACGGAGTCGTCCGATGACCTTCTCCCTTCACGCCTTCTCCTCTTCCGTCGGATGCGGCCCTGGAAGATCCCCGTCCGCATCCGACGGAAGAGGCCCTCGTCCAGCTGGGCCACGCCATCATGACCGAGCTCGTCGACCTCGTCGGCGGCACCGCCCTGGAGGACGTCCAGGCGATCCTCTGCGAAGGCCTGATCGGCGCCTTCCATTCGGTGGCCGGACGGATCGAGCGGGAGGCCGAGCGCGGTCGCGACCGCATGCGCTGGCTCGAGCGTGACTTCGACGGGTCGGAGGTGGCCGACACCGAGCTGCAGGAAGCCACCCGGGCGACGCGATCGTTGGACGTGGCGCAGGCGGCGGCCGAGCTGGTCCGGGACGCAGCGTCCGAGGCCTACACGACCATGACCGGCGAGGTCTGGACCGCGTGGCGCGGCAGCCGGCGCGGCACGTTCCTCACTGCGGCCCAGCTGGAGGCCAAGACGGCGATCCGCGCGCTTGAGCGGCGCAAGTCCGGCGAGGCGGAAATCACCGGTCCCGTGGTGGCCTTCCGCGCGGCCCCGATGGCAGACACCGCCGAGGATGCACAGCGGATCTTCGATGCGCTGAACTGGGCTCAGAGCCAATGGCCGGACATGGTGCTCGCCACTACCGGAGCCAAGGGCGCGGAGAAGGTCGCCATCCGCTGGGCGCAGCAGAAGAAGGTGACGCTGGTGCTCGCCCGCGCCGACTTCGATCGGTTCCAGAAGGCGGCGCCGTTCCGCGCCAATGACGACCTGCTCGCGCTGGAGCCCGCCTGCTGCCTGACGCTGGCGCAGTCGCTCGACGAAGGCCGACGGGCCCAGTCGCATCCGTTCGGGCCGGCGGTCAACCTGGCGCAGCAGGCCGGAGCCCGCGGGCTCCGGCACATGGCGATCCGGGCCAGGACGGCCTGATCGTCTGATCCAGACCCACCTCCACCCGCTCGGCTCCGGCCGGGCGGGTTTCTTGTTTCGGCCGCGCGCCGTGTCCGACTCGGATTAGATCTCTGGAAGGTCTCGAATCTGCCTAATTTGCTCACGTTTTCTGACGTTTGATTTCACTGAGCTTGACCATGAATTTTGAGGCTTAGGGCAAGATAAAAGAGGTGTGTTCGCCTCGCTTTTGCTTCATCATTTCGGACAGTTGGCCGTCGGCTAGAGCGCCTTGGTAAGTTGCGACGACGCAGGCCCGCGGAATGACACCCCTATCTGTCAGGACACCTAAAATGTCAGTCCGTGAGGCCGTCGGCGCCCGTTTGAACATCGCCGGAAGCCCTGAGGATGTGGATCGCATCGTACGGCTTCCCTACACGCTGAAACGGGACAGCGGCGGCGTCCGTCTCGGCATGATGCAGCGTCTGTCGGCGTCCCGACTCTTCGCCTACGGTGATCGCGCCGGCGTGCTTCGATCCGCCCAGAAGCGTTCGGGCCGAGCCTTCCGGCTGGACGTCCGCCAGCGGGTGATCGTGAAGGCCCTAGTGTCACGGCACATGGGCCGTGGCGTCGCGCGCGGGGCAGCGCTCGCGGCGCACATAGCCTACCTCGGCCGCTCCGGTGCGGGTCTGGAAGGAGCCCGTCCCGACTTCTTCGACGCCCGATCCGATGCGGCGGATCCCACAACCGCGACGGTGGGATGGGAGGCGGACCGACACCACTTCCGTTTCATCATCTCGCCGGAGCACGGGGACCGATTGGCCGATCTTCGCAACTACACGCGCGATGTCATGACCCGTGTGGCTGGCGACCTCGGACAGCCCGGCCTCCAATGGGTCGCGACCTGCCACTACGACACCGACCAGCCGCATGCCCACGTCCTGGTGAGAGGTCGAAAGCCGAACGGCAAGGACCTTGTCATTCCGCGCCACTACATCTCGGTCGGTTTCCGCATGCGAGCACAGGAGGTCGCCCAAGAGCGGCTCGGCGATCTCTCACGAGCCGATGCGGAACGGCGGATCTGGCGGGAGACCCAAGCCGACCGATTCACGGGGTTCGACCGGCGGCTGCTGCAGGCTGCTGACGCCAATCTGGAGGTCGATGACGGAGTGGGCGTGACGGGTGCCTGGGCCGCCCTCAGCCGCGGCCGGCTGCGTCACCTGGAAACCCTCGGGCTTGTCGTCAGGCATGGGCGCCGCTACCGGATCGACCCGTCGTTGGAAAACAAGCTTCGGACGCTGCAGCTACGGCGTGACGTCATCCGTACGCTGCATCTGCGGCGCCTCCAGTCTGGTCGTGAACTGCGCGAAATGGGCGATGCGCCTCTCAAGGGCCAGGTCGTGAAGGCGGGACAGCACGACGAGCTCGGTGCGTCGAGATGGTTGATCGTCCGCAGCGCAGACGACGTCGAACACTTCGCGCGACTGAAGCTTGGTCAGACTGCAGCGGCCGTCGGTCGGCAAGTTGAGCTGAGCCCCACGCCAAAGGGTGCGCAGATCGACAGCCTCGGTCGCGGAAGCGATCTCAGTCGCGGGTGAGACACACGTCCGCCGCGACGTCACGATCAGCAGCGGGCGACGACGCAAAAAACGCGTCAATCGCCCTGTTTGGGATGGTCGCGAACCTCTGCGTGATCTGCCATCTGGCGCCAACGCGGGTCGATTATGCCGTAGAGGTGGCACATCTGCGAAGCCTAGCAGGCGTGCGCGAACGCGCCATGCTGCTGCGCGATTGTCCAAGGGAAGAAGAGGCAGCGATGCGTTCTCGTCTAAGCGCGGCAGGACTGCGCGACCTTGAGGTGCTCGCCAAGGTGCTGGTCGAGACCTGCGTGCGGAACTCCGAACTCGAGAACCTCCATGCCGGGACCTTCCCGTCATCGCAGGCTGGCGACTTTAGCGACGTGAAGGTGGTCACGCCATATGGGGAGATTCCTTGGGCTCGCCTCTCGCGCATCTCCGACGCGGAGATGAAGGTGCTGATGGTCGACGTCGTCGACAGGGTCTTCACCTACTTCCGCTACCCCGAGGAATTCGGCCGGATAGGCGGCGCCGCTCGATGGGATCGTCCCAAGCTTCATCCGGATTTGATGCGTGCGATCCGCCGACGGCGAGCCCGGGCGCGACGTGACGACTGAGCCCACGCTTGCCGACCCTTAGACGGCTTGGACATTGCCGAGCAGGTCGAGCAGGGCTCGGTTCATGTAGTAGCTCTCCCGGCCGAGCTTGTGCTTCCGCATCAGCCCAATGCGGGTGAGTTCGTCGAGATATCGCGTCGCGGTGATGCGGCTGACCCCGAGGTCGCGCTCCACGAAGGCGATCTTGCTGTAGGGGTGGCTGAACATGTTGTTCAGCAGGTCCTGGCTGTAGATCCGGGGCAGTTCGCGGCGCATCCGCACCTTGTGATCGAGCATGAGATCCCGGATGCGGTGGACGAGCCGAGTGGTTTGCCCGGCCGTCTGCTCGACGCCGTCGAGCATGTAGATCAACCACTCTTCCCAGACGCCGTCCGTCCGAACCGCCTGAAGGAGCCGATAGTAGTCGGCCTTGTTCTGGTTGATGTAGCGAGAGAGGTAGAGGACGGGCGTGCCGAGGAGCCCCTCCTTCACCAGATAGAGGATGTTGAGGATGCGGCCGGTCCGGCCGTTCCCATCGTAGAAGGGATGGATCGTTTCGAACTGGTGATGGATCACCGCCATCTTCACCAGGGGATCGAGATCGACATCGAGCCCACCGTTCAGAAACGCCTCCAGGTTCGCCATCAGCGATGCGATTTCCTCGTAGCTCTGAGGCGGCGTGAAGACGACTTCGCCCGTCTTGTCGTTCTTGAGCGCGGTCCCGGGGAGGCGGCGAAAGCCCGCCTGATTCTGCTCCAGGGTCGCCTGCATCGCGAGGATGTCGTTGATTGTGATCAGCCCCGTTTCGCGGATCTTCTGGAAGCCCTCGCGCAAGGCGCGGGCGTAGGCGTAGACCTCCTTGGCGGCGACGCTCGCAAATCGGTTTGCAACGTCATCGCTTCGGTAGAGATCGTCATGGGTGGTGACGATGTTCTCGATCGCGGAGCTGTCCTTCGCCTCCTGCAGCGAAAGCGTGTTGATCAGGATCGCTTCATTGGGGACCAGGCCTGCGGCGCCCTTCAACTCGGCCAAGGCGCGGTGCGCGCTCGCGAGTTTCTTCAGAACACGCTTCGTTTCC
Organism: Pseudomonadota bacterium; assembly: GCA_963205005.1. GTDB lineage: Bacteria > Pseudomonadota > Alphaproteobacteria > Caulobacterales > Caulobacteraceae > Phenylobacterium. The sequence continues at coordinate 75,596 of CAUJHW010000070.1, forward strand.
AAGTCGACCGAAAGCGGCAGCACCGGTGGGACGTGGCTAGCGACCAAACCCATATGAAGCTCACATGTATAGGAATCGGCCATTTTCTATACATGATTTGCCGACGTGTATAGACCTAGCACACGGTCCGCACATGCTGAGCGGATGCATAAAGAAAATCGCCCCTTCCTATGCACGTCGCCGGCATGCGTCGGAAGTCTCCCCAAAACCTATGCATATGGACCGGGCGCGCCGGGAGACGTCACCGGCTGTGGGCACCGTGAACCGCGGTGCATATGATCGAACTCTCGTGGAGAGACATCAAATCTTGTGACCCCAGTGTGACCCCAGAGATGAAACAAGGCCGACCCGGGCAAGGGGAAGATTATTAAGTTACTGGTTTTCTTGGAGAAAATGGCGCGCCCGGAACGATTCGAACGTCCGACCCTCAGATTCGTAGTTCGAAAACCGGGGTCCGACAATGGCCGCCGATTTCACGCTTTTGTGCGCTAAACCCATTGTAGTTGCTCACGTTTTTCGCGTGTGGTAGGGTTTTGGAGTGGATGGGCCTTGGAAACCAAATGGTCGCCAACCCCAACTTAAACCCCAACCTAAAATCCCAACCTAAAAACACAGCTGACCCCGATGAGCGACTTCAAGGCCTCTTTGAACGACAAGATGATCGGTCGACTCGCCCTCGCTGACGAGGGGCAGTACGTCGTTCGCGACACCGAATTGAAGGGCTTCTTCCTGGTGATCGGGAAGCGCAAGAAGACCTTCACCGTGCTCGGCGAGTTCTGGGAAGGCGGCAAGCGCCACGCCAAGAAAGTCGCGCTGGGAACAGTCGAAGACCTGTCGACCCGCGACGCGCGGGTAAAGGCGAGGGACGCGTTAGCGAAAATCGCGCGGGGTGAGTATGCAGCGGAGGCCGCGGCGGCGGCCGTCGCCAAGGCCGAAGCGGGCCTCGCGGTTCAGAAGGCGGCCGACGTAACGCTGCGGTCCGCGTGGGCGCGCTATAAGATCTATCTTGAGCGCAAGGATCGCAGCGCCGCGACGATCGCCGGCTACGGCGACCATGTCGAGCGCCTGATGAAGGACTGGCTCGACCTGCCACTGATGACCCTGGGTGAGAGCCCTCGGATGGTCTCGGATCACCACGACCGGCTGACGAAAGAGAATGGGCCGTTTGGCGCCAACGGGTGCATGCGAACGCTTCGGGCCATCTACAGCCACGCGCGGCGTAGCGCGCGCGAGCTGCCGCCGGACAATCCGACGACGGCGGTCGATTGGAATGAGGAGAAGCGGCGCGACACGGCCATGGGCGCCTTCGACCTGCCCGCCTGGCTCGATCAGGCCGGCCGCCTGCGCCACGCGATCCGGCGTGAGTTCCACCTGTTCACCCTGCTGTCCGGCAGCCGTCCCGCCGCGTTGCGACAAGCGGAGGTGTCCCACTTCAACTTCGCACGCCGCGTCCTCCACATCCCGAGGCCCAAGGGCGGCGCCAAACGCGCCTTCGACATCCCACTCTCTCGCGAGATGATGCGCTGCCTCGTGCGGGCGATGCGCGCGAGCCGGATGCTGCACCCTGAGAACGCGGAGCGATGGATCTTCGCAGCCGACAGCGACAAAGGTCACCTGGTCGAGCACAAGGAGCCGAGGGAACGGCTCTCCAAATGGGGAAATGACCTGCGCCAGTCCTACCGGACGCTTGGCCAAGCCGCGGGTCTATCGGATGTCGACATGCACCTGCTGATGAACCACCGGCTCCCCGGGGTGAACGCCGGGTACATCACGCGCGACAAACTGATGAGTGATCACCTCCGGGCGGCGCAACAGAAGCTCTCGCACTACATCGTCTCCGCGGGCATGGCCCCTGCGAAGGACGGGAGGCCGCGTGAGCGGGCCTGGCCCCGGCTGCCGTCTCGCCGTATCGGCGAGGAAGGCTTTGATCCGACACCGCCGGACCCGCGCCTCGGTGTGCCCATTGGACCTCGCCGCAAAAAGAGCGTGGAGCTGGAGCGGGAAGCCGAGGCAGCCTGACACGTCAGCGCGCCTACCTGTCCACACGCGGGCACCCCGCCGATTTTTATCCGATCCTACGATCCTCTTCGACCAGCCCTGCGCACCCCTGGCCCTGCGGGGCCCGCGTGTTCACATGTCCGCGTGTGCGGAGGTGAACATGCTGACGATAGCGATCGTGAGCCAGAAGGGCGGCGCCGGTAAGACGACCCTCGCCGTCAATCTGGCGGCTGAGGCGGCGAGGTCCTTCGTCTCGCTGATCATCGATACCGATCCCCAGGCGACCGCCAGCCGCTGGGCCCAATGGCGCGGCGGCGGCGACCCGGAAGTCGTCGATTGCGGGGCGCCGAGCCTGCTCGCGGGCAAGCTGGCCAAGGCGGCCGAGCTCGGCGCCGACCTCGCGGTGATCGACACGCCGCCGCATGCCGACGCCATGGCCCGCCAGGCCGCGCGCCTCGCCGATCTGCTCCTCATCCCCTGTCGCCCCAGAGCCTTTGACCTGGCCGCGATCGAGGCGACGGCGGAGCTGGTGCGATCCAGCCGGAAGCCGGCGTTCGTGGTGTTCAACGCCGGGCCGCCGCGGGCGCCTCATATCTACCGGGAAGCCGCCAGCCTGATCGGCGGCGAATTCGGTCTGCAGATCGCACCGGTCGTCTTGCCTGAGCGGGCCGCCTTCCACCACAGCGCCGCCGCGGGCCGAACGGCCCCCGAGCACGACGCACAAGGAAAGGCCGCGGATGAGATACGGGCGCTTTGGGCGTGGACACGTGAACAGCTTGGCGTGTCCACAGCCGCCCAGGCGGTGATGGCGTGAGCCGGTTCGACGCCATCAGAACGGAACGGTTGAAGCCTGAGCCGGCGTCCGATCCGCTGGCCGTCGCAGCCGCGCCAGGTCGGACGCCGGCCCGGATCGGCAAGAAGGCGGTCGGCGGCTATTACAGCCCGCAACTCAGCCAAGCCCTAAACATGTTGGCGCTGGAGCAGAACACCAGCCTCCAGGCGCTCTTGGGGGAAGCGATCGATGACCTGATGCGCAAGTACGGCAAGCATCCGTTTGGTGAGCGTTGACCTGTCTCCGTGCGAACACGTGCACACGTCTTCAGGCGAGCTGGGCGTGGGGTTCAGACTCATAGCGGCGTGCAGCGCGGACCCGGCCCGCGTCCGGGTCGGTCGTGGAGGTCTGGGCGCCTTGGTCGGCCCAGGCCTCAAGGTCGTTCAAGGCATAGATGACGCGTCCACCGATCTTGCGATACCGCGGCCCGGTTCCGTAGGTGCGGTGCTTCTCGAGCGTTCGCCCAGAAAGCCCGAGATAGCGGCCAGCTTCAGCTGTCCGCAGATAGCGATTAGGAATTCGAGACGCTTCCAACATAGCGATACCTCCGCATCGGGACCTCGCCGCAGGGACGGCGCGAGCCACCTTCGACTCAGCGTAGGCAGGCGGGTGTTCGGCGTGAAAGGCGTAAGCCTACCCACCCCGCATTTGTCAGGTTTTTGTGTACATATTTCTGACAGACCTAGATTTGTCAGAAACTTGGGTACATATTTCTGACAGATGGAGGCGATCATGCGCGGGCCGGCCCTCGACCTGAAGACGACGATCCTTGACCGCATGGCCGCTCGCGCGCCCTTCGGCGTGTGGACGCCTGCCGACTTCGCCGACGCCGGCCCCCGCGACGCGGTCGATCAGGCCCTGCATCGGCTGGTGCGGACGGGTCAGGTCCGACGGATTGCCCGCGGTCTCTACGACAGCCCAAGCCAGAACAGCCTGACCCGCAAGCCCAACGTCCCCGATCCGCGCGCGGTGATCGATGCGCTCGCCCGGCGCGACAACGCCCGCATGCTGGTGGACGGGATCACCGCCGCCAACGACCTGGGCCTGAGCGACGCCGTCCCCTCAAAGGTGGTGGTGCACACCGACGCCCGGTTGACGCCGTTCGACCTGGGCGCCCTGCGCATCAGCTTCCGCAAGACCGCGCCCAGCAAGCTCTACTGGGCGGGCCGCCCAGCCATGCGGGTGGTGCAGGCTCTGCACTGGCTGAAAGACAGCATCCCGGCAGACGGCCCGCAGCTGCGCCGGCGGCTCGGCCGAATCCTGGCCGACCCCGCCCACGGCGCAGCCATCGTCCAGGACCTGCAGGACGGCCTGGGCGCCTTGCCCGCCTGGATGCAAGACTTCCTGCGCCCCCTGCTGCAGGACCAGGGCGCCCTGGCCGACGCGCATGAGTGACTTCGCCACCTTCCTCACCGCGCCGGCCGAAGACCGCCGCGGCGCGTTCCTGGCTACCGCCGCGCGCCTCGACACCGGCGAGGTCAATGTCGAGAAGGACTTCTGGGTCTGCTGGACGCTCGACGCGCTCTTCAACCGGCTGACGGGCGAGCGCCCGCGCCTGCTCTTCAAGGGCGGCACCTCGCTGTCGAAGGGCTACGGCCTGATCTCGCGCTTCTCCGAGGATATCGACGTCACGGTCTTCCGCGACGACCTCGGCCAGGCCGCCGAGATAGCCGACCTCGAGGCGTTGAGCGGCAGGAAGCGCAAAGCAAAGCTCGCGGCCATAAAGCAGGCCTGCCAAGCCTACATCGCGGGCCCGCTGCGTGAGCAGCTCTCGGGCCTGCTGGCCGAGACGATCGCGGCGGCCGGCATCGATGCGCCGGCGGCGCGGATTGAACCTGACCCCGATGACCCGGACGCCCAGACCCTACTGCTCTGGTATCCCAGCGTCAGCGCACCGGCCGATGGCCCGGCTTACATTCGGCCGGCGGTGAAGATCGAGTCCGGCGCGAAGTCCGCGCTCGATCCCAACCAACCACGGCGGATCACGCCCTACGTCGACGATGAGCTGCCGGAACTCAATCTGGCCGTCGACGGGGTCACCACCGTCGATCCGGAGCGGACCTTCTGGGACAAGGTGGTGATCGCCCACGGCCTGCGGCGCTGGTTCGACAAGCACGGCCAGCTGAAGGGCGGAGGCCAACGGGTGACCCGGCACCACTATGACCTCCAGCGGCTGATGGGCGCCGACCTCGGCCCAACGGCGGCCGCCAACCTGGCGCTCGGGGCCGACTGCGTGGCCCACGCCCGCATGTTCTTCAATAGCCCCGACCTAGACCTGGCCAGCGCCGCGCCCGGCGCCTTCGCGTTGACACCGACGCCTGAGATGCGGGCGGCACTTGCCCAGGACTATCAGGCGATGCGCGGCATGATCTTCGGCGACCCGCCGGCCTTCGACGACATCATGGCCAGCATCGCGGACCTGGAAGCCCGGCTGAACGCGGCAGTCTGAGAGTCCGGGCCTCACGGTCACCGACCTCGATCCCTCCCGGGCTCCGGGCTATCGCGGCCAAGTCGGGCGTTCGCCGCCCGCAGCTCTCGCGCCAGGGCCAGGCGCTGCGTGTCGGGCTGGGGCATGCTGCGAACAAAGGCCTCGACCTTGGCCCCCAGAGTCCGATCCGCTGGGTCACTTGATCGCGCCAGCAGACGGGCCTGACTCAGGTAGAGGCCGCGCACCGCTTGCTGCCGCGCCACGATCCGCTGTTCCCAGAGCGTCCGCTCGGTCCGGCCCTGGAAGGCCGCGCCCGCCGCCTCGCGATAGGCCGAGCGGCGGACATGTGCCATCTGCCCGCTTCCCGCGTCCTGGCGGTCCCGGATCTTCCGAAGCGGCGTCCGCTCAGCCTTGCGGGTGACGCCCCGCGCCCGCCTTGGCGTCGCTTCGGCCTCCACGCCCCGGTCGCGAAGCGCCTGCGCAAAGGTCTGCCGCCAGAGCTCCAGGTCGGCCTTCTTGGGGTTCAGTCGCTCGCCGGCGTGGCCACGTGAACATATGGCCAGGTGAACGTGTGGGCGTGGTGTGTCGGTGTGCAGCGTGAACACGTAGTCGTGCCGACCTGCGAACAGGTCGGCCGCAAATGACCGCGCGGCGTCGCGCACCGCGATCTCGTTCGTGCCGGCCGGCATCGACAGGATGACCGAATGACTGAGCGGCGAGTCCCTGCGGCGAGGCCTGTCGCCCAAGCCAGCCGCGCCCCAGTCGTCAGCCAGGTCGGCCACGTCGCGGCGGCCGATGATCAGCGCTCCATCGGCGCCCTCAAGCTCCAGCTGACCATTGCGCGAAATGTATTCGAGGTGGGCGCGCAGGTGGGCCCCGTCCCGCGTGCGGCCGGTCACCTTGACCATGACCTCGGGCGCGCGCGCGGCGATGCGCTCCAGTCGCGCACGCGCGCCGCCACCGGAGGCCGGCGAAGGCCGCAGGACGGTGCGGGGCCGGACAATCCGCTGCCTCACGGGCGGACGCCAGACGTCCTCGAAGCCTTGAACCAATTGAAAGTCGGTCATGGCTCGGCCGCCCAGTAGGCGAGATTGCCCTCGAATGCCTCGCGCAGTGTGAACATGTGCGCACGTAGCTCTGTGCGCAGATCGTCGAGAGAGGCCATCTCAAGGTCCAGAACCTTGCCCTCCATGACGGCGGTGTTCAGGGCCCGGGCGATCTGGTTCACGTTCACACCGATCCGCCGCACCTCGCCCTGGAGGGCGACCAGGGCGACGGCCTCGACGCGCGGAAAGGTCGGCTTGCCGCGAAGGCGGTGGCGGATGAGGGCGGCCGCCCAGCCATTGGGGGTCAGCCCCATCGCTGCGGCCTCGCGCGCCAGGCCATCGCCATCGTCGTTCGTCAAACGGACCGTGAGTTTCAAGGGACGCGCCGGGAGCGGCCCGGACGGCGTCGGCGTGTTGCTGGCGGCGTGATCCATCAGCCGGCGCAGCGTCGGCGCACGGCCGCCTTGGCTGCCCGCAGCGGCATCAAACCGGGCGAGCAGATCGTCGGAGACCCGAATGCTGAGATTGGCCACCGGCCGCTCCACGTAGTGATCCGCCGCCGCGAAGGCTATCCTGCCCTAGACAGCGACCCCCACAGACTGGCCCCTCCCCTCGGCGCGATCGACGGGCAAGCCTACCCATCGCTCGCGCTCGCCCGCCGCCTCTGCGAGGCGCCCCAGCCGGGCCAGCGTAGCCAAAAGACAGCACTACAGCCGCCGATGGAGGGCGAGCCTGTTACACTCGCCCGAATCATCCCGATCCAATGCGAGGCAAGAGCCTGGGAGATGCCAGCCCCGGTTAAACGCGACGTTGTCCTGATCACCCACGCGAACCCGGAGGACAACGCGTTCTCCCGGTGGCTGGGAGCCCGACTCGCAGCTGCAGGATACAAAGTCTGGGTTGATTTGCGCTCGCTTCGCGGCGGTGACGACTTCTGGGATTTGATCGACCAGACGCTGCGGACCGTCACGATCAAGCAGGTCGTCGTGGTCTCACCGCACCTCAATAAGCCCGGCGTGAAGAAGGAACTGGCGATTGGGGACGCTGTGGGTCGGAAGCTGAACGACCCGAGCTTCATGATCCCCGTGCGCGTCGCGGATGTCGACTTCTCCACCTTGCCGCCCGAGCTCATTCGCCACAATACGCTCAACGCCCACCCGAACTGGGCGGCCTGCCTCCAACCGCTGCTGGAGACCTTGGAAGAGCCTCCTCATGGATCGGATCATGGCGCGAGCCGCCCCTGGGACCGATCTTCAAGCTCACGCCTTTGAAGCGCTCATTCATCAGTCCAGGCGGCGCTCGGCCTCCCTGTGCAAGCTCCGCAGGGCCGAGACCGCCTCATAGCGCGCCACCAAGCCCGGCTTTCGCTCATGCAGATCCATCAACCCATGCACCGCGAAGGCGGCTGCGACCTCCCGGATGAAGTGGTCGATGCGCGCATCGTCGTCTGGAAGACCGTGATAGGTCGCCAGGCGATAGGCTTTGGCGAGGTCGTGGCGGAGGTGCTCGGCGTTCCACTTGTCGCTGAACCCGCGGCTCAGCAGATAGCCGTTGAGGATCTGCCCCCCAACTAGACCGGTTAAGCGCGCCTACGGCGCGTGCGCGGAACGGCCAAGCGCCTAAGCCCAACGGTTCGTAGGCATCGCTAGCAACACCACTACCGATTGATTGCCGACAACCGATACGCGCGTCAATTCCGTAGGAATGCGGACCGGGCTTCTACGGAGGCGAGGCCGACAAAAGCCCTAGCGTCACCGCTTTGGCGACAGCTTGCGTGCGATTTCGAACCTTCAAGCGCGCACAGGCCTCGCTCACATACTGGTCAACCGTGCGGAACGACAGCCCAAGTGTAGCTGCGATTTCTGATGACGTGTGCCCCGCAGCCGCAAGGCGCAGGCACTCTATTTGACGGGGGCTAAGCTGCGGCTCGACCGGCTCAGGCACTGGCGGTTCTCGATGAGTTTAATCGCACGAGAATCGCATCCCCATTGCCGTGTTCTTATCCGGCGAGCTTGAAACGTGACCTAGCGTAAATCAACCTTACAGTGGTACGGTTCCGTCGCTCGCGCATCGGCTGAGCGTCAAAACCTAGATGGCCGCAGCTGACACCCCCCTTCAGCCGTTAAGGCGAACATGCGGCACATGTCCCACGGATCTCCACGATTGCTGATCGCAAGGCGAACCCGCCCGCGTCAGGACGCAAGGTGTCGAGATCAAGCGGCTGCTCGTCCGCACGCCCGCAAGCTTCGCAGATCAGAAACGCTGCCGCGTGCGGATCGACAGGGATAGCGCAGGCTACGTAGGCTTTCCGGGTCTCGACCCGATGCGCCAACCCCATTGCGACCAGGAAGTCGAGCGCGCGATAAACCGTCGGGGGCCCCACGTAGTGAGCGCCGCGCTTCAGTCCGGCAATCAGGTCGTAGGCCGTTCGCGGCGCACCGGCCGCCAGGAGCAATTCGTAGGTCTTTCGGCGTGGTGCGGTCCAGGCTTGGCCTCGCGCTTTGCACTGTGCTTCCGCTTCGACTAGCGCCGCCCTCTGCGCCGCTGCGGACCGTATCGGAGTAGGATTGCGTTGGGCTTTCGACACGGTCCGCTCAGGCTAGAAGCTCGGCATTCAGCTAGGGGGCCAAATCCTGGCACAGCGGCGCGAGGTCACTCGGCAGAGGCAGCGGCTTCGTTGGCGGTACGTCCGCGCCGCCGGTGTTTCCCACTGGTAGCCGACCCATCCACGACAGCAGGCCGCCCGCGGCGAGCCGCACAATCTGACCGCGGATTTCACGGGCATCTCGACGGCGCCACCCAATGCGCAACATCATCCAGTGCGTCCAGGAATGCGCGCCGGCCCACGGCTGGCCAAGGATATGAGCCCGTTCGAGGCGATTAAACGCCTCCCCCAAATCACCGGTCGCGAAGGCGAACCTCGCAAGAGCGGCTTCACGGTCGTAGGCCTCTCGACGCGCCGTGGTTCTCACCGCCACGCTCCTCCATTGATCTCCCGCCCGCAAACAGGCGCGGGATGCGTTTTACTGCAACGGAGACTTCTCCGGTGCGCCTCGGGACAGTTCCTTCGATATGTCCAGAGCCAGTTGCTCCGCCGCCTCAGCGGTGAACGCCAGGTCCAGGACGGGCGTCTGATCTCTTTCGAGCCGAAGCATCAGCACGTCGGCCCCTTCGCGCGTGCTGGCTCTGCTGATGGACCACGAGGTGGGGACGAACGGCTGGGCGCCGGCGTGCGAAGCCGCCGCCTGCTCTGACCCGAGCCACTCGACCTGCTTCCGATGGGCAGCGCTCCCTGCGGCCATCAAGGCCGCCATCAGCTTCTGGAAAAGTATGGAAGGGAAGAGGACGCTGACCTTGTCGCCGGCTGCCAACAGCAGTTCCAGCCCGACATGGTCGCCCTTCTCGGTACTACCGACGACGCCAATGCCTTCGGCGATAATCGCGACCGTCTCGCCATCTGCACCGGACGCACCGCTTGCCTGTCGTCCTGCCATGGCTCTCCCCGCCTCGCCGGGTGTGATGCTACCGTATCCTAACAGGCTCGAAAGCGCTCGCTGGCAGTGTCGTCGTTCTGCGCTTGCTCCTCCAGGGGCTAGAGGATCCATAAACGTGTCTTCTGTGGCTCTCAGGCGCGAAGATGACCCAAACAACCGTTCAAAGCACCGCCCGTTACGGCTCGCCTTCGGCGGTCTTCTGGCTCCCGAGCGGGACCTTCCTTCTGCACACGCTCGAGGAACTCCCGGACTTCCCGAGGTGGGTCAGCACACACTTCGGGCACATGGGCCTCCTGGAATTCGCAGCGATCCATATTCCGCTCATCGCCCTTGTGATCTGGACGTCATATCGGGCGCAGGCGCCGGACGGCTCCCGCGTCTGGCGCTTTATGGCCTACGCCTTTCAGTGGCAGTTCGCGTTCAACGCCCTGTTCCATCTCGGCGCCGCGGCGATGTTTCGCGATTACTCTCCGGGCATGGTGACCGCGGCGACCGTGGCGCTCCCCGCCACCGCATTCATGACGATGTTGAATCGACGACGCGCAATCCTCCCGCCCCGCACGGCGCTTACGGCTACCGGCGTAGGAGCGGCCCTCGCGGCCGCGGCGGTCGGGTTCCTGTTCTTATAGCCGGCGGTCGAACGCGCGGGCAGGCAGCGCGCACGGCGATGTGGCGCTATCGTTTCCGCTTGCGCCGCCGGATGTCTGGCGGTGTGCGCAGAGCGCTGAGGCGCGTCTTCGCCACGTGTCGGGCCAGATCCTCCGTCACAGCGCCCAGAGTAGGTCCATACATGCGGATCAGGCGGCCGCGCAGCAGATAGGCGGCCGCGCCGGACATCTGCAGGTAGTGCCTGACCGCTGTGTCATGGTCAGCCGACCGCAGCTCGAACCCGAACCGCAGGCCAAAAATTCCTGGAACGCCAGACGTCCAGATCAGCGCTTCACCCGGCTCCACCTTGTTGACCTTACTCTCGAAACGAACGGCGCGATGGCCCCCCGACTTCGTTAGCCACCCGAGTTGATAGCCCATCGCACAGCCGACCTCGGGCGCGCCGTCGACCAGGACCGCCTTGGTCCAGGTCCGGTAGCCAGCGAAGTCCGTGAGGACGCGCCAAACCGCTTGAGGCGAAGCGCTGACCCTAACCTCGCGGCTAACCTCGAACATCGCCCGGCCTTGTCCGGTCGCGATACGCCAGCAGGCGCAACGCGTTGGCGACGACGAGCAGGGTCGACCCTTCATGGAAGACGACAGCCGCACCGATCTTCAGCCCGAACAGGGTGGCCGGGATCAGGAAGGCCACCATGCCCAGACTGGCCCAGAGGTTCTGTTTGATGATGCGGCTCGTCTGCCGGCTCAAGCCCACCGCGAACGGGAGGTGCCGCAAGTCATCGGCCATGAGTGCGACGTCGGCGGTTTCGAGCGCGACGTCGGACCCTGCCGCGCCCATGGCGATCCCGACCGTAGCGTTGGCCATCGCCGGTGCGTCGTTGACGCCGTCGCCGACCATCGCCACGAGGCCCTCCTTCTCGCGCATGGCCTTGATGAAGGCGACCTTGTCCTCCGGCATCATTCCGCCGATGGCTTCGTCCAGGCCGAGCTTGGCGGCCACGGCGTCCGCGACGCCCTGGTTGTCGCCCGACAGCATCACGATCCGGCGCAGTCCAAGGCCGCGCAGCTGCGCGACGACCTCGGCGGCGGCTTCTCGGGGCGTGTCGAGCAAGCCAAGGACACCGAGGTAACGGTCGCCTGAGCGCACGACCATAACCGTGCGACCTTGTTTTTCGAGCCGACTGGCTTCGCTGGCGATTTCTTCGGGAAGCCCGCCGGGCAGGGTTTCAAAGAGTTTCGGCTTGCCGACGTAAACGTCCTTGCCGGCCACGCGAGCGCGAATGCCCTGACCCGTCAGGCTTTCGACGGCTTCGGCCGATGGCAGCGGCGCACCGCCCAGCCGGTCCTGTGCCGCGACGACGACGGCCGCGGCCAGGGGGTGGTCGCTCTGGGCTTCCACCGCCGCCGCGGTCTCCAGAAGCTCCGTCTCGGTGATCCCGATGGCGGGCACCACGTCGGTCACCTTGGGCTTGCCCTCGGTCAGCGTCCCGGTCTTGTCGAAGGCGAGCGCGGTGAGCGTGCCCAGGTTCTCAAGCGGCCCGCCGCCCTTCACTAGGACGCCACCGCGGCCGGCCCTGGCGACGCCGCTGAGCACAGCGCTCGGCACCGAGATCGCAAGGGCGCACGGGCTGGCGGCCACCAGCACGGCCATGGCGCGGTAGAAGCTGACGCTGAACGGCTCGTCGAGGACGAGAAACGCCAACATCAGGACGCCAACCAGAACAAGAACCGAAGGCACGAAGATGCGCTCGAAACGATCGGTGAACCGCTGCGTCGGCGACCGCTGGGCCTCCGCCTCCGCGACCATCTTCACGACGCGCGCCAGGGTCGACTCAGTGGCCAGGCGGGCCACCTTCACCTCAAGTGCGCCCGCGCCGTTGATGGTGCCGGCGAAGACCCGATGCTCCGGGGCAGACTTGTTGAAGTCGGCGTCCTCCGGGGCCGGCCGCTTATCGACGGGCACGCTCTCCCCGGTCACGGGCGCCTGGTTGACGCTGCTCTCGCCGACGACGACCAAGCCGTCCGCGGGCAGCCGCTCGTTCGGCCTGACGAGCACGATGTCGCCGAGCACAAGCTCCGCGACCGGGACGTCCTCGACCTCGTCGCCCCGCTTGCGGCTGGCGGTTTCCGGGGCGAGTTCCGCCAGCGCCTCGATCGCGCGCCGGGCACGGCCCATGGCGTAGTGCTCAAGCGCGTGGCCCAGGCTGAACAGCACCAGCAACAGGCCGCCTTCGGCAAACTCGCCCAGAAAGGCCGCGCCGGCTGCGGCGACGAGCATCAGCGTGTCGATCTCGAAACGCCGGCGAAGCAGGTTCGCGAAGGCTTCCTTCAGGGTGAAGAAGCCCCCGAAGACATAGGTCAAGGCGTAGAGGCTGAGGGACACGGCGCCTGGTGCTCGCGAGGCCAACAGCCATCCGGCCAGGAGCGTGACGCCGGCAAGCGCTGCGAAGATCAGCTCGGTGCGTTCACCGAAGATGCCGCCATGGCCTGCACCGCGGGCGCCTGAGCCGTGGACATGGCCATCCTTGCCGTGCCCCGCATCCCTGGCTTCCTGGCTGCGGTCGGCAACCGCTCGGTCCTGGCTCATGGTCGCTCCTGTACGGGCTGCGCGATCAGCGGCCCCTGGGGTGGAAGTCGAGGGACGGCGTGCTCACGAAAAGCCCGACCGCAGCCGCGAGGAGCAGAACGGCCACCAGGACCAATAGGATCTGGGCACGGCCGGGCTTTTGTTGGGGCCGCGTCGCTTCCCGACGCTGGGGGTCACTAGCCATCGAGGCTGGCGCGCGATGGGCTTCGCAGCACCTCCACCGCCTCCAGGGTGATGAGACCGATGTCAGGAAGGTCCGAGAGCGAGGCCGCAAACGCCCGCAAACGCCCTTCTTCGTCCACGATCTCCACGACCACCGACTGGTCGTCCTCCAGCAAACGGCGGGTGTGCAGGTGCGGCGTGTGGCCGAAGCCGACGAGCGCCTGCAGGACGGTTGCCCCGGCGAGACCGGCCTCGCGGGCCCGGATGGCCACCACCTCGAAGACCTTGCGGTCTCCGAAGTAGGCGGCCTCGTCGGTGAAGATGCGGAGCAGTTTGCTGACGGGATCCATCGGTGGGGTCTCCTGAGCGGCCACGGCGCGCGCCCTACTCTGCCGGCACAAGGCTGGGGTCGGTTCGCGGCCGGCGCTTGCGACGCTCGGCGAAGTCCAGGACCACCTGGGTGATCGCGGGCAACACCAGCAGCGTCAGGGCGGTGGCCGTGACGAGGCCGCCGATCACCACCATGGCCAGGGGCTTCTGCACCTCGGCGCCGGTGCCGTGCGCCAGCGCCATCGGGATGAAGCCGATGGCCGGCACCAGGCCGGTCATCACCACCGGCCGGACCTTTTCCATCATGCCTTCGACGATCGCCTTGGTGGTCGGCAGGCCGTCGTCCAGGCGCTGGCGGATCGCACTCATCACCACCAGCCCGTTCAGGACCGCGACCCCGGCCAGCACGATGAAGCCCACCGCCGCGGAGACGGAGAAGTTGATGCGCGTCAGAGCGAGGGTGAACACCCCGCCGGCCAAGCCCAGCGGGATCGCCGTAAAGACGGCCACCGCGAGGGGCATGCTGCCGAGCGCCATGTAGAGCAGCGCGAAAATCGCCAGGAAGCAGATCGGCACGACGATCGCGAGCCGCTGCGAGGCCGCCTGCAGGTTCTCGAACTGGCCACCCCAGTCGAGGAACATCCCGGGGGGCAGCGCCACCGCTTCCACCTTCGGTCGCGCGTCCCTGACGAACGAGCCGACGTCACGGCCGCGGACGTTGGATGACACCACCACCCGGCGCTTGCCGTTCTCGCGGCTGATCTGGTTCAGGCCCTCCGTGTAGCGGAACTGCGCCAGTTGGCTGAGCGGCACGGAGCCTCGGGCATGCCCGTCTTCGCCCGGCAGCATGACCGGCAGGGCGCCCAGGGCGTCGAGGCTGGTGCGCGTGGCCGCGGGAACCCGCACCACCACGTCGAAGCGTCGGTCGCCCTCGAAGAGCATCCCCGCCTCGCGTCCCGCCATGGCGGCGGCGACGGTGTCGGCCACCTCCTCGACCGTGAGGCCGAAGCGCGCGATGGCGCCCCGGTCGAACTGGACGTCCAGGGTCGGCGCCCCGCTAACCTGTTCGACCTTCACGTCGGCCGCGCCGGGGGTGGACGACAGCGCCGCGGCGATCCGGTTGCCGGTGGCCGTCATCTTCTCCAGGTCGTCGCCGTAGATCTTCACGGCCACATCGCCGCGAACGCCGCCGATGAGCTCGTTGAAGCGCAGCTCGATGGGCTGGCTCATTTCGTAGCCCTGACCGATGAGGGCCCCGGTCTTCGCCTCGATCCGGGCGATGACGTCTTCCTTGGTCTTCACGCCCTTCGGCCAGTCCTTCTGCGGCTTCAGCAGCACGAAGCCGTCGGAGATGTTGGGCGGCATGGGGTCGGTGGCGACCTCGGCCGTCCCGGTTTTGGAGAACATCAGCTCCACCTCGGGCAAGCTGCTGATCGCCGCTTCCACGCTGCGCTGCATGCGCAGCGACTGCTCCAGCGACGTCGAGGGAATGCGCTGCGAGGCGACGGCGAGGTTCTTCTCGTCGAGCTGCGGGATGAATTCCTGGCCCAACAGAGTGAACACGAACCCGGACAGGACAAAGACACCCGCCGCGGCGCCGATGAACGGCCAGGGCCGGGCCACGGCGCGATGCAGCAGGGGGACGTAGCGTTCGTTGATCTTGCGGATCAGCCAGACTTCCTTTTCCGCGACCTTGCCGCGGATCAGCAGGGCCACCATTGCCGGCACGAAGGTCAGCGACAGGATGAAGGCCGCCGCCAGGGCCAGCATCAGGGTGATGGCCATGGGCGAGAAGGTCTTGCCCTCCACGCCCTGGAAGGTGAGCAGGGGCGCGAACACCAGGAAGATGATCGCCTGGCCGTAGACGGTCGGACGGATCATCTCCTGGGACGCCAGCATGGTCTCTTCGAGCCGCTCGCGCAGGTCCAGCAGGCGACCTTCGCGGTGCTGGCGTTCCGCCAGCCGGCGCAGGCAGTTCTCGATGATGATCACCGCCCCATCGACGATCAGCCCGAAGTCCAGCGCCCCCAGGCTCATCAGGTTTCCTGAGACGCCGAGGGTGTTCATCCCGATCGCCGTCATCAGGAACGAGATCGGGATGATCAGCACGGCGATCGCCGCGGCGCGCACGTTGCCGAGCAGGAAGAACAGCGCGATGGCCACCAGCACGGCGCCCTCGAAGAGGTTGCGCTGCACGGTGGCGATCGTGGCGTTGACCAGCTTCGAGCGGTCCAGGGTCGGCGCGACCTTGACGCCCACGGGCAGGGACTTCTCGAGCGTCTCGAGCTTCTCCCCCACCGCCTTGGCGACGGTCCGGCTGTTCTCGCCGATCAGCATCAGCGCCGTGCCGACCACGACCTCGTGGCCGTTCTGGCTGGCCGCGCCCGTGCGGAGCTCGCCGCCGATGCGCACCGTGGCCACGTCCTTGACCATCACCGGCACGCCGCCGCGCGTGGCGATCACCGCATTGGCGATCTCATTGCTCGAGCGGATGCGGGCGTCGGCGCGGACCAGATAGGCCTCCCCGGCGCGTTCGAGGAAGTTGGCGCCCACCGAGAGGTTCGCCGCCTCAAGCGCTTTCGCCAGGTCGGAATAGGACACGCCATAGGCGTTGAGTTTCACCGGGTCGGGCTCGACCAGGTACTGTTTCTCGAAGCCGCCGATGGAGTCGACGCCGGCCACGCCCTGAACCGTGCGCAACTGGGGGCCGATGATCCAGTCCTGGACGGTGCGCAGGTAGGCGGCCCGCGAGACGTCGTCTGTCAGGCGCTCGCCCTCGGCGGTCAGGTAGCTGCCGTCAGACTGCCAGCCGGGCTGGCCGTCCCTCACCTTGGTGCCCTTGCCCCCCGGGTTCGTGAAGTCGACCGTGTACATGTAGACTTCGCCCAGCCCGGTGGTCACCGGGCCGATCTGCGGCTGCAGGCCTTCCGGGAGGTTTTCGCGGGCTTGCGAGATACGTTCGCTCACCTGCTGGCGGGCGAAGTAGAGGTCGACGTTCTCCTTGAAGACCGCCGTCACCTGCGAAAAGCCGTTGCGCGAGATCGAACGCGTGCTCTCAAGACCCGGAATGCCGGCGAGGGCCGTCTCGATCGGGAAGGTCACCCGCTTCTCGATGTCGGCCGGCGAGAGACCCGGGTCGACCGTGTTGACCTGCACCTGCTTGTTGGTGATGTCCGGCACCGCGTCGATGGGCAGCCGGGTCAGCTGCCAGACGCCGATCGCCGAGACGATGGCGATGAAAAAGACGATCGCCCAGCGCGCCCGGACGGACAGGGCTATGAGGCTGGCGATCATTCGAAGGACTCCGAGGCGGTGTGGCGACCCGGCGCGAACGCCACGTCGATGCGGGCGACGTCGGCGCGGGCGACCTTCAGCTCTGCCCGGTACGGAAGCGGCGGGCCGTGGCTTTCGGTGAAGCGGCCGGACCAAGTCGTCGCCTGGCGGTCGATCGCCTCGCCGGTCGCCGCGTAGGCGGTGATGTGCAGATGGCCGCGCACCGACCCACTCCAGAGCGGGTCCCGCCTGACGAAGCCGCGCACAGCGGTTCCCGGTCCATCGCGCAGGTAGCCGCTGATAATCCGCAGGTGCTGACCGCCCTGCAGCGTGAAGGCCGGCCCAGGCGCCGGAGCCGCAGCGATCGGACCGACGCCGAGGCCAAGCGCGGCGATCGCGCCCGCAAGCACGCGGGTCGGGATTCTAGTGCTCATCGCCCTCGCCCTTCCCGACTTCGGCCTTCAACAGGAAAGCGTTGCGCGCCGCGATGGCCTGGCCGGCCTTCAACCCGCTGACGATCTCGGCGCGTCCGGCGCCCCGTTGGCCGACCGTCACCGGCTGCGCCTGGAACCCTTTGGCGGTCCGCACGAAGACCACATCGCGGCCCTCGACGCTCTGGACCGCCTCCTCCGGCACGACGATCGACGTGGACGCCCTGGCGACGCTCGGGATGATCCGCGCGCGGACCGACTGGCCAGGTTGCAGACCCAGCGCCGGCACATCGAGCACGGCCGTCGCCGTGCGCGTCTCGGCGTTCAGCGACGGCGTGATCGACCGCACACGGCCCTCGATCGTACGACCGTCGGTCAGTTCCACGATGGCTCGGTCGCCCGGCGAGATGCGCGGCGCGTCCGCGCCGCTGATCGCGGCCTGGACCTCGATCCGTTGCGGGTCGGCGATCCGGAAGAGTTCGGTTTCGGACTGGACGAAGGCGCCCAGGCTGACCGGGGCGGCCGTGATCCTTCCCGAGATCGGGCTGGAGACGACCACGCCGCGACCGTCGGACGTCACGTTGGCGGCGCCGGACGCCACCTGCGCGCGCCGCGCCTCGGCGTTGGCCGCCGCGGCCTCGGCCTGCGCCGTTTCGTAGTCCTGCCGGGCTGACACGCGCTGCTCGAACAGCCGCTTCTCCCGGGCCAGCTGCTTCTGGGCGAGCGTCGCCCGTGCGGAGGCCACGGACCGATCGGCGGCGATCTGCGCGGCCTCACGGCTCTCGACGATGGCCAGTGGCTCGCCCGCCCGGACGGGATCGCCCAGACGCTTGTAGATGCGGGTGACGGCGCCGGCGGCGCGCGCGGTGAGCACCGCCTGCCCGTTCGGTGCCGCCTCGACCGTGGCCTGGGCCAGGATCTCGTTGGCGAAGCCGCCGACGGACACAGGCTGGACGAGGATGGCGGCGCCCTTGACCTGGTCAGCGGTCATCTCGACGGCGCCCTCAGGGCCTTCATGATGCTCCTCGGCCTCGGCCTCGGCCGCTGCGGGCTTGTCTGCCGTCAGCTTCGCGATACCGAAGCCGCCCAGGCCGGCGAGCAGGATTGCGGCGGCAACGCCGCCGTACAGTCGGGTCTTGTCTTGCTTCACCGGGGATCTCCGAAGGGCGTGGCGCCGGCCAGACGCGCGAGGCCCGCCTGGGCGCTCAGGCGTTCGACAGCCGCGTTGATGGTCTGGGCGCGCGCCTCGGCGAGCGCCCGTTGGGCGTTGAGCAGTTCGACGAGCGCAAGCTTGCCGCCCTCGTAGCCGAGGCGGGTGAGCCGGTAGGCTTCGTCGGCAGTACGCTCGCCTTCCTGTGAAGCTCGAAGCCTGGCTTCCGCGGCTGTTAGCCGGGCCGATCCCGAACGGGCGGCGGCCTCGGCCTCCAGGCGCGCGGCATTGAGCCTCGCCTCGGCGGCGCTGAGCTCCGCCTGAGCGGCGCTGATGTTGCCGCGATTGCGGTCGAAGATCGGGAAGGGAATGGAAACGCCCGCGACGACGGCGGTGGCATCGTCGCCCTCGAACCGGCGTGCCCCGACCGAAACCGTGACGTCCGGCGTCGCACGGATGCGCTCGACCCGGATGCGGCGTGCAGCCGCCTCGCGCTCGGCTTGCGCCGCGACGTAGGCGGGACTTGCCAGCGGATCCGGTGGCGAGCCGGTGAACACCTGATCCGCGCGAGCCAGCAGGCTGACGGGAATGGACGTGATCGGCGCGGGCGCCCCGACCAAGGCCGTCAGATTGGAAAAGGCTGTTGCGCGGGCGGCGCGCGCCTCTTCGACGGCCGCGCGCGCGGCCTGGAGCGCGGCTAGAGCCTGAACCCTGCGCAGATCGGCCTCGCGCCCAGCTTCAACGAGAGCCGTGGCGATTCTTGAGTCTTCCTGGGCGAAGCCAACGGACTCGGTCGCCAGCGCCAGACGCCGCTCGCTCGCCTCGGCCTCAGCGTAGGCGGCAGCCAAGTCGAACGCATACTCGCCCTGGAGCCGCGTAGCTCGGGCCCGCGCCGCCTCGACGTCTGCGCGGCCGACGGCCACGCGCGCGGCACGTTTGCCGCCTAGCTCGATGGTCTGTTCCAAGGACGCCGTGGTCTCCGCCAGGCTCGTCCCCTTGAAAGGCCCCGACCCGGCGAAATTCTCGACCTCTACACCGAGCGTGGGGTTGGGAAGCGCTCTCGCCTGACGCGCCAGCCCTTCGGCGCGCGCGATCTCCGCGCGGGCTTCCGCCAGCCTCGGCGCGCTGGTCTGCGCCTGGCGAAGGAGTTCGGGGAACGGGGGCGCAGGTTCGGCTTGCGCCACGCCCGCACAGAGCGCGTAGACGCCTACGCCCAGGAGCAAAGCCGTCGGAAACGGCCGTCGAAAGATGACAGACAAGATGGACCCTTCTCGCGAGTTGACGAATGCCGGCGCGCGCAAGGCGCGCGCGGTTCGTCAGACGCGAGGGGGCCGGTCGAGACGGGAGGCCGCGCGGGAGCGCGGGTGTTGGCTCGCCAGCTTCATTGCCGGCGTCGAGACGGTGGGATGCGGGGACACGTCGGCGACCAACGCCGGCAAGTATGTCGCCACATGGTGGCAATGACCGTGCTGACAGAGCCCGGCGTCGTCGCCATTGTGAGTGAGGCCACTCGCGGGGTCATCGGCCATGGTCGCTGCCACGTCGGTCGGGACCGCGTGGCTGTCCGTGTGCTGTGCGGCGGCGGGTGGCGCCTCGTCGCTGCAGATCGCGGCGTCCGCTGCAGGGCCGAACATCAAGGCGAACGCCATCAGGACGGCTGTGAAGCCGCCGAAGCGTTGCCAAAGTGTCCGAAGTCCCATCACAGGCGCGTCTATACCCCGCTCGCGGCGGAAGAGTAGTTAATATCACCCGCGCTCGCGGCCCGGACCACCCGAAGCTCGGCTCTGGCCTGCCCTGTGATCTGCCAGGCTGACCGCAGGAACACCGCCGCCAACAGCACGCCGACCGCGAGGTCGGGCCAACGCGACCCGGTGACCGCCACGGCAACACCGGTCGCAGCGACCGCGACGCATTGGATCAGGTCGTTGCGCGTGCACAACCAAACGGAGCGGACGTTCGCGTCGCCCTCGCGATACCGCGACAGGAGGATAGCGGCGACGAGATTGGCGGCGGCGCCAAAGAGGCCGAGACCGGAGATCGCGCCGGCGTCGGGCATCGTTCCGGAGACTGTGCGCCACAGCGCGAAGCCGAGGATGACCACCGCCATCACGGCCAGACTTCCACCCTTGAAGAGGGCCGCGCCGGCGCGGACCTGCGCGCTCTTGCCAATGGCCCAAAGGCTGAGAGCGTAGGTGGCGGCATCGGCCGCAAAATCGAGGGTATTCGCAGCGAGCGACGCGGACCCGGCCATGATGGCGCCGACCGCCACGACGCCGAAGCCGAGCAGATTGATGGCGATCACCCACGCCAACACTCGACGGTAGGCCGGGGAGGCGCCGTCGAAGACGACCGCACCCCCGCAACAGCTGGAAGACGCTGGCGCTTGGAGCGCCTTCGGGTCGGAGGAGCAGGACGACATGATGGTAGTCTGCATGCTCTAGTAGGTAGAGGAGCAAGCGCCTATTTCGCAGCTGAGTTCGGGAGTGCGCAGATGTCGACGATGCCCATCGGCGGCCTGGCCAAGGCCACGGGCGTGAAGATCCCCACAATTCGCTTCTATGAGGGGATTGGCCTGCTTCCCGAGCCTGTTCGCACCGAGAGCGACCGGCGCGTTTACGACGAGAGCGCCGTCGACCGGCTGGCATTCATCAAGCATGCTCGACAGCTCGGGTTCTCAGTGGAGGCCATCCGCGATCTGCTGGAGCTCTCGGACAATCCCGAGCAGCCCTGTGAGCGGGCGAACGCGCTGGCGGCCGAGCAGCTGGAAGCGGTGAAGGTCAAGATCCGCCAGCTTCAGGCTCTGAAGGCCGAGCTGAAACGCATGGTCGACGCGGCTTGTCGGGGACAGGTTTCCAGTTGCCATGTGATCGAGGTGCTGAGCGATCACGCCCATTGCGACCACCATCCCTCGCCCCCCGGGGCAGGCTGAGGTGGCCTCAAGGCGCCCCTGGCGGACTGGAGCGCTGCTCGCCGCCGCCGTCGTGCTAACCGGTTGCGAGCGCGGAAGAGAAGCCGCGGAGCTAACGCCGGAAGAACTGACGCACCTCAAGCTCAAGCGCTACGACGCGGATCACGGACGACCCGTCGGGCCCGCGATCCGCGAGTTCGGCTCCGAGGAGGGATCGGGTGAGGTGGTCGCTGTCGATCCCGTAGCGCTGACGGTGTCCCTTCGCCACCGACAGGCGACGGGCGAGGACTGGCCCGGCATGGTGATGACGTTTCGCATCCGGCGAACGCTCATCCCAACCCTCAAGCCTGGACAGCGAGTCTACTTCCGCGCGGTTGTCCTGGACGGCGCGGGCGAGATTCTCGACCTGAGGCCTGCCAACCCTTGAGGCGGCGGTCCGTCAGGCCGCTTCGCGCCGAGCATCGATCGCCTCATCCGCCGCGGGCGCACGCAACCCGCGCAAGTCGTGCTTCAACCTCCGCCAGCCGATCACGACGCCAGTAACCGAGACGATCAGACCCGCGAGGGCAAGCAGCCAGACGACCACGTCCCATGCCGGCCGCGCTTGGATCAGCAGCTTGAAATCCAGACTGTGAAGGGCGTTGAACAGCCAGCGGTAGGTGCGGCCGCTCCTGTTCGTCTCTCCAGCGACAAGGCCGGTCTTCGCATCGATGTGGATCCACGTGGCGGCGGGGTCTGCAAACGCAACCCGGACCACGGGAAGCGGGCGGTCGTTGTGATGCGAGTACCAGTAGGCATCCTGGGCCGTCAGGCGTCGTGCGAACTCCAGGCGAGTGTCAGGGAGCATCCGGCGCGCGGCCTGGACGAGCGCGGCGTCAGTGAACCGGAACGGCCTCCCGCCGGCGTCCCATAGCTGCTGGCCGACCGGAGTTTCCGCCAGCGCGAGAGGCCGGCCCGCGACCCAGACGAAGCGAACCTCGCGGGCGTCCTCGGAGCCCTTCAGCCCGGCCGGAACCTCGGTGAAATGTCGCCGGCCGGTCGCGCCGGCGTAGCGAGCCGCCGCCTCGGCGCCGAGGCCGTCGCGGGCGAACCACTTGAAGGGGTTCACAGACAGCCAGCCGCTGAACAGCCAGGTCACCACGAAGAGCCCGCCGATCAGGCCGGCGACGTGATGCCACTTCATCCAGCCTCTGTAAGGCGTCACGCGGCCACCTGGGTATCGCCGCCGAACCCGCACCCGAAGGATCCCGACCCAGATGCCGAGCGCCGCGCCGACGATTGCCGGGCCTGAAGCCCACATGACGACTTGGCGCCAGAGGTCGGCATCCTGGCGAACCACGGTGAAGTAGAGCCAGTGCGGCACCGAGCCGACCCAGTTCCAGAAGCGCTCGCTGCGGTGGGTGTCGGCTACAACCGCGCCCTGGGTCGAGGAGACGTAGAGCTCCGTGCCCGCGGCGTCGCTCAGCCGGACCACATGCAGCGGGCGGTCCTTGTTGTAGCGCTGGGCCACCGTCCACTGATCCCGCTGGATCGTTCGCGACCAGCGGGCCGCGGGATCATGGGCGAACTCGCGGGCGATCTGTTGGGCCGCCGCGGCATCCACGCCGCCGAGGCGCAAGCCATCGACGGCGGATATGACCGAGCGCCCGCCGTCCGCCTCCGTGAGCCGGTAGACCGGGCGACCCTCGCGCATCTCGAGGCGAAGATCCTTGGGGAAGCCGGCCCCCACCGCCGGCCCGAGCGCATCCTGCGGGGAAAGCCGCACCTGCGACCAGTCGATGCGCTGCTGCCCGGCGATCCGCTCCTTCGCCGTGAGCGCGGGGTACGGCACGTACATCATGACCACGCCGGACACGAACCACGCCGCGCACAGGACGCAGGTGACGATGCCCAGCCAGCGGTGGATGAGAAAGAGCCAGCGCCGTCCGATCCGGGTCAGGCGGTCCACGTCAGTACCTCGCGGTCAACCGGACCTCGAAGGACCGTGGCGCACCCAGCAGCCACTGCGCAGCGCCGCCGGTGACGGCGTAGGTTTCCTTCGTGAGATTGCGAACGCTGAAGTGGGCCGCCAGCGAGTCATTGACCTGCCAGCGCACATCGGCGTCGACGACCGCGTAGCTCGGCAGCGTGATGGTGTTGGCGTTGTCGACGAACCGCCGCCCGACGTAACGGACGCCGGCCGAGGCCCGCAGCGCAGCCGTGGCGTCCCACGAAACCCAGAGGTTCGCTGTCTTCTCCGGTACGCCGGGAGGGGTCTTACCTTCGCGCGACACCAGTGCCGCGCCCACCAGCTCGTCGAAATCGTCGAAGTCAGCATCGAGCAGGGCCACGTTGGCGTCGACGGTCCAGCCGGCGCCTAGCTCGGCCGTCACGGCGGCTTCGACGCCTTGTGAGGATCGGGCGCCGATCTGCTGCGTGACGGTCGGGTTCAGCGGATCGCGGGAAAGCAGGTTCTTTTTGACGATGTCGTATGCGGCTAGCGTCCACTGGCCGCGCCCGCCCCAGAACACCTGTTTCACGCCGACCTCGAACTGGCGCGCAGTGGCGTTGTCGAAGCTGGCCTGCTGGGTGTTCGAGGTGATCAACGAACCGAGGGGATCTGTACCGGTGCCGTACTGGCCGTAGATTGAGAGCGTGTCGCGCGGCGTCCAGACCACCCCGATGCGGCCCGTCAGATCCTTGAAGACATTTCCAAACGTCGCGTTGGTGATCAGGTCGCGGCGTTCGAAGTCGGCGTTGTCGTAGCGAAGGCCGCCGACGAGGGCGACCTGGTCGCTGATCTCGAGCCGATCCTCCACGAACAAGGCGTAGGTGTCGGTGTCCGTATTGTAGCGGTTGATGAAGGGCACGGTGACGACGAAGAGCCCGGGTACGGGGTTGAACGGGTCGACCAGGGACGTGCCGCCGAAGGGCGTGTTGCTTGAGTGGGTGAAGTCGATCTTGTTGACCTCCCCGCCCACGACCAGCTGGTTCGACCAGCCGCCGAGTTCGTGCTTGAGCGTGATGTCGGCGCGGTCGCCCCACTGCTCCTGATCGTGCCCGATGGCGATGTAGTCGCTTCGCCGGACCATGTTCGACGCGGGTTGGAAGGCGTAGGCCTCGACGTTGTAGTAGTTCCGGTCGGTCTTGGACCGGTAGAGGACGTTACGAACCGTCACCGTGTCGGTGGGCGCGTATTCGGCCCGAAGCTGTGTCCAATTGTCGGTGAACTTCATCCGATAGTCAGCGACGTTGAAGTTGCGACGCGCGTTGCGCTCGTCCAGGCGACCGTTGATCAGCGGCGTACCGAAATACGCCATAGGCTCGTTGTCGCCGTAGTCATGGCTCAAGGTGAAGGTGAGGTCGTCGGTCGCCCGCAGTTCGATCGACCCGGAGATCGCCAGGCTCTCCGAACGGCCGCGGTCGACGTACCCGTCCGACCGGTCGTAGGCCGCGTCAACGCGGAACGCCATGCGATCGTTGATTGGCATTCCACCACCCACCGCCGCACGCCAGGTGTCGCGCGAACCGGCTCCGACCTGGGCGTCGAACCGCGGCATGGCCTCAGGCCGGCGGGAGATCACATTGACCGCCCCGCCGATGGCGCCTTCGCCGTAGAGCACGGACGCCGGACCACGCAGCACCTCGATGCGATCCACGGTCCAGGTATCGAAGGGGAAGGTGATGGTGCCCGCGCCGACGTAGAGGCGGATGCCGTCCCGGAGCAGCATGACCGAGCCCTGGCCGCTGAACCCGCGCGAAGCGAGGGCCGTCCCGCCGTTGCCGGGGGACGCGGTGGAGGTGATCCCTGTGGCCCGGGTGATGGCGTCCGTCAGCAGCCGGTCGCCGCGCTCTCTGATCTGCTCGCCGGAGATGACTTCGATGCTGGCTGGCGTCTCGAGTGGCGTCAGTTCCAGGCGGCTGCCCGATGCCTTGGTCTCGAGACCGAGACCCCTGCCTTCAACCGTCAAGATGGAGACGGTATTGGGCGCGTCCGCCTCTTCAGCAGCAGCCGGCGCCGCGACCCAGACGGCCAGAAGCGCCGCGCTGGCGAAGCGGCGCGCGCGTGATGAAAGGTGCAAAGTCTAACCCCCAAATCGGTAACCGGGCGGTCGCTGGACGACGCCGCCTCTGAATGTCGCCGACGTCCCACGCCCCTTCGCGGCCGGGCAGTACTTTACGGTTTCAGGGGGGTTACCGCGGAGGTTACAGGCGCGCCCAGCCGGCCGCCCTATCAATGGCTACTTCGCGGCCTTGGGCACAATCTCATAGTAGCCGCTGAGCTTGAGGCGAACCGTCACCGGCGCCTTCGTGCGGTTTTCGTAGTACCACCCGTGGATCCCGTCGAAGGGCGCGGTCAAGGAGCCGTGGTGCGCCGCCCCTGCGGCCTTCTTGTAGAAGGTGACGGTCTGCGCCGAGTGGCCGTGGAACTCGTGCCAGACCTGCGCGTCGGCAGGACCTTCCCAGCTGTAGACGAGGACGTCTCCGGCCTTCATCCGCACCATGTACTCGACCTTGTGGCCAGCGCCCGCATCCGCCGACTTCAGCGGCACGTCGATCACGTCGCTGCGGTAAGCGCCTGCGTTGTGCCTAGCGGCCCCGGGAGACTCCACTTCTTTCAGCTTGCTCTGCTGAGCCGCGCTCGGCGCGCCCATGGATGCTGCGAACAAGGCGAAGCTCAGGACGATCCGGGCGCGCATGGACTCTCCAGTACTGGGTCTCTTAGTTAGCCGCGGATCCACCTTCTTCCAAGGCCGAGAGCAGTGGTGCGCAGTAGACGTCGCGCGCATAAGGCGATCGGAGCGCGCGCGTGCCGTGTCTACCTGCCTGCCACGATAAGCGCTGCAGCGGCGAACAGGCCGAAGAGCGCGGGCGCTGCCGTCAGCACCATCCCGAAGGCGCGACCTGAAGCGCCCCGGCTGTATCCCCAGGCGAAGGCAATCCTCCCCGCCAGGTAGATCGCCACCATCGCCGGGAGCAGGACCAATTCGGCGTCCCTGAGCACCACGCTCAGGATGAGGTGAACACCGACAAAGAGCACCGTCTGCTCCAGCGAGTTCTGCAGAACCGCCGCAGGGATCGCCAGTCTGTCGCTGGGCAGTCCGTATGCCGAGCCCCGGATGTCAGCCGGGGACCTGAAACGACCGCTTGAGACGGCACGGATCGCCCCAGCCAACCAGAGGAAGACTGGGAACTCTGCTTTTAGGGCGTAGGCGAGCCGGTCGCCCGCCGACAAACCTTCTTCTATCCCGACGAACGCAGGAGGGAGCCAAAGCCAAGCCGCCGTCATCGTGCCAACGGCAAGCAGCAGCGCGAGGGCGCCGCCGCGCAGAATTCCCTTTTGATCGGTCGATAACGCCACGCGGTATCTCCGGTTGACCGGCGAGCTAGGATGCCTGGCGCCCTGGTGACAAGAGGCAGCGACGCGTCTGGGTGGCCTTATCGACTGTCTCGATCCCCGCCCGCATTCGCAACTCTCCACGGCCATCGCCCAACTGATGCTTTGCTTGAACCGTATCCTCGCGCTTTGTCGCTGCGGTCATGCTTATGATCGACGACCGCCGGTCATGATCGAGTCACAGCTGGCTGCGGCCGACTCCCCGCTCAGAACCAGGCGCGGACGCCGAAGATAAAGCGCGTTTCCTCAAGGTGCTCGCCGGCAGCGCGGGCAAAGTCGGCGGTCTGACCAAGGCGGCGCGTGTAGCTGACGCCGACAAAGGGCGCGAACTCGCGGCGGATCTCGTAGCGAAGGCGCAGGCCGAATTCGGCGGTGGACAATCCCGAACCGACGCCGGTCTCCCGCACATCCTGTGCGGCGAAGTCAAGCTCGGCCCGAGGCTGCAGGATGAGGCGCTGGGTGAAGCGCAAGTCGGTGCTGCCCTCGATCCGTGCGAGCAGGTCGCCGCGGTCCGAGAGGAACAGGGCCACGTCCGCTTCGAACCAGTACGGAAACAGAGACTCCACGCCGACGGTAAGGTAGGCGCGCCCACGCGGTTCAAAGTCGTACCGGACGCCCGCCTGGACGTCGGTGTAACGGGCGACCGCCCGCGAATACAGCGCCTGAACCTCCGCCTCTTCCGTCCCGCCGCCACGACGGCCCTCGCCTTCGGTCTTGAACACGAAGCGGTTGATGTCGCCGCCGTACCATGCCTCGCCTTCCCAACGGTAGCCGTCCCCCTCGGGGCTGTACTCCAAGAGGTCGGCCATCACCTTGGCGACCCGCCCTCCCCCATGCTCCGCACGAAGCACGCCCCGGGCGGCGGCCATGGGCGCGGCGCCGAACACCCGATCCGCCGCATTGTCCATCGGTGGCGGTGGCGGCGGCCCCCCGCCGACCGGAAGGTGCGCGGCCGTCTTCGGCGCGGTCGTCGCCATCGCGTGGCCCGCGTGCGGGTCGGCCGGGGCGGCTGGCATCGCGTGCCCGGCGTGAGGATCGGCGGCGACAGGCGCTGCCGGCATGACGTGACCAGCGTGTGGATCGGGTGCCGGCTTGGCTGGCGGCCTCGGCGCGGCGGGCGCGGCCGACGTCTGATGGCCCGCGTGCGGGTCCTGGGCCAGAGCCGGCGTCGCAAGGGGCGTTGAGGCCAGGATGAGCAGGGCAAGACGCATCACGCGCCCTCCCCACGCAGGGGACGCACCTTGAACACCTGAAACATCCCGGCATGCATGTGGTAGAGCATGTGGCAGTGGAAGGCCCAGTCGCCGCCCTCGCCGGTGACGTCGAAGGTGACCTTCCCGCCGGGTTGAACAATGACGGTATGCTTGCGGGGCAGATGCCCGACCTCCGCGTGCAACAGCTCGAAGAAGTGCCCGTGCAGATGGACGGGGTGGGCCATCATGGTGTCGTTCACCAGGGTGACCCGTACGCGCTCACCGTCCCGCAGGGCGTAGGGCGCTGGCTTTTCGCTGAACTTCCGGCCGTCGAACCCCCACATGAACCGTTCCATGTTGCCGGTCAGGCGGATCTCCATCGCCCGCTCGGGCGCGCGTTGGTCGGGGTTCGGCTCCAGGGCGACGAGGTCCTTGTAGACCAGCACCCGGTGGCCGACGCTTTCCAGTCCCTGTCCCGGCTCCCCTGTGCGGTCGATGGGCATGGGCGCGATCATCTGCACGCCGGGCCCCAGCTTGACCTGCGGGGCGTTCGCCGCGTCCAGCATGTCCATCTCCATGCCGCCCATCGCATCCGAGCCGCGGATGCGGGGCGCCGCCATCCCCGGTAAAGCGGCTGCCCCCACGCCAGGTCCCATCGCCGCGTGATCCATCGCGCCGCCGTGGGCGGCCATATCCATGCCCATGTCCTTCATGGTGGCCAGCGGACGTTCGCGCAGCGGCGGGACGGCGACGGTCATGCCGCGCCGCGGCGCCAGGGTGGCCCTGCCCATGCCGGACCGATCGGCGGCTTCGGAGACGATGGTGAAGGCGCGATCATCCATCGGATGGACGATCACGTCATAGGTTTCGGCGTTGCCGATATGGAACTCGTCGACCTCGACGGGGCGCACGTTCTGGCCGTCCGCTTGCACGACCTTCATCCGCAGTCCGGGGATGCGGATATTGAAGATCATCTGCGCCGCGGCATTGATGAATCTCAGCCGCACGCGCTCGCCGGGCTTGAACAGCGCCGTCCAGTTGTCCCGGGGACCGTGGCCGTTGATGAGGAACTGCATCACCGCGCCGGTGACGTCGGAGATATCGGTGGGATCCATGAGCATCTTGGCCCACTCGACCCGCTCCTGCAGGGTCTGGTCACTCCCGGCCAACAGGCCCGCGATCGTCTGACGCTGGAAGTTGAAGACGCCGGACTGTTGCTTGAGTCTTTGGAAGATATTGTGCGGGTGCATGTGGCTGAAATCCGAAAGGACCAGCACATGCTCGCGGTCAAAGGGCTCCGGCTCCGGCCCAGCGGGATCGATGATCATCGGCCCGTAGTGCCCCTCGGCCTCCTGGAGGCCGGAGTGGCTGTGATACCAATAAGTCCCGGACTGCCTTAGCGGGAACTCATAGACGAAGGTGTCGCCAGGGCGGATCCCGGGGAAGCTGACGCCGGGCACGCCATCCATGTGAAACGGCACGAGCAGACCGTGCCAGTGGATCGAAGTGTCTTCCTTGAGCGTGTTGGTGACGGATAGCCGGACGTTCTGGCCTTCCTTCAGGCGGATCAGCGGGCCGGGCACGGTCCCGTTGATGGTCACCGCGTGGGCCGGCCGGCCGTCCACCCGGATCGCGGCGTGGCCGATGGTGAGCTTGATGTCCTCGCCCGTGAGCGTGGGCAGCGTCGGCAGTCCCCGCGCAGCGCTCTGCGCCCAGGCCGGAAACAGCGAACTGAGCGCCGCCCCACCCCCGAGCGCCAGCGCCCCGCGGAGGACCTCCCGGCGCGCCGCGACGCTCAACGGCCACGCTCCAGCCACGTGATCAGCTCGGCAACCTTCCCTTCGGACGCATGCGAATGATCGGCCAGCGTAGCGCGAGAACGGCGGTGTTCTCATGCCGTTTCGGTTTAACCCCAACCTAAACCCCAACCTAATGCCTGATTTAGGTTGGGGAGACCCCGGAGGGGAGGGTTACCTCATTGAGTTTTATGGAGAAAATGGCGCGCCCGGAACGATTCGAACGTCCGACCCTCAGATTCGTAGTCTGATGCTCTATCCAGCTGAGCTACGGGCGCGCAGTGCCTCTCGGCAAGGGCGCGGAACCTAGTCGCGGGCGGGACGGAGCGCAAGGCCCCGTCCCGTCGTTTTTTCAGAAGAGCCTACCGGGGGAACGGCAGGCCGCCGCCGAGGATGCCCTTGCGGAGGATATCCGCGGCGCTGGGCGCCCTGGGCGGCTTCTGGCCGGGCGGGGGCTGCTGGCCGGGCGCGGCGGCCGCGCCGCGGCTGGAACGGCCACCGCCGCCCATCATCTCGTTCATGTCCATGCCCAGAAGGCCGCCGGTGGAGGAGCGGTAGCGGACCTTCACAGCCCACTGCTGGTTCCAGGTGATCTTCGGATCGGCCGGCCGGGGCGGATAGACGAAGTTGGCCTCGCCGCCATAGGCCGCCAGCTGCACCATGGCCTGGGGCGCGGCGTCGATCACTTCCTTGGGCACGGAGCAGGCCCGGGTGGCGGGTCCCATCAGGGCCTTCGAGGCCACCAGCCGGTTGATGTCGCCCTGGGTCAGGTAGTCCGGCATGGCGAAGGCCGCGGCCTGGGTCTCCGACGACGTCCACATGACCATGGTCTCGCCATCGCCGCCGCCGATCGCGGTGGCCAGATAGGCCTGGGCGTTGCCCACCAGGTTCCAGCCGAGGTTGGCCCAGCCGCCGGGCGCCTTGGCGTTGGTGGTCAGGTTGAGCGGGCCGAGGAAGTCCTGGTCCTCCTCCAGCGAGAAGTTGATCTCGGGGCTGTAGTTGCCGCGGATGGTGTGGGCGCCGATCAGCGAGCCCTGGGACGGGACTGTCGTGCGGGTCTTCTCGTTCGGCCATTCGCCGTAGGTCTTGTTGCGCGAGACCGAGGGCGGGTTCATCGGGCGATAGTCGATACCCCGGAAGGCGGCCATGCCGGCGGGAACCTGGCCGGCGGCCATCTTGGCGAAATCGATCACCACCGGCTGGCCGGGCCGGGCGTGCTCGCCGCAGCCCCAGAAGATCAGCAGCCGGCCGCGCGGCTTCTGGAAATCAGGCGGAAGCTGGTCCGGTTCGCGCGACGGCTCGCGCGGCGTGATCTTCGGGGTCAGCAGCGGCAGGGCGGCGCCGGCCTGGAGGCCCTGCGGCGGCAGGTGGTCGGCGGCCGGGGCGGCGCTGGTCTGGCTGGAGCCGAGCTGCAGGGTCAGCGACTTGTTGGCTCCGCCTCCGCCGCCCATCATCTGGCGCATCATCGCCATCGGGTTCGGCGCGCCGCCCCCGGCGGTGGGCATGCCGAAGCCGGTCTGGGTCTGGGCGCTCATCCAGTAGACGGCGACGGGACCGGTCACCTTCTGCTGCGGCTGGGCCGTGGCGGCGGTGGCGGCGGCGGCGACGCCGGCGATGAGGGCGATCCTGCGTCCCAGTCCCATGGGTTAGTCTCCTGAACCTGTTTTCAGAGCGAGGCTATCAGCCGCCGTCAGACCCCGGAAGGTCCCGCCAGCAGGGGACATACGCGTCCGGCCACGGCGTGGCTTCAAACACCCCGCGCGCCACGGCGCGGGCCAGGGCGTCGGCGGCCAGCGCCCCCAGCCGGGCCAGCGTGTAGTCCACGGGCCCCTCCAGCGGCCGGCGGCCGGTGGACAGCGCGAACACCACGTCTCCGTCGAACGGGGCGTGGATCGGGCGAATGGCGCGGGCCAGACCGTCCTGGGCCATGACCGCGAACCGCTTGGCCTGGGCGGGGGTGAGGATGGCGTCGGTGGCGACGCAGGCGATGGTGGTGTTGCGGGTCTCGGCCGGCCGCTTGGCCGAGCCCCACTGGTCCGGTCCGGCGACCAGCCCGCCGGGCCCCAGCCCGCCGAACTCCCCGTCCAGTTCATAGGGCGCCGCCCAGAAGGTGCGGCCGCCGGGCGCGATCACCGAGCCCCAGCTGTTCACCGCCACCACCGCGCCCACCGTGTAGCCGTCATGGGTGACCACCGAGGCCGAGCCTGTGCCGCCCTTGAGCCCGCCGGCCATGGCGCCATAGCCGGCGCCGGCCGTGCCGAGGACGAAGTCGAGGTCCGCCGCGGCGATCGCCGCACGCCCCAGATCGCGGTAGGGCGGCGCCTCGCCCCAGCTCTTGTCGCCGCCGTTGGCTACGTCGAACAGGATCGCCCCCGGCACCACCGGCGACTTGGGGATTCCCGCCACCAGTCCGAAGCCGCGCCCGCGTGCGCCCAGCCAGCTGACCACCCCGTCGGCGGCGGCGAGGCCATAGACCGAGCCGCCGGACAGGACCACGGCGTCCACCGCCTCCACCAGATTCTCGGGCGCGAGCGCGTCGGTCTCGCGGGTGCCCGGGGCCCCGCCGCGCACGTCACAGGCCGCGACCGCGCGCTCGTCTGGCACGATCACGGTGACCCCGGTGCGCACCCCGGCGTCCTGCGCCTGCCCAACCCTTAGGCCGGGAACGTCGGTGATCAGGTTTCCCGGACCCGGACCGGGGCGATTTGCGTCCATTTGAGGGACCTCGCACGACGGGAGGTTTGTTGTCCACGCGCGGCGGCGGCTATGGTCGCGCCGGTCCCTGAAGGAGCGTCCTGTCCGTGAAGCTGAAGTCCGTGTTCGCCGCGCTGGTTCTCACCACCGCCCTGGCCGCCTGCGCCACCCCGCAGGTCGCCGTGTCCCAGCCCGCCGCCAAGTCGCAGGGCATGGTGGCCGCGGCCAATCCCCTGGCGGTTGAGGCCGGGCTGAAGGTCCTGCGCGCCGGCGGCACGGCGGTGGACGCAGCGGTCGCCGTCCAGGCGACCCTGGGCCTGGTCGAGCCGCAGAGCTCGGGCCTCGGCGGCGGTTCGTTCCTGACCTACTACGATGCGAAGACGAAGGCGGTGACCGCCTACAACGGCCGCGAGACCGCTCCGATGGCGGCGACGCCCCAGCTCTTCTACGGCGACGACGGCAAGCCGCTGAATCGGATGACCGCCATTCTCAGCGGCCGCTCCACCGGCGTGCCCGGCGCCATCGCCATGCTGCACATGGCCCAGGGCCAGCATGGCAAGCTGGCCTGGAAGGACCTGTTCGGCGAGGCCGAGCGGCTGGCCGACGGCGGTTTCCCCGCCCCCCGGCGCATGGCGGCGGCCGCGGCCAGCAGCGCGGGCCAGGCCCAGACCCCCGACGCCGTCGCCTACTTCACCAAGCCGGACGGGACCAGGATCCAGCCGGGCGACATCATGAAGAACCCGGCGTACGCCGCCACGATCCGCCGGATCGCCGCAGAGGGGCCGAAGGCGCTTCTCGAGGGCCCGATCGCCGAGGCCATCGTCGCCAAGGTGCATGAGGGCGCCTATCCGGGTTCACTGACGCTGGCGGACCTGAAGGCCTACAGGCCCAAGGCCACGCCCGGCCTCTGCCGGCCCTACCGCGCCTATGTCGTCTGCGTTCCGAACGCGCCTTCGGGTGGCCCGGCAGTGCTGGAGGGCCTGGGGCTGCTGCAGAACACCGCCATCGCCAGCCACCGCAACGACGCGGAAGGCTGGTACCTGCTCAGCCAGGCCAGCCGGCTCATGTACGCCGACCGCGACCGCTATATCGGCGATCCGGACTTCGTCGACGTGCCGGTCGAAGGTCTGCTGGATCCCGCCTATCTCGCAGCGCGGGCGAAGCTGATCGGCCCCGTCGCCGACCCCGCCCCCGTCGCGCCCGGCAAGCCGAAGGGCGCCGGCGTCCGCGCGCCTGACCGCACCCAGGAGCCCGGCGGCACCACCCATCTGGTGATCGTCGACAAATGGGGCAATGTGGTCTCGATGACCACCACGGTGGAGAGCATCTTCGGCTCGGGCCGCATGGTCCACGGCTTCTTCCTCAACAACCAGCTCACCGACTTCTCGTTCACGTTCAACGACCGCGACGGCGCGCCCACCGCCAATGCCGTCGGCCCCGGCAAGCGGCCCCGCTCGTCCATGGCCCCGGCCATCGTGCTGGACCGGCAGAACCGCTTCGTGGCGGCCGTAGGCTCGCCCGGCGGCCCGTCCATCCTGGCCTACAACCTGAAGGCCCTGGTGGGCATGCTGGACTGGAAGATGCCGGTGCAGGAGGCCATTGCCCTGCCGAACCTGATCGCCGGCGGCAGCTTCTACGCCGCAGAGGTGGACAAGTTCGCGCCCGAGATCCGCGCGGGGCTGGAAGCCCGCGGCGTCAAACTGAGCGCCGGCTTCGGAGCCGAGGGGTCGGGCCTGCATGGCGTCGAGGTCACCCCGGAGGGCCTGCGCGGCGGCGCCGACCCCCGCCGCGAGGGCGTCGCCAAGGCGCCGTAAAGGCCGTACTCAGGTCGCGGTCACCAACTTCCGCTCATCCCGGCGAATGCCGGGATGAGCGGGATTGAGCATAGGTTCTACGCCGAACTCGCAGCCTTGCGCGGGCGCGCCTTCGGGCCCGGCGCGCCAGGCAGGCGCAGTTCGAAGACGGTGCCTTCCTCGCCGGTCACCGACAGGGTCAGGTCGCCGCCGTGGCCCTGGGCCAGCTCGCGGGCGATGGCGAGGCCCAGGCCGGTGGAATCCGGACGGCCTGATCCGGCGAAGGGCTGGAACAGCCGCTCCCGGATGCGCGGGGGAACGCCCGGCCCGTTGTCGGAAATCCGGATCAGGCTGGCCCCGCCCAGCGCCTCCAGCGACACCTCGATGCGGCCCGGAGCCTTGCGCGCCTCCTGGTGCTCGATGGCCTGGCGGGCGTTGCGCAGGAGATTGACCAGGATCCGGTGCAGCTGGTCCGGATCGGCGATCACCTGGTCGGCCGTGGAGACCTTGGACGCGAACTTCACGCCGGAATCGGCAAGCCGCGCCTCGGCGGCCGCTTCGTCCAGCGCCTCGACCAGGCGCACCGTCTGGGTCTCGGGCGCGGCCTCCTGGGTCTTGCCATAGGCCAGCACGTCCGAGGCCAGCTTCACCGCCCGGTCCAGCGCCCGCTCCAGACGCGGAAGGGCCTGGCTGACCTTGGGGTCCTTCAGCGCCGCCAGCCGTTCCGAGGCCAGCTGGGCGCCGGTCAGCATGTTCTTCAGGTCGTGGTTGATCTTGGCGACCGCCTCACCGAGGGCCGCGAGGCGCGCGCGCGAGTTCAGCGCCACCCGCAGGTCGGCCTGCATGCGGCCCAGTTCGGCCTCGGCGCGGCCGATCTCGTCGCGACGGCCGGAAAGCTGCACCCGCGCCTCCGGATCGTCCGGATCGGCGCGGAACCGCTCCATGGCGAAAGTGATCCGCTGCATCGGACGCACCAGGAACAGGTTCAGGGCCAGGTAGACGATCAGCCCGGCCAGGGCCGACACCCCCGCCACGATGGCCACCAGCCGCCAGAGGTAGCTGGCCAGCGCCTTCTTCAGCTCCGTGTCGGTGGCGACGAACTCGATGAAGTCGGCTTCCCGGAACCGGGGCTCGGCCATCACCCGCACCCGGTCGCCGGGTCCGAACAGGGTCTGGAAGGGCGCGAACAGGCCCAGGCCCGCCGCCCGGCTCCGGAGGTCGACCAGATAGGGCGCCCGCGCCGGCCGGGCGTTGGCGAACACCAGCCGCCGGACGCCGTCGCTGGACACCGCCACGATCTCAACCCCCGCGCCTTCAAGGAGCTGGGTCTTCAGCTGTTCGGACACGACACGGTCGGGCGCCACCTCTGCGGCGAGCGAGGCCAGTTCGGCGGCCCGCACCCGGTCCAGCAGCCACTGCTTCTCGTAGGCCGCCATCGCGGGCAGGATCGCCAGCGTCCCACCCAGGGTCGCGATCACCACGGTCAGCACAAGGAGTCGCGCCGACAGGCCGCCGGGCCAGAACAGGCGGCGGCGCCAGGGCCGTTCGGGAGGTTCGGTCGGCGTTAGGGCGTCCGCCATCGTCCTTCCGAGTTAATGCAGCCGGCCGCGCGGGGCAACGTGAGGCCCGCTCCGGGGCCTGCCTATTCTGCGCCGACCGCTTCTGCGACGGAACGGAAACCCTCGGCGCGCAGCCTTTGGGCAAGATCGCGCTTGATCCGCACCACCAGCCCCGGTCCTTCGTACGCCAGGGCGGAATAGAGCTGCACGG
Source organism: Pseudomonadota bacterium (assembly GCA_963205005.1). Taxonomy (GTDB): domain Bacteria; phylum Pseudomonadota; class Alphaproteobacteria; order Caulobacterales; family Caulobacteraceae; genus Phenylobacterium. The sequence goes on from CAUJHW010000070.1 coordinate 111,467, forward strand.
CCGAGGCCCCGGCGCGGATCTTGGCGTAGGCGTCCGCCCCCGAGGCGATGCCGCCGGCGCCGATCAGCAGGAAGCGCCCCTGCCCGGCGGCGCGGAACCGGCGCAGGATCTCGGTCGACGGACCGAACAGCGGCGCGCCGGACAGTCCTCCGGTCTCGTCCCGATGAACCGACGTCAGGGCCGGCCGCGCCAGGGTGGTGTTGCTGACGATCACCCCGGCCAGGCCGCGCGCCGCCACGGTGTCGGCGATGGCCTCGATCTCCCCGTCGTCCAGGTCCGGCGCGACCTTGAGGAACATCGGAGCCGCGACTCCGGCCGGCAGCGACTGGGCCGTGTTGACGATCCGGCCCAGCAGTTCGTCCAGCGCCGCCTTCGTCTGCAGGGCGCGAAGGCCCGGAGTATTGGGCGAGGAGATGTTGATGGTGAAATAGGACGCCATCCCCCAGAGGCGACGCAGGCCGGCCGTATAGTCGGCCAGCCGGTCCTCGGAATCCTTGTTGGCCCCCAGGTTCGCGCCCACCACGCCGGCGCCGCGCCGGGCCAGGCGGGCGGCGAACGGCTCCAGACCCTTGTTGTTGAACCCCATGCGGTTGATCACCGCGCGGTCCTCGGCCAGCCGGAACAGGCGTGGCCGCGGATTGCCCACCTGCGGCAGGGGCGTGACCGTGCCGCACTCCACGAAGCCGAAGCCGGCGCGCAGCATGGGACCGAACACCTCGGCGTTCTTGTCGAAGCCCGGCGCCAGGCCGACCGGATTGGGCAGCTTCAGGCCGGCGAGGTCGGTCGCCAGGATCGGATCGTCCGCCGGGGCGAGCGGGCCCAGGCCCAGCTTCAGGCCGGAAATGGCCAGGTTGTGGGCGTCCTCCGAATCGATCCGCGACAGGAGGCGGGTAGCGAGGCCGTGGAGGTCGGTCATTCGGGAGCCTGGATCTGCGGGACCCCGTCGGCGCCCAGCGGCGCCGCGCGGACCGCGCGAACATCGGTCACCGCGAGCGGGCCGTAGAGGTGCGGGAAAAGCTCGCCGCCGCGGGAAGGTTCCCAGCGCAGGGTCGGGCCAAGGTCGTCGCCCTCGATCTCCAGCACGACGAGGTCGGCCTGGCCGGCGAAATGGCGGCGCGCGGTTTCCTGCGACTGGTCGGAGGTGGAGAAATGGATGTAGCCGTCCTGAAGGTCCACGGCGGAGCCTTCGAAGCGGCCTGCGCCCTGCGCCGCCACCCACTCGGCGCGCGGCAGGATCTTGTAGATCCGCACCTCAGCGATCCGGGAAGAAGAGGCCGTCGTAGTGGGGCCGGCCGGTCCCGTCGATCAGGAAGATGGCGGCCGCGGCCGTGGGGAAGTTCCGCTGGGCCCGGCCGATCAGGCCTGACGGCGCGCCGCCCTCGATCAGCATGGCGATGGTCAGTTCCTGCAGGCCCGGATTGTGACCCACCACCATCACCGTGCCGAAGGTGGCGCCGGCTTCACGGGCCGCGCTGCGCACCACACCCGAATCGGCGTGGTAGAGCTCCGGCTCGAACCGCACGATGGCCTTGGGAAACGCGGCCGACGCGGCTTCCCAGGTGCCGCGGGCGCGGGCGGCGGTGGAGACCAGCGCCACGTCGGGACAGAATCCCATGTCCGCCAGACGCAGGCCCATGGCCGCAGACTCGGTCACGCCGTGCGGCGCGAGCCGACGGTCGAAGTCCTCGCCGGTGTCAGAATCCGGGTCGGCCTGGCCGTGCCGGAGGAGGATCAGCCGATCCATGAACGCTCCCTAGACCTGTTTCATAGCCTAGGTTCGCCGGCCTGCAACCCATTGACACCGGTGGGGCGAGGCGGTCCAAGGCGGCATGACGGCGCAGGTTCCCATTACGGCCGCGGCTGAGACGGGTGGCGGTGTGTGGCGGTTTCCGGCTGACCGGCCGCTGCGGCTGGATTCCGGCGCGACGCTGGCCCCCCTCGAGATCGCGTACAACACCTACGGACGGCTCAACGCGGAGCGGTCCAACGCGGTGCTGGTCTGCCATGCCCTGACCGGCGACCAGCACATGGCCTCGACCCACCCGGTGACCGGCAAGCCGGGATGGTGGGACCTCTATGTCGGCCCCGGACGGCCACTGGACCCCGAGCGCCATTTCATCATCTGCTCGAACGTGGTCGGCGGGTGCATGGGCACCACCGGTCCGGCGTCCATCGACCCGGCGACGGGCCAGCCGTATGGCCTGAAATTCCCGGTGATCACCATCGCCGACATGGTCCGCGCCCAGGCCATGCTGATCGAGGCGCTGGGGATCGAGACCCTGTTCGCCGCCGTGGGTGGGTCCATGGGCGGGATGCAGGTCCTGCAGTGGGCGGCGGACTATCCGGAAAAGCTGTTCAGCGCGGTGTGCATCGCCGCCGCCGCGCGCCATTCCGCCCAGAACATCGCCTTCCACGAGGTGGGCCGCCAGGCGATCATGGCCGACCCCAACTGGCGCGGCGGCGCCTACCTGGCCGCCGGCGTGCGGCCGGACAAGGGGCTCGCCGTGGCCCGCATGGCCGCGCACATCACCTACCTGTCGGAGTCCGCCCTCCAGCGGAAGTTCGGTCGTGAGCTCCAGCGCGACGGCCTGTCGTGGGGCTTCGACGCCGACTTCCAGGTGGAAAGCTACCTCCGCCACCAGGGCGCCAGCTTCGTCGACCGCTTTGACGCCAACTCCTACCTCTACATCACCCGGGCGCTCGACTACTTCGACCTCGCCGGCCAGTTCGACGGCGTGCTGGCCCAGGCCTTCCGGTCCGCCCGCAACGTGAAGTTCTGCGTGCTGTCGTTCTCCTCGGACTGGCTCTACCCGACCTCGGAAAGCCGCGACATCGTCCGCGCCCTGAACGGCGCCGGCTGCCGCGCCAGCTTCGCCGAGATCGTCACCGACAAGGGCCACGACGCCTTCTTCCTCGACGAGCCCCAGCTCGACCAGACCCTGCGCGGCTTCCTGGCCGCCCAGGCCCAGGCGCGGGGCCTTTCGTGAGCGGCGCCCGCGAGGACTTCCGCGAGATCCTCACCCTCGTTCGTCCGGGCGCGCGGGTGCTGGACGTGGGCTGCGGCGAAGGCGAGCTGCTGGAACTGCTGACCCGCGAGAAGGGTGTCGACGGCCAGGGGCTGGAGATCAGCCCGGAAGGCGTCTCCGCCTGTCTGGCCCGCGGCCTGGCCGTGGTGCAGGGCGACGGCGACCGCGACCTCGACCACTTCCCGACGCGGGCCTTCGACTATGCGATCCTGTCCAAGACCCTGCAGCAGATGCGCGAGCCCCGGCATGTGCTGTCGGAACTGCTGCGGATCGCCGAGCAGGCGGTGGTCTCGGTGCCGAACTTCGGTCACTGGAAGGTCCGCTGGGCGCTGCTGAGCCGGGGCCGGATGCCCGAGACGGGCGCCCTGCCCGAGCCCTGGTGGTCGACCCCCAACATCCACCTCTGCACCCTGCGCGACTTCACCGCGCTCTGCGACGACCTGGGCCTGCGGATCGACGCCTGCGCGTCCCTGGCCGAGGGCAAGCCCGCCCGGCCCATCGACCCCCGCCAGCCGATCGAGAACTGGCGCGCCGAGACCGCCCTGTTCCTGCTCAGCCGAAAGCAGGAGGGGCGTGCGGAAACCGCGCCCGTGGATCTGTTCGGCGATCCCCCCGCGAGCCCCCGGAAGCGCTGACCGACTTTTTCCCTCCCTTAATGGGGAGGGAAAGGCCGCGGAGCGGCCAGGGTGGGGAAGTCTGCGCCAGCGCGCGGAGTCAGAGCCTGATCCTGACGTCCCCACCCTGACGGCTTCGCCGTCTGTCCCGCCCCATTAAGGGAGGGCGTCCTACCCCGCGATGGCGGCGGCGTTCTCTTCGCCCGTGCGGATGCGCAGGGCGCGTTCCAGGTCCAGCACGAAGATCTTGCCGTCGCCGATCTTGTTGGTGTTGGCCGATGACTGGATCGCTTCGATCACCGCCTCGACGATATCGGCCGGGACCGCGATCTCCAGCTTCACCTTGGGCAGCAGCTTCACCTCGTACTCGGCGCCGCGATAGACCTCTGTCTTGCCCCGCTGGCGGCCATAGCCGCGCACCTCGGTGACGGTAAGCCCCGAGGCGCCCGCCTCGGTGACGGCATCCAGCACGGCGTCGAGGCGGCTGGGCTTGATGACGGCGATGATCAGTTTCATGCGTCGCTGCACCCCTGTCCGATGGTCGAATACATGCTCACACCTAAGACCTTCCTCCCGGCGGCGCCAAGCGGTCTCGATGCGGTGAGGATCCGGCGGGGGCCGCGCCGGGGGCCGGCAACAGCACCGGCCGCGCGATTCGCACCCTCGCGCGGGCGCCATGCGGCTTCACCGCGAAGGTCTGCTTGACCGCTTCCATCAGCAGCAAACCGGCAAAGCCCGGCCAGAGACGGGAGCCCGCCTGCTCGAACCCATCCGCCCATCGCGCCATCCAGCCCACCGGCGGCACATAGAGCGCCCGCGTCCATCCGGAGGGCTCCAGATCGGCTTCGCGCATCAGTTCGGCCAGCTGGGCGCGGGTGTAGGGCCGCCCATGGCCGAAAGGGGTGCGTTCGGTGTTGGCCCACAGTCCGTTGCGCGACGCCACCGTGATGATCGCCCGGCCCGAGGGCGCCAGCACCCGCCAGACCTCGCGCAGCAGGCCCACGGGGTCGGCGCTTTCCTCAAGTCCGTGGACCACCAGGATCCGGTCGAACAGGGCGTTGGGGAACGGCAGGCTGTCTTCCGGCGTCAGGGTGGCCAGGTTACGGCCCTCCGCGGGCCAGACCTCGACCCCCTGCTGGGCGGGCATGGCCGCAACCACCCGGCGCGACCGCTCGCGGAACGGCGCGATGAAGGGCGTGGCATAGCCCAGCGCCAGGATGTCCAGGCCGTGGGTGTCGCCCCAGGCCTCCTGCAGCTTGCGCTCGACCATGGCGCGGGCCGCGCTCCCCAGGTCGGAGGCGTAGAACTGCCGAAGCTCGAGGACGTCGCGGCGCATTGTCCGATGGCTATGCTCGACGCGGGCGCGCCGCCAGCCTAAATCGCTGCAGGCCGTTCCGGAGTTTCGCCATGACCCTCACCGTCCACCAGTTTCCCTGCCTGTCGGACAACTACGGCTTCCTCGTCCGGGACGAGGCCACGGGCAAGACCGCCTGCATCGACACCCCCGACGCCGCGGCCATCCTGCGCGAGCTGGAGGACCTGGGCTGGGACCTGGACCTGATCCTCAACACCCACTGGCACCCCGATCACGCGGGCGGCAACCTCGACATCAAGGCGATCACCGGCTGCACCATCGTCGGCCCGGCCGAGGTCACCCGGATCGCCCCGCTGGACCGCGAGGTCGCGGGCGGCGACACCGTTCAGCTGGGCGAGACCACCTTCCAGGTGATCGAGAGCGGCGGCCACACCATGGGCCACATCGCCTTCTTCGACGCCGCCGACCGGATCGCCTTCGTCGGCGACACCCTCTTCGCGCTCGGCTGCGGGCGACTGTTCGAGGGCACGCCCGAGCAGATGTGGGACAGCCTCCAGCGGCTGGCCGCCCTGCCCGACGAGACCCGCGTCTACTGCGCCCACGAGTACACCGCCTCCAACGCCCGCTTCGCCCTGTCGGTGGACGACGGCGACGCCGTGAAGGCCCGCGCGGCGGACATCTTCGCGGCGCGCGAGCGGGGCGAGTGGACCGTGCCCACCACCATCGGGCTGGAGAAGGCGACCAATCCGTTCCTGCGGGCGCCGGCGCTGGCGGGCCGGGTCGGCGCGGCCGGCGAACCCGACGCGCGGGCCTTCGCCGCGGTGCGTTCGGCCAAGGACAGCTTCCAGGGGTGAGCCCGGCCTAGCGGGCTCCGCGCATCACGCTGACCAGCCGCTCCGACGACGGACGGCCGGCCAGGCCCTGGGTCGGCGACACCACGACGCGCAGCACCCCGTTGCTGAGTGCGGCGGCGGCCTTGCGGCCTTCGGTGAACTGCACCTTGCCCACCCGCGCCAGGCTGGCGCGGCCGCCATCGGCTGCGAGCCTGAGGAAGGCCAGGCTGGCGATCGTGGCCGCGTCAGCGATCAGGGCGGCCGACGCCGGCGTCGCCTCGGCCTCGAACACCACCGGGCGACGGGCTGCGCGGCCGGAGCGGATCGAGGCCTGCAGCATCCGTTCGCCCAGCGCCTGCGGGCTCAGGCCCAGCAGCCGCAGCGGCGGCGCGGCGCCGGCAAGTGAGACAGCCTCGCCGCTCGGGCGGTCGTCGGTGAACAGGGTATAGCCGCCCAGCCGCGTCGCGCGCAGCACCGGCTCGCCCAGGTCGTTCTTGTAGATCACGTCGCCGCGCGGCGCGGGGCTGGGCGCCAGCACCCACACCTCGGGGCTGTCCTCGAACTTCAGCATCGGCGCCGGCTGGGTGCGGTCCAGGATGAACACCCGGCCCTCTTCCGACACATATCGCGCCAGCGGCGGACCGACGACCTCGCCGCCCCGATGCCGGAACAGGCCCTCGCGCAGCTTGTCAGCCGGCCCGGCAGCCGCCGGCATCGCGGCGCCCGCGATGGCGACGCCGAGCAGCGCCCCCGTGATCGCCCGCCCTGTCGCCGTCATCCTGCCTGTCATGCCGGACGGGAGAGTGCCGTTTGATCGGGGCGCTTTTTGGACGCAGGCGAGGTCTTCACCCGACCAGGTATTGGCCGCCGTTCAGCGAAAGCGTTGTGCCCGTCACATAGGCGGCGCGTTCGCCGGCCAGGAACGAGACCGTATCGGCGATCTCCACGCCGCTGCCGAGGCGGCCGGCGGGGATCTGGGCGATGATGCCTTCCAGCACCTTCGGCGGCACCGCCTGCACCATCTCGGTGTCGATATAGCCGGGGGCGACGCAGTTCACGGTCACGCCCTTCTTGGCGTTCTCCAGGGCCAGCGCCTTGGTGAAGCCGATCACGCCGGCCTTGGCGGCGGAATAGTTGGTCTGGCCGATCTGGCCCTTCTGGCCGTTGATCGACGAGATGTTGATGATCCGGCCCCACTCGCGCTCGCGCATGCCCTCGATGACCTGACGGGTCATGTTGAACAGCGAGTCCATGTTCACCCGGATGACTTCGCTCCACTGCTCGGAGGTCATGCGGTGGAAGACGCCGTCGCGGGTGATGCCGGCGTTGTTGACCAGCACGTCGATGGGCCCGAGCTCGGCGGCCACCTTCTCGGCCGCGTGCTTGCAGTCCATGAAGTTGCCGACGTTGCCCTTGACCACCATCACGCCCAGTTCACGGGCGCAGGCCTCGGCCGCGGCGTCATTGCCGGAGTAGCCGGCGGCGACCTGCAGGCCATCGGCCTTCAGGCGCTCGCAGATCGCCCGCCCGATGCCACGGGTCCCACCCGTGACGAACGCTACCCTGGCCATTCACTCTCTCCCTAAGCGAGGACGCCGGTTCAGTCCGGCTGTCCGGTCAGATTTTCTCGACGCACATCGCCACGCCCATGCCGCCGCCGACGCACAGCGTGGCCAGGCCCCGGGTGGCGTCCGAACGGTTCATCTCGTGCAGCAGGGTGGTCAGGATCCGCGCGCCCGAGGCGCCGATCGGGTGGCCGATGGCGATCGCCCCGCCGTTGACGTTCACCTTCGCCGGATCCAGGCCCAGGTCGCGGACCACGCAGATCGACTGCGCCGCGAACGCCTCGTTGGATTCGACCAGGTCGAGGTCGGCCACCGTCCAGCCGGCCTTTTCCAGCGCCTTGCGGCTGGCCGGGATCGGGCCGGTGCCCATGATCGCCGGATCGACGCCGGCCGAGGCCCAGGAGGCGATCCGGGCCAGCGGCTTCAGGCCGCGCTTCGCGGCTTCCTCGGCGGTCATCAGCACCAGCGCCGCGGCGCCGTCGTTCAGGCCCGAGGCGTTCGCCGCGGTGACCGAACCTTCCTTGTTGAAGGCCGGACGCAGGCCCGACACGCTGTCCAGCGTCGCGCCATGACGGATGTATTCGTCCTGGTCGACGACGGTGTCGCCCTTGCGGCCCTTGATCGTGACCGGCGCGATCTCGCCGGCGAACTTGCCGGCCTTCTGGGCGGCCTCGGCCTTGTTCTGGCTGGCCACGGCGAAGGCGTCCTGCTCGCCGCGGGTGATCTGCCAGCGCGAGGCGATGTTCTCGGCGGTCTGGCCCATGTGATAGCCGTGGAAGGCGTCGAGCAGGCCGTCCTTGATCATGGTGTCGACGAAGGTGGTGTCGCCCATCTTCGTACCGTTGCGCAGCTGCGAGGCATGCGGCGACTGGCTCATGCTCTCCTGGCCGCCGGCGACCACGATGGTGGCCGAGCCGTCCTGGATCTGCTGTGCGGCCAGGGCCACGGCGCGCAGGCCGGAGCCGCAGAGCTGGTTCAGGCTCCAGGCCGGGCTTTCCATGGGGATGCCGGCGTTGATCGAGGCCTGGCGGGCCGGACCCTGACCGGCGCCGGCCTGCAGCACCTGGCCCATGATCACCTCGTCCACGTCGGCGGCGGCGATGCCCGCGCGCTCAACGGCGGCTGTGATGGCGATGCGGCCCAGTTCGTGGGCGGGGAGGCTGGAAAGCGCTCCATTGAACGATCCCACCGGCGTACGCGCTGCGGAAACGATGACGATGTCGCTCATGGCGGATCCCTGCAATCTGATGCGGCCCTGTCCTTCTTCTATCGGCTCGACGCCGGGACAGGGCAAGACCACTGAGCAATTGATTTCAGGCCATTTGCTAATGGGCTCGCATCCGCGATACTGCGCTGCGAGACAGGCCGCCGCGTCTCGCGGGACGGGTTCACCATTGGGGATCAGGGATGGCCGACGCCCACGAGACCGCCACGGACACCAAGCCGACCGAGCGGGTCGTCATCAAGAAGTACGCGAACCGGCGGCTCTACAACACCGCATCGTCAAGCTACGTGACGCTCGAACACCTCTCCGAGATGGTGAAGCAGGGCGTCGATTTCGTGGTCTATGACGCCAAGACCAACGACGACATCACCCGCACCGTCCTCACCCAGATCATCTTCGAGGAAGAGAGCCAGGGTCAGAGCCTGCTGCCGATCCAGTTCCTGCGGCAGCTGATCAGCTTCTACGGCAACTCGATGCAGGCCTTCCTGCCGAGCTATCTGGAACTCTCGTTGTCCAGCTTCACCCAGCAGCAGGAGCGGATGCGGACCCAGCTGGCCGCCTTCGGCCAGACCGGCGCGCTCGGCCAGACCGGCAGCCTGGGGGCCTACGAGGACCAGATCCGCCAGAACCTCCAGCTCTTCGACCGGGCGATGAAGATGTTCTCGCCCTTCGCCTTCGCGCCGCAGGGCCGCGCCGAAGAGCCGCCCGCCCCGCCAGCGCCCGCACCCAGGGCCGAGACCAGCGGCGACGAGTCGCTGACCGCTCTGCGTAGACAGATGGCGGAAATGCAGGCTCAACTGGACAAGATCGCTAAGGGCTAGGTTGTGGCCCGTCCATTGCAGGTTGTGAGACACGATGTCCCGCATTGACCGCATACGGCGCGCGGTCTCGGCGCACGGCGCGACGAGAAGCGACGCGAAGGAGACTGCGGAGGCGTTCGAGCCTGCGGGGACGAACCTTCCCGTGCCGGTCGGACCGACCCTTGAGACCCGCTCCTTCCGCGACGAGCGTCGCCGGCAGGACAGCGAATTCCATGCCCATCTGATCGGCCAGGACGGCGAACGCCGCGGGCTGCGCGCCGGCGCCACGCTGATCGACCGCGCCCGCATGGCCTACAACCGCATCGAATGGTCCGGCGCCAACGACCGCCGCGCCCGCGCCGGCCGCCACACCCGCACCGACATCTAGGGCGATCCACGGGCCTGACAGGCTCGGTCCTCGACACCGCGCCTCCCGGCGAATGCCGGGACCAGCTCTCATGGCTGGGATGCGGATTGGAATGGCTCGGCGCTCGCAGAACCCGCCTCCGCCATCTGGATTCCGGCATTCGCCGGAATGAGCGGCTCTGAGTAACGACCCCAAACCACCCGGCAAAGCCCGCCCTCCGCCCGGCGGAATATGCCCCCCACCGCCGGCCCGCCCCCTCGGCGAAGACTGGCGCAACTCTTGCTTAACCCTGTCCGAACCCTGCGACCCCGGACCGGCCCATGCTGCTCATCGTCTCCCGCATCATCGATGTCGCCGTCGTGACGCTGATCCTGTCCGCGTTCACCTGAGCCACCCCACCCCTCCTCGCCCCCCGGCAAAGCCGAGAGGGAGAGGTCGGGAGAGAGGCGGCTGACGCGACACGGCCGCTACGGTTTCAGCAAGCCAGTACCCGGTGGTCCGGAGATATGCAGGTATCCCGGATTGGCCTGCTCCAGTTCGCCTGTGTCCGGTTGCCGGATTCGTTTCCCCCGGATATCGTTAAAGACGTTGTTCGATCGAAAACAACCTATAGCATTCCCTCGCGCTTTCGCACATCGACCGTAGGGATGCCGAAGACCATGCATCGTCTGGCCAAGGCCTTAATCGCCGCCGTAGCGGCTCTCACAATATTCGGCGCCGGCTCTGCGGCCGCCACTGTCCTGCTAGCAACATACACGGGCGCCATCAGCGTCGGCTTTGACACGACAGGAGAGTTCGGTGTCACCAACCGCGACCTGACGGGTTTGCCCTTCATCGCGACCTATCGGTACGACACGGGAAAAGGCACGCGCTCCTATTTGCCGGGTTCTGCAGACCAGCTTTACGGCGTGTTTCCCTACCCGATCGGGAATCCGTCCCTGGGCTCGACTCTGACCATTGCCGGAGTGACGCAGCCAATGCCGTCGTCGACAGCAGCGATCTTCATCGTGCAAACGTTTGATCTCTTTCACGCGATCAGCAGTGCTGACCCGCTCGACGCCGCGAACTATCAGGCAATTCAACTCTTTGTGGCCCGCGATACCGCCACGCCCTGGCTCGAAGAGACCTATCTTCCCGAACGCCTGAGCGGCGGCGGAGAATTCACGATCCGGCAGTACGACCCGGTGAATTCTCGCTTTACGCGTTCTGCCTCCGGTCAATTCCAGGTCGATACGCTTTCGATTCAGGCCGTTCCGGAACCCGGCGTATGGATCCTGTTGATGCTGGGGTTTGGTCTTGCGGGGCATATGCTCCGGCGGAGAGATGCGTCGACTGCCGTCGGTCTATCTCCCCTTGCGGGATAGAGGCTTGCACCCGCGAAGCCGTGGATGAACGCATGCCTCCTCTCCCCCCGGCAAAACCGAGAGGGAGATGAGGCGCTTTCTTTTTGACTTCAATGTTCTTCTTATGTTCTCTCTCCGCCCATGCGCACCTTCGCCGACATGCACGCGCGCCACGCCTTCGGGCTGGAGGCGCTGGCCGAGATGACCGGCAAGCTGCTGCAGGGCGCCTACCAGCGGGCCAGCTTTCCCGCC
>CAUJHW010000071.1 GCA_963205005.1 Pseudomonadota bacterium
CCGGGCTGGCAGACCGCCACCACGTGCGGGCGCGGGCCCATCTGGCGCAGCATGTCGCGGATGTGGTCGATGTAGTCGTGGAAGTCGAACTTGCCCTCGACGAAGGGCACGTCGCGGGCGTTCTGCCACTCGGTGATGAACACGTCGTGGTCCTGCAGGAAGGCCTGCACCGTGCCGCGCAGCAGGGTGGCGTAGTGACCCGACAGCGGGGCGGCGATCAGCAGCGCCGGCTCCAGCTCGGTCTTCCCGGCGCGGCGCAGGTCGCTCATGTCGCGGGCGAAGTGGGTCAGCTTGCACCAGGGGGTCGACCAGACGGTGGTCGGCCGCACGCGCACGGCCGTGCCATTGATGATGACGCTGTCGATGTTCCAGTCGGGCTTGCCGTAGCGCCGCGTCAGGTTGGCGAACAGGTCCGAGGTGGCGAACAGCCGCCGTCCCAGGTCGGACTCCGCCGCCGGATTCAGCGGCGAACTCCAGAAGTTCCGCGTGGCCAGCGCCGCCATCCGCATCGGCGAGGCGGCGTAGTAACCGGCTTCATAGAGGGAATAGAGCATCTTCGACCCAGCCTTTGTGCGCTGCAGCATAACATGCGGAACGTTAACAGGCTCCGCAAGTCGCTTCGTGCATCAGGCGAGACTCAGCAACTCGTCGCCCGGTCGCCCTGCTTCATGGCTGCCTGGATTTTCGCGGCGGTCTGCTCCGGGGTCAGGTCGTAGGCCAGGACGCAGGCGAACTTGCCCCTGGGGTTGATCAGGTAGCTGTAGGCGGCGTGATTGACCTGGTAGTCGTCGCCGTCGCCGACCTTCTGGTAGTAGATCCGGTAGGCCTTGGCCGCGGCATCCACCTGCTCCGGCGTGCCCGTCAGCCCGATCAGCCGCTTCGGGAAGGCGTCGTTGGCCACATAGGCCTTCATCTGCGCCACCGTGTCGCGACCGGGATCAACCGAGATGAACACCGTCTGCAGGTCCTTGACCGCCGGGCCGAGCAGGGGCTCAACCTGGGCCATCTCGAACAGGGTCGTCGGGCAGATGTCCGGGCAGTGGGTGAAGCCGAAGAACATCACGCTCCACTTGCCCTTCAGCAGTTCCTGGCCGACCGTGCGTCCGGACGTGTCGACGAGCTGGAACGGCCCGCCGATGGCGACCGGAGAGGTGTCACCGCCAACGCCCCTGCGGATGGCGAGGCCTGTTAGGATGGCGAGCGAGATCGCCAGGACCGCGATGAGGGCCAGAATGCGCCTGGACATGGCCGTTTTCCCTGTTGGCGGCCGGCGATGACCGACGCCCCTCTGCAAGGCGGTCTCGATACGGCCCCCTCCACCCCGGCGCAAGGCATCTGGGACTACGCCGACATCACCCGCGGCCACCTGCGGGTCCGCACCCTGGTCAGCGTCCGCTGGGTGGTGATCGTGGGCCAGGTGCTGATGCTGGTCCTGTTCGGCGTGAGCCTCGGCTACAGGGCGCCGTACCTCGCCTGCGCGATCGTCATCGGGGCAGGGGCTCTGCTGAATCTGCTGACCGCCGTGACATGGCCGCCGCAGAAAGTGCTGGGCGATCGCGAGGCCGTAACCCAGCTTGCCTTCGACATCCTGCAGCTGTCCGCGTTGATGGGGCTGATCGGCGGCACGGCCAATCCGTTCATTCTGGTGCTGCTGGCGCCGGCGACCCTGGCGGCGGCCACCCTGCCGCTGCGCCCGCTGCTGATCGTCGCGGGCCTGGGCTCCCTGTGCTCCATGCTGCTGGCGGTCCTGGCGCTGCCCTATCCCTCGATCCGGCCCGAGCCGATGGTGACCCTGGATTTCCGGCTGGTGGCGGGCCTAGCCAACGTGGCCGGGATCGCCCTGATCTCGACCTATGTCCGCCAGTCCGTGGTCGAGGCGGCCCGCATGGCGCTGGCGCTCGACGTGACCCAGACCGTGCTGGCCCGCGAACAGAAGCTGTCGGCCCTGGGCGCGCTGGCGGCGGCGGCGGCGCACGAGCTGGGCACCCCGCTCGCCACCATCTCCATCGTCGCCAAGGAGCTGGCCCGCGAGGCGCCGACCGCGGCGGTGAAGGAGGACGCCGACCTGCTGATCGCCCAGGCCGAGCGCTGCCGCGAGATCCTGCGCCGGCTGGCGGCGACGCCGGACAAGGCCTCCGACGCGGTCCACGAGCGTCTGACCCTGCGCCAGCTGGTGCAGGAGGTGATCGAACCCCATGCCGGCGCCTCGAAGGACGTCCGTGTCGAGGCGATCGTCACCGGCGCCAAGGGCACCGCCTCGCCCGACATCTGGCGGCTGCCCGAGATTGCCCATGCCTTCAGCACCTTCGTCGAGAACGCCGTGGACTTCGCCCGCTCCGAAATCCTGGTCTCGGCGCGCTTTGACGCCGAGACCATCACCATAGAGGTGCGCGACGACGGCCCCGGCTTCGCGCCTGAGATCCTCGCCAAGTTGGGGGAGCCCTATGTGACGTCGAGGCCGGGGGCCGAAGGCTCGCGCACCGGCCATGTCGGCATGGGCCTGGGCTTTTTCATCTCCAAGACCCTGCTGGAGCGCACCGGAGCCACTGTGACATTTCACAATGCCCGACCCCGCGGCGCCGTGGTTTCTGCGCGGTGGACCCGTGCGGAGCTGGAGGCCATTTGACGGCGCATGCAGCTTTGCTTGCCTAAGGGCGTTGAAGTGCGACAAGCTGCCGCAACGGTTAGCCGAGGGAGCCCTCAGGGGTGTGGGAATGACCGATCTCTCCGCTGATGTCGCGGCGCTCGCCGACAAGACCCTCATGCTGCTGGACGACGACGCGCCGCTCCGGATCCGGCTGGGCCGGGCGCTGGAACAGCGCGGCTTCGAGGTCGAGCTGGTGAGCGGCGTCCAGGACGCCATCGCCGCGGTGAAGCGGAAGGCCCCGGCCTTCGCGGTCCTGGACATGCGCCTTGAGGACGGCTCGGGCCTGAAGGTGATGGAAGCGGTCCGCGACGCCCGCCCCGACGCCCGGATCATCATGCTCACCGGCTACGGCAACATCGCCACCGCCGTGCAGGCGGTGAAGGCCGGCGCCGTGGATTACCTCTCCAAGCCCGCCGACGCCGACGACGTGGTCCGCGCCCTGCTGGCCAAGGGCGACGCCACCGCCGCTCCGCCGGACAATCCGATGAGCGCCGACCGTGTCCGCTGGGAGCACATCCAGCGGGTCTACGAGCTGTGCAACCACAACGTTTCCGAGACGGCGCGCCGCCTGAACATGCACCGCCGCACCCTCCAGCGCATCCTGGCCAAGCGCGCCCCGCGCTGAGGGTTTCCACTCCCTTTCGCTTCGCCGGGGGAGAGGAGAGACGTGCTCAAAGCTCCGTCGCCGCCACCCCCGCGGCTCTCAGCGCCGCCAGTCGCGCGAAGGCCAGCGTGAGGGCCTTGCGGCGCGCGCCGGCCAGGGACTGCACGGGCGCCTCGCGCAGGATCGCGCCGCCAAATCCGTCGGCGACGATCAGCCCGGGGTCCTCGGGCAGGATCTCGCGCGGGAACTCCGGCGCCACGGCGAAGGCGAAGGCGTCGCAGTAGGGCCGGTACTCGGGCCATTTCAGGTCGACGCGGAAGTCCTCGATCCCCGATTTCACCTCGACGATGAAGATCTCGCCCTTCGGGCCCAGCGCCATCAGATCGGCCCGTCGCCCGTTCGGCAGGGTTACCTCGGTGAGCGGAGCATAGCCCAGGGCGGCCAGCAGCCGCGCCGCCCCGCGGGTCACGGTGGCGGTGGTTTCGGGCCGTGAGACGGTGACGACGGTGACGTCCATACCGGAACCTTGTTCCGGCTCCGTTCCGAATTCAACCCCGGACGGGTTCAGCCGCCCATCGGGCGCGGGAACTCCAGCCGGGCGACATCGAACCCCAGCTGGCGGATGCGGGCGACCGCCTGCTGCCGAATGGCCGTCGGCAGGGTTGGCCGCTGCGACATCAGCCACAGGTACTTGCCGTTGGCGGTGGCCAGCACAAGCCAGCCCTGGTCGGGCCTGTGCTCGACGACGACGTAGTCCTGGCTGACCATGCCGCCGAAGAAGGTCATCTTCAGCCGGGCGTTGGAGCGGTGGTCGGCGACGGTGGCCTTCGCCTTCCACACCGAAAGCGGGCCGTCGGGGCCGCCCTTGCGGCAGGACTGCACGACGGCGAAGCCGCGCGCCTGCGGCGTCCAGTCCGAGGCGCCCGCCTGGCAGCCGTTCTGGATCTGGTTCGGCACCCGCGCCACCTCGTACCACCGGCCCATCATCTTCGCGATTTCGATGTGCGGGATGGCCTCCACTGTCGCGCCGGCCGGAAGGGCAGGCGCGAGCAGGGCGGCGGCGGCGATGACCGCGAGGACGAAGCGCTGGATCATGTTGCGGTGCAATAACGCCTTCGGGGCCGATTTCAACGCCCGATGGGGCGCGCCACAGGGACGCACTGCGCACATGACCACGAACTGAACAGTTCGGTCAGGAGTGTTACCGCAAACCGGCCGCCGTCTCACCGGCGGCCGGCGTGGCCCCGCCTATTCCGCGGCGATCAGGATCTCGCGGGCGCGGTCCTTGAAGTTGATCTCCTGGAGGTACTTGATCCCCTCCTCGGCGATGTCGTCGCCGATCATCCGGTCGCCTTCGCCCTTCAGTTCATCCATGTCCACGTAGGTGGCATAGAAGCCCCGGGTGCGGTCGGTGATGATTCCGGCGTTCAGCAGGGTCTTCACCAGCACGCGAAAGATGTTGGACTGCTCCTTCATGCCCTCCCGGCGGGTCTCGTCGGTGATCATGGTGGCCATCTCGGCAATCACGCGGTCGGGGTCGAGCCCGAATTCCTCGTACAGGTCGCGCTGCTGGGTCGGGGCCACCAGATTGAACAGCAGCGTCTGGAAGCAGTGCGCCGCCCACATCTCGATGACTTCGTGCTCCTTCTCCGTCAGGTGCGGGATGGTGCGGTCGGCCCAGATCTTCCCGAACTTGTGGTGGAAGGCCTCGTCGGTCATCACCAGCTGCATCAGCTTCTTCGCCAGCGGGTCATTGGTCTTGGCGAAGACGGTGGCGAAGGCGCCCATGGCCAGCCCTTCCACCAGCATCTGCATGCCGATGATCTTCTTGTAGACCTCGGGGCTGCCGATGATGTCGACCAGGAGGGCCTTGAGGGTCGGGCCGCATTCCACCGGCCGGCCCCAGCGGGCCTTGATGTACTTGGCGAAGGCCGTGACGTGGCGGGCTTCCTCGCGGGTCTGGTTGGCGGCGTATTCCTGCGCGCCCTGATCCTTCAGCACGTGGCAGAGGCTAGCCGACAGGTTCAGCGCGCCCTGCTCGCCGTGCAGGATCGAGGAGAAGGTCCGAAGCGCCGACTGGTTCGCGAACCGGACGCGGGTCTTCCAGTCGCTGAGGTGGCTGGAGACATAGTCGGTCGACAGCGACACGATCATCTCCTCCGGCAGGAGCATCTCGTTCTCCATGTCGAAGGGCTCGTCGAAGTCGATGTATTTCTTGTCCAGCGGATCCCAGAAATGGTCGTGGGTCGCCGAGATGATCTTGTCGAAGGCGGTCGAGCGGTTGCCGTAGCGGTCCAGCTCCAGCATCGACTCGAAGTCGTCGGGCGCGACGGCGTCGTAGATGATGTCCTTCGTGATGTTGCCGTCGGCGGCCATGTTTCGCTCCTTGCCTCTTCGCGGGCCGCTCAAACATGCGGTCGCCTCGCAATATCGTCAAGGAAGGTGACGGGGGCGTCAATTTCTCTTCCGCCCCCATCCGGCGGGACGTGACGCCCTATTCCGCCGCCGCCTCGATGGCGTCGATGTCCGGATCGGAGAGCCCGAAGTGATGGCCGATCTCGTGGACAAGGACGTGGGTGACCAGCTCCTCAAGGGTGACGTCACCGTTCTCCGCCCACTCGTCGAGGATGGGGCGGCGGTAGAGGAACACCCGGCTGGGCTCCGGTTCGGCGCCGAACCCGGACCGCTCCGCCAGGCTGACGCCCGAGTAGAGGCCGGTGAGGCCGAACGGATCGTCGATGCCCAGGTCTGCCAGAACCGCGTCCTCGGGGAAGTCGTCCACCCGGAAGATCACCTCGCCCGCCAGCTTGCGGAATCCCTCCGGCAGGGCGGCGAAGGCCCGCTCGGCGATCTCGGCCAGGTCGTCGAGGGAGGGCGCGCGCCCGGTCACGGAACTACTCATCGGGCATCACGATATGGGGGGCTTCCGGCGGACGGATTTCAAACAGGCCGATGTCGAGGGGCTGCTGCGGCTTGATCGCCCGCATCGGCGCCCGGGCGATGGCGCGCAGGGTGTCGGGATCGACCTCGTGCTTCGATTTGCGGGCCGCGCGCGCCTGCGGCGCCTCCAGCGGTCGCTCCGCCGTGCCGATCCGCCAGTAGGAGACGCTCAGCCGCCAGACGGTCCGGGTCGGCTTCTGCGGCTGGGGCCAGCGGTGGCCATCCGCGTAGCTGGGCTGGAGGACCTTGGGGCGGGGTGCGCCGTCGGCCACCTGTTCGACCAGCCGGCAGTAGCGGTCCTCGGCGTCCGGCGTCGCGCCGGTGCGGTCGTCGTCCACCCGGCCGCGATAGGCGTCGAGCGCGGCCGCGCGGGTGGCGAAGGCCGGTCCGACAGGATCGGTGGCGAACACGACGGCCTCGCCGGCGCGCCGGCGGGCCTCGCTTTCGCGGGCGGCGCGGCCCAGCGGGCGCGACAGGGCAAGCTCCGCATTGGCCGCCACGGGGTAGAGGATCGCCGTCATTGCGCCATTCTCGCTGAAAATCGCTGCGGATAGAACGGCGCACGCGCGTGCGGCCCGTCCACACCCGGCCTAAGGTGGCGGGGACTGATTCGCCGGGGCGTCGATGAGCGCGCACGAACTGATGCTGGCGGCGGCGGCGGGCGCGGTCAGCCTCGCCCTCTCCGCCGTCCTCTGGGCCTTCGCCCAGCGCCGCGCGGCCGACCGTCGGATCGCGGCCCTGAACGCGCGCATCCGCCAGCTCGAGGCTGGCGCGGAAACCGCCCAGGCCTCGGTCGAAGCCTTCGATTCCGCCCTGCTGGCCGTCGAGGACGGCCGTGCCCTGCTGGCGTCCGGCGAAGAGAGTCTCGGCACCTGCTGCACGGCCCTGGGGCTGGTCGAGGGCGACCCGCAGGCTGTGCTCAACGCCCTGATGCGCGCCGATCCGGACCACGCCCGGCGCCTGCGCGCCCTGTTCGAGCGTGGCGAGGCCTGCGCCTTCGAGGTCAAGGGTCCGGCCGGGGTCTGCACCGTCGAGGGCCGCGCAGCCGGGGCGCTGGCCTGGCTGAGGATTTCCGCCGTACTCGGCGAGGATCAGGGCCTGCCGACCGCGCCGCGGTTCGCCGCCTTCCTGAATGCCCGGGTCTGCCCGGCGTGGATCGCCGCCGCCGATGGCTCGCCGGTCTGGGTCAACGCCGCCTGGCTGAAGGCTGTCGACGCCGCCAGCCTGGACGAGGCCGCCCAGCGCGGCGCCACCTTCGACCGCGGCGCCGACACTCTCGCCAGCGAGGCGGCCAACCTCGGCCAGCGCCGGGAGGGCGTGCGCTGGCTCAGCCTCCACGGCCGCCGCCGGGCCTTTCACATCACCGCCCAGCCGCTGGACGGCGGCGGCGTCGGCGTCTGGACCGACGACCTCACCGACCTCGAGGAGGCCCGCGAGGACAGCAAGCGCAACGTCGAGGCCCACGACGAGACCCTCAACCGCATCGACGACGCGGTGGTGATCTTCGACGGCGCCAAGCGGCTGAAGTTTCACAACACCGCCTTCGCGGAACTGTGGGGGCTGGAGCCGGCCTGGCTGACCGAGCGGCCCACACATGGCGAGATCCTCGACCGCCTGCGCCAGCGCCGCCGGCTTCCGGAGACCGCCGACTACGGCAAGTGGAAGGCCGCCGAGCTCAACCACTACGAACATCTCGACGCCGCGCCGGACGACATGTGGAGCACGCCGGACGGCCTGACGCTCCGGGTCTCGCGCCAGCCGCATCCGCTGGGCGGCCTGTTGCTGCTGTTCTCCGACATCACCGACGACCTGAAGATGAAGGCCCAGTTCAGCGCCCTGGTGCAGGTGCAGCAGGCCACGCTCGACAAGCTCTCCGACGCCGTCGCGGTGTTCGGCTCGGACGGGCGGCTGCGCCTGCACAACGAGAGCTTCGAGAAGTTCTGGAACATCACGCCGCTTCAACTGGAAGCGGCGGGCGACTTCGAGGGCGTGGTCGAGCTTTGCGTCCACAAGCTGCACGACATGGCGTTCTGGAAGGAACTCAAGGGCCGCGTCGCCGACCCCGACCCCTCCGCCCGCATGCCTATCACCGGCGAGGCGCAGACCTCGGACGACCGCACGGTCGAGTATCGTTCGCGCCCGCTGCCGGATGGCGCGACGCTGATCGCCTTCACCGACGTCACCGACGCCCGCCGGCTGGAGAGCGCCCTCGCTGATCGCGAGCAGGCCCTGTCAGAGGCCGAGCGGCTGAAGCGCGACTTCGTCGGCAACGTCTCCTACGAGCTGCGCACCCCGCTCACCACGATCATCGGCTATTCCGAACTGCTGGAGCACGCCGATGGGATGCCCGACCGCGCCCGCGGCCACGCAGCCTCGGTGAAGGCCGCGGCGACCCAGCTGGCGCGCTCCATCGACGACGTCCTCGACATGGCCGAGATCGACGCCGACGAGATGGCGCTGGACCTCACCGAGGTGAATGTCGCGGACCTGCTGGTCGAGGTCGCCGAGCGTTGGCGTGAGCTGGCCGAGCCCAGCAAGGTCACCGTCGTGCTGGAGCGTCCGGGCGACGTGGGCATGATCCGCGGCGACCGCCGCCGCCTGGCGCAGATCCTCGACCATCTGCTCGAGAACGGCATCGCCCAGACCCCGGCCGGCGGCACGGTGACCCTGGCCGCCCGCAAGGCCCGCGGCGAGGTGCAGCTCCAGGTTTCCGACACCGGTCGCGGCATTCCCTTCCACGTCCAGGCGCACATCTTCGACCGGTTCATCGGCCGGGAGCGTGGCGGGCCCGGGCTGGGCCTGGCCCTGGTCAAGGCGCTGACCGAGCTGCACGGCGGCTGGGTGGCGCTGGAAAGCGAGCCTGGCGCCGGAGCCACCTTCACCTGCCATCTGCCGGAGGAGGCGACGGCGGTCAGCCAGCCGGAACTGGGCTTTGCCCGACCCTAGGGCTCGGCGTTAGGGAACGTATCGGCCGCGCCAGTGGGCGGCCACGAACGCCCGCAGGTCGCGGTAAGCGATCACTTCCATCTCGCGCAGGGCGGCCAGTTTCCCGGCGAGATCGCCCGCATCGAAACTGGCCCGGGCCCGCTGGACGGCCGCGCCGTACCAGGCATAGCGCCCGGCATCCTCCGAAAGCTTGAGGTCATCGTTCAGCATCCTCAGCGCCAGGGCTCCGGCCGCGGCGCCACCGGCTACGGCTAGGGCCAGGCGCACGGCGAACCCCTCGGCGGGCTGTCCGGTCAGCATGAGGAGCCCCGCGGCCGTGGCCGCCGCCACTGCGGCGGCGGGCAGTGTCTGGCCGCCCAGGCGGACCGCCCGCGAACGCCGTCGCGGCGCCCTGAGCGAGTCGCCCAGCTTGCGGTCGGTGTAGGCGATCTGGCTGTCGAACCGCTGGGTCCGCAGCAGGGTGAGCACGATGTCCAGTTCCTCGGAGGGTTCCGGCGGGAGCGGGGCCGGCGCCCACTCGGGCAGCACCCAGGCCTCGTCGTCGCCGACCTCGCCGGCCAGCCGGCCGATCTGCCCGGCCAGGTCGTCCGGCAGGGGCAGGGCCGCGAGCGCCCGGGCGCGCGCCGCCTTCCATTCGCCCAGCGCGGCATCGTCGCGCATGGCCGCCGCCACCAGGCCCAGGTTGTTGGTCAGGGTCTGGAAGTAGAGCGCCCGCATCCGCTCGGTCCAGAATCGGTTCCCCAGCCAGCGGGCCCTGGCCGGCCGGTCCAGCCAGTGCACGCCTCCCAGGGCGGCTCCGGCCAGACAGAGGAGTGCGGCGGCTCCTCCGACCCCGGCCGCCGCCCCGCCGGCCAGGGGGGCAAATCCCGCCAGGGTCAGTCCCGCCGCGGCGCAGGCCACCGAGCCCAGCCCGAGGCGCCGGTCACGGCGCGCGTGGCGGTTGGCCGGGGCATCATGGCGGCTGAACTGGGCGCGCAGTTCGGGCCAGTCGAGCACCCGCAGGCTGCGCAGATGCTTCGCGCCCAGGGTGGCGCGGGCCGGCCGGGTCAGCAGGATGTCGTCGTTGGACCAGCCGGCGAGCGGGTCGCCGAACAGGCCCGGGCCGGCGTCGGCTTCGGGGACTGCGGTCATCGGGCGGTGGACTCCGGCCCGCCGTTCGCGGCGGGCGAAGCTACTATGCCGTAATCCGACGGCCGGGACACCACGCCGTGGGGCGCTGGCGAACACTGATTAACTTATCCCGGATATGGAACCGGACTGTCGGGGGCGCCGCCCGGTTCCCGACAGGTCGCCGGGACCCGCAACACCCCGACGGCTTCATTTCACGGGCTGGCGGATGCGCCCTTGGCTCACGAGACGCACGACAGCTTCGCCAACGATCCCCTCGTGCGCGCCGCCAGCGCGGGCGAAAGCCGGACGTGGCTGCGGTTCGTGGTGACCGGCGTCGTGTCCTATTTCCTCTTCCTGTACCTGGGCATGCTGCCGGGCCTTGCCTGGCTGGTGACGACGCTCGCGGTCGAGGGCGTCCATGTCTTCGTTCGCCGCCGGCTGGTTGGGGGCGATCTGCGCTTCCGGGCGGCCAGCGTCGCCTGCATGCTCCTCATCTCGCTGTGCTGGGTCGCCCATGCGCTGCTGATGTGGCGGGTCGGCGGCGAGCTGCCGCGGATCGTGGCGATCATCGACCTGTTCACCGCATCGCTCTACGCGGCCATCGGCGCCCATCAGGACCGACGGCTGATGACGGCCCTGCTGTTCCCGCCGCTGGGGACACTTGCCGCCCTGCTGATCGGCGTGGCCTGGGCGCAGGCGCCGCTGGTGCCGGCGATCTTCTATACCATCGCGACCCTCGGCTCGGTGGCCACCACCGCCTGGAACGCCATCGCCCTCCACAAGTCCGACCGCGATCTGGTCGCCGCCAACCGCTCCCTGGAGGCGGCGATTGTCGCCGCCGGGCGCGCCAACGCGGCCAAGGACCAGTTCCTCTCCAACATGAGCCATGAGCTGCGCACCCCGCTCAACGGCATCATCGGCATCGGCGCGGCCCTGAGCCAGTCGAAGCTGCCCAAACGCGAACGCGACATGGCCCGACTGATCAAGGTCTCCGGCGAGACCCTGGAGCGCCTGGTGTCCGACCTGCTGGACCTGGCGAAGATCGAGTCGGGAAAGCTCAGCCTCGAACAGGACCGTTTCGAACTGGGCGGCCTCGTTCACACCGCCGCCGGTCTGCACCGCGACGCGGTGGAGTCGCGGGGGGTCCGTTTTGTCGTCGAGGTGGCGCCCGCCGCCGACACGGCCTTCATGGGCGACGCCATCCGGCTCCGTCAGATCGTCGCCAACCTGGTGTCCAACGCGGTGAAGTTCACCTCGGTGGGCGAGATCCGGGTTCACGCCGACGCCGACGAGGGGGGCGTGATCCTCACGGTCTCTGACACGGGGATCGGCTTCGACGCCGAGGCCGGCGACCGGCTGTTCCAGCGCTTCGAGCAGGCCGACGGTTCGATCACCCGACGCTATGGCGGCACGGGGCTTGGTCTTTCCATCTGCCGTGCGCTCTGCGACGAGATGGGCGGCCGGATCACGGCCCGGTCCATCCCCGGCGAAGGAAGTGTCTTCGAGGTCCGCCTGCCGCTGGCCCGGTGCCCCGACCCGGCGTCCAGCGCCGCGCCTGCCGAACCGGCGGTCGCCGCCGAACCCCAGGACCCCGGCGCGCTTCGGGTCCTCCTGGCCGAGGACCACGAGATCAACCGCCGGACCATCGCCTACATCCTGGAGCAGGTGGGGGTTTTGCTTACCGAGGCGGCCGATGGGCAGCAGGCGGTGGACGCCTTCAGGACCGGTGACTTCGATGTGGTGCTGATGGATATGCAGATGCCACTTATGGACGGCCTCGCCGCCACCCGCGCCATCCGGTCGATCGAGGCCGAGACCGGGCGCGCGCGAACGCCCATCGCCATGCTGACCGCCAACGCCATGGACGAGCATGTGGCCCAGGCGCTGGACGCCGGCTGCGACCTGCATCTGGCCAAGCCGATCACGCCCGAGCGGCTGTTCGCCGGGCTCAACGCGGCCATGGCCCAGGCCGCGGCCTGAGCGCGGCCTCAGATGGCGGTGTAGCCGCCGTCGATCACCAGTTCCGCCCCGGTCATGAAGCTGGACTCGTCGGAGGCCAGGAAGACGATCCCGTCGGCGATCTCGCGCGGAACGCCCAGCCTCCCCATCGGGTGGCGTGAGATCACCACGTCGCGCATTTCGTTGCTGTTCTCGGACTCGCGGAACGCCGTGTCGACCATCGGGGTCTCGATGAAGCCCGGATGCACCGAGTTCACCCGCACGCCCAGCGGGGCCAGTTCCAGCGCCGTGGCCTTGGTCAGCATCAGCACGCCGCCCTTGGAAGCGCTGTAGGCCGGGGTTCCGGCCATGCCGACTTTCCCGAGGATCGACGACAGGTTGATGATCGAGCCGCGCCCGGCCTCGACCATCGGCGGCGCTGCAGCTTTCATGCCCAGGAACACGCCGTCCAGGTTGATCGACATCAGGTGACGCCAGGCCTCGAAGGTGGCTTCCAGCAGGGGCCCGCCGCCCGCCGCGATCCCGGCGTTGTTGACCAGCACGTCGAGGCGGCCGAACCGGGCCAGTGTCTCGCGCACCACCTCGGCCCAGCGGACCTCGTCGGTCACGTCCTGGGTCAGGAACAGCGCCTTGCCGCCCGCGTCGGCGATCCCGTCGGCGACCGCCTGGCCCATGTCGGCGGCCATGTCGGTGAGCACGACCGTCGCCCCTTCGCGCGCCAGCCGCCGGGCGCTCTCGGCCCCGAGGCCCGAGGCCCCGCCGGTGACCAGCGCCACCTTGCCTTCAACCCGTCCCGCCATCGTCGTGTCTCCCTGTCGCCTGCCGGACATACTACGGGGTGTCGCCCGCCCCGCCTTGATCGATCTTCAGGCCCGCAGGCCCGGTACGTCATAGCTGGCCAGGGCCGCGCGCACGGCCCCCGCATCGCCCCCGATGGTCGCCTCGCCGGCCTCCAGCAGGCCTACCAGGGTCGCGGTCCCGGTCAGCACGCGGACGAAGTCGGGGTAGGCGATCGAAAGGGTGGAGGCGGCCCCGTCGCCGTCGGTGGCCACCGAGACGCCGTTGCGGATGTGGACCCCGGCCCGTACGCCGTCGCCGAACAGGAATCCGATGTGCAGGTCGATCCCGGCCGCCCGCGCCGGATCCAGCAGCACGCGCAACAGATGCAGCGCCTCGAGAGGCGTCATGCCGGCCAGCTGATGCGGCCGCAGGCGATGTTCCCGCAGCCGCGACAGGTCGGCGGTCCCGTCCAGGTCGCGGGCCCGGGTCAGGCACCAGTTGCGGATGTTGGCGGCGGGGGTGCGGCTGGCGATGTCGCGCAGCACATTGGCCAGCAGCAGGCGGTCGGCGGGCTCGGCCCCGGTGCGGGCCGACAGCCAGCTTGCCAGTTCAAGGGCCCAGCGCAGATCGTTGGCGGCGCGGGCCTCGGTGACCTGGGCACGCACGGCCTCGGCTCCGCCCAGCCCCTTCACCAGTCGTCCGGCCCGTTCCGACGGTTCCAGCGGGAAGAGCTTCGCCGTATCGCCGTCGTACCAGCCACGCACGCCGGCGGCGATCTGGCGGACGTGATGCTCGGCCACGCCGTAGAATTCGCTGGTAATGTAGTCCTGGTCGTAGACGGCCGGCAGGACGACCGAATGGGCCATCTGGTCGGCGGTCAGGCCGCGGTTCATGCCGCGCACGGTCTGGTCCCACAGGAACTGGATGGAGTCGCGGTAGCGCATCGTCCGCGCCCGGATCTCCTCGCGCCCCGAGATCGGCGGGCCGTGGGCGCCCAGCATGTGCGCGGCGCCCAGTCCGATCATGTGGTCGATCCCGCGCAGCAGCAGCTGGGGATCGCGATAGGCCTCGCCGCGGATGGCGAAGACGTTGAACAGGGTCGGCCAGACCAGGTTCTGGATGCTGACCTCAAGTTCCGGGAACCAGTAGGTCACCGAATCGTCGGCGTCCGACGGCGCATGGGTGACCTCGACGGTCAGGCCGGCGATGGACAGGCGCTCGCCGCCGCGGAGCGTTATCGTCGGGTCGAGGTAGCCCGGCGTGTAGGGCGCGTGGTCCGGGCTGCGGAAGAACAGGCCGAGCCCGGTGTTGACCAGGCCGTCGGGCCCGTCCGCCGGCAGGCGCATGCCGAACTGGTGGGTCAGGCCGCTGGAATAGGCGGGGCCGACCTCGCTGGTCACCCGCGCCAGGTTCCCCGGGATGCCCTCGTGCCCATAGATCGGCAGCGTCCGCCCAGCCTCGTCGAGGATCGCCCGCGTGCCGCCCACATAGTGGAAGTGGGTGTAGAGCACCGCCACGACCGGCTTTGAGGTCTTCTGGCGCAGCTCGGCCAGGGCCGAGGCCATCTCCTCGACGCACTCGCCGGTGTCGATGGCGATGATGCCCTCGGGTCCCTCGATGAAGGACTGGTTCGACAGGCCGTTGCCGACCAGGGTCCATACGCCGGGCCGGACTTCAGTGAAGGCGCGCGCCAGCCTCGCGGAGTGCGCAAGGGAATCGCGGTGGGTCCGCTGGCCGCGGGCGTCGGTGACCACCACCGACGGATCTGAGTCGAAGCTGCGCATTGGACCTCCCCGCCGCTCTGACGGCGGCATGTTACGTCTGGGTATCACACAGCCGCCGGGACGCCATCGGCTGCGCCTGCAAAAAGCGTGGCCGCACGGTTGCTGGGCCGCTCCGAAGCGAGGGTCATTCCTTGTATCGCTTCTGTCCGGGCTGTGCCCTCGCGCCGCCGTCTCAGACCTCGATCACGCCCTTGCCCACGGGGGTCAGGGCCAGCATCGCCAGCTTCAGGTGCTGCCAGGCGAAGGGGATGCCGATGATCGTCACCGCCAGGCCCGCCGCGAGCACGATGTGATGCAGGGCCAGCCACCAGCCGGCCAGCACCAGCCACAGGATGTTCAGCACGCCGCTGGTCACCCCGGAGTCGCGGTCGACGACCACCCGGCCGAACGGCCAGGCGCTGAAGCCCGCGATCCGGAACGCCGCAGGCGTCCACGGCAGGCCGATGATGGTGATCGCCAGGATCGCCCCGGCCAGCAGCCAGGCGAGGCCGGAAATCCAGCCGCCCAGCACAAACCAGAGCAGGTTCAACAGCAGACGCATGGGAGGGCTCCGCGCAGTTCGGGTGCGCATCCTAGCCCCGAACCCCTCCCGTGAGCGCGCGGGATTGTCAGGGCGGCGATTCTTCACGCATGTGCGCTGCGACGACAGTGAAAGAACACCGTCTCAAACACCTCAGGCCGGCAGCTCCGGCTGATTCACCCGCGTGGAAGGGAGCACCACATGTTTTCGCACATCATGATCGGCACCAATGACCTGGCCAGGGCCAAGACGTTCTACGACGCCCTGCTGGGCACGATCGGCGTCGGCCCGGCCGTGGCCGATGGTCACCGCATCTTCTACATGACCCCGGGCGGCATCCTGGCGATCACCCAGCCCATCGACGGCAAGCCGGCGACGGCGGCCAACGGCGGCACCATCGGCTTTGCCTGCACCTCGGGCGAACAGTGCGACGCGTGGCACGCGGCGGGCGTCGCCAATGGCGGGACCACCTGCGAGGACCCCCCGGGCGTCCGCGAGGGCGGCATGGGCAAGATGTACCTCGCCTACCTGCGCGACCCCGACGGCAACAAGCTCTGCGCCCTTCACCGGATGTAGGACGCCTGGCCCTCTCCCCGCGAGGGGAGGGGGCATTCCGGCTGGGCGCCTCAGTGCGCCTTCAGCCATCCGAAGATCCGCCAAAGTAACGGCAACCGGACCTGCACGAAGGTCTCCAGGTCGCGGTCGCCTTCCAGTTCCAGGGTGTGACCCACGCTTGGGATCGCAATGATCGTGTAGGGCCGACCGGCCGCGATGGCCGCCTCGATCCGTGATCTGCTCAGCCGGACGGGTGAAAATCGATCCAGGTCAGGATCGCCGAAGATCCATAGGACCGGCGCCCCGATCGTCTGCAGGTGCGGGCGCGGATCGAAGTCCAGGATAGTCCGCTCCCACGCGCGGTGGGGATCGTCCGCCGGCAGGGGGCCACCCTCGGGATAGACATCGGCAAACCACGGCGCGGAACGCGCCCGGTCAAACGCCAACTTCACCGCATCATATCCCCGTCCGGTCCGGGTCACCTGGTGGTCCAGCGCAAGCAATCCGACGGCGTCGCGCGCCGCCGCCTCGCCAGATCCAGCGTGGAGAACCTCGACCTCGCGCCCGTAGAGGCGATCCTCCGCAACGGTCGAGACCGACGCCGAAGCAAGGATCAGGAATGCCGGCGCCGGCGCGCGGTTGGCGGCCAGCGACACCACCCAGCCGCCCTGGCTGGCCGCGAAGTATCCGACCCGCCGCGGGTTCACGCCCGGCCGTGACTGCACGAAGCGATAGGCCGCGGCGGCGTCGTCGGCGAGGTGCTCGAAGCTGAACTCACGCCACTCCGTGGGGCCCCCGCCAGAGGCGCCGACGCCCCGCTTGTCATAGGCCAGAGCGGCATAGCCCTGGCTGGCGAAAATCCAGGCATAGGCCATCATCGCCTTCCGGCTGGTCTGTCCGGAGCCATGCACCAGCACGACTCCGGGGGCTTGGCGCCCGAACCGTGGCGAGAGCAGGGTTCCGCGCAGGGTCAGCTCGCCGCTGCGGAAGGCCACATCGTCCTGCCGGATCGACAGCAACGTCCAGCCCGCCCAGACCGCGGTCAGGGCGACAGGGACAAGGAGCGCAAGGATCAGGCCCCTGGCGAACTTGAACAGGTGCGACATTGGCGGCGATCCAAGCGCGGCGGCCTTCGTTGGCCGCGAACAGTGTCCGCCGAACTGATCCCGGGCGTCGAGTCCCGGACAGGGGAGACCCGATCGACGAGGTGGACGGGCCTACCGCGAACCCCACGGCTTCGACTTCCGCGTCGAGTGCTTGGACGCCGCCTGCTCGCGCTGAAAGCGGCCGCCACGGGGCGGCTTCGGCTTCGCATCGAGCGCGGCCTGTTTCAGGCGCAGGGCGCGCCGGATCGGGGATTCTTCGGGGTCGTCGGTCATCCACGCCCCCAAGGTCCGAGGCGACCGCCCGCGTCGCGGGCGGCGCGCAGGGTGTCGTCTCTAGTGCTGGCTTTCCGGCAGGTTCACCACCAGGCCGTCCAGCGCATCGCTGACCTTGATCTGGCAGGACAGGCGGCTGTTCGCCTCGACGCCCTCGGCGAAGTCGAGCATCGACTCCTCCATGGCCGACTTCGAGCCCGTCTTGGCCAGCCATTCGTCCTTCACATAGACGTGGCAGGTGGCGCAGGCACAGGCGCCGCCGCAGTCGGCGTCAATGCCAGGGACATTGTTCTTCACCGCGCCTTCCATGACGGTCAGGCCCGTCTTCACATCGATGACGTGCTCGGTGCCGTCGTGTTCAACATAGGTGATCTTAGCCATACGCCCCTCGTGCGCCGCGTTCAGGCGGCGACCTCTTTCATGGAAATGGACGGGTCTGCAAGCTTCGCCTTGTCGACGGGCTTGCGGTTGAGAATGAGCATCTTGCCCATCATGAACTCGGGGGGCGAGTTGATCGCCTCCACCGATTGCACCTGGTCGCCCTTCAGATGGAAGATGGCGAACTTGGCTGTGGCCGGGTCGCCGCGCAGGATCACCTGGTCGACGTCGAAGGCGTAGCCGGCGATCTGCAGCTTCAGATCGTACTGGTCCGACCACTGCCAGGGGCATTCGCCGGTGGGGCGCGGGCGGCCGGTGATGGCGCTTGCGGCCTGCTTGGCCTGTTCCAGGGCGTTCGGCACGCTCTCCATGCGGAACATGCGGTCGTAGATCGGCATGGGACGATGCGCCACGTCGCCGATGGCGAAGATGGCCGGGTCCGAGGTGCGGGCGTCCAGGTCGACGACGATGCCGCGGGTGGTCTCCAGGCCCGCGTCCTTCGCCAGTTCGTCGTTGGGGGTCACGCCGACGCCGACCACGACCGCGTCGCAGGCCACGGTGCGGCCGTCCGCCAGCTTTACGCCGGAGACGCGTCCGTCGGTTCCGACAAAGCCGGTGACGCTGCAGCCCAGCTCGAACCTTACGCCGTGCGTCTCGTGATAGGCCTTGAAGAAGGTCGACAGCGGCTCGGCGGCGACGCGGGCCAGCAGGCGCGCCTCGCGCTCCAGAACCACCACCTCGGCGCCCAGGGCCCGGCCGGAGGCGGCGACCTCCAGGCCGATGTAGCCGCCGCCCACGACGGCAAGGGTCTTGCCAGGGCCGATGGCCGCCTTCAGCGCCTCGGCGTCGGCGGCGGTCCGCAGGGCCATGATGCCCTTCAGGTCCGCGCCCTCGATCGGCAGGGCGATGGCCCGCGCGCCGGTGGCCAGGATCAGGATGTCGTAGGCGAGGCTCGATCCGTCGGTCAGAGCTACGGACTTCGCGGCGCGGTCCAGCTTTGTCGCCGTCACGCCGGCGCGGAAATCGATGTTGTTCTCGGGGTAGAATTCCAGCGGCTTCAGCGCCAGGGAGGCCGCGTCGGCCTCGCCCTTCAGCCAGGCCTTGCTGAGCGGCGGTCGCTGATAGGGCGCGATGGGCTCGTCGCCCACCAGGGTGATCGGCCCCTCGAAGCCGTACTGGCGCAGCAGGGCCGCCGCCGTACCGCCGGCGTGGCCCGCCCCCAGGATCACAACGTGCGCCGGATCGCTCATGATTCTACTCGATGCCCAAAAGTGACACTGGCGTCAACTTGCCCGAGGGGAAGTTGTCGCCTGGCCAGAAGGCGCATTCTGATCCTGTCGGGCATGGCGCGCCGCCGAATTTGTCAAATGCGCAGGCGGGGCAGGCCTGACCTGCCCCGCACCGTCAGCAGCCTCAGACGACCCGTTCGGCCAGCATCAGCTTGATTTCGGCGATGGCCTTGGCCGGGTTCAGGCCCTTCGGGCAGACCTGGGCGCAGTTCATGATCGTGTGGCAGCGGTAGAGCTTGAAGGGGTCTTCCAGCTCGTCCAGCCGGTCGCCGGTGGACTCGTCGCGGCTGTCGATGATCCAGCGGTAGGCGTGGAGCAGGGCGGCCGGGCCCAGGTACTTCTCCTGGTTCCACCAGTAGCTCGGGCAGCTGGTCGAGCAGCAGGCGCACAGGATGCACTCGTAGAGACCGTCCAGCTTGGCGCGGTCTTCCGGCGACTGCTTCCACTCTGTCCGCGGCTCGGGGGTCTCGGTGTGCAGCCAGGGCTCCACCGAGGCGTACTGGGCGTAGAACAGCGTCAGGTCGGGGACCAGGTCCTTGACCACCGGCATGTGCGGCAGCGGGCTGATCGAGACCTTGTCGCCCGGGCACTCCTCGTGACCGTGGATGCAGGCCAGAGTGTTGCGCCCGGCGATGTTCATGGCGCACGAACCGCAGATTCCCTCGCGGCACGACCGCCGGAAGGTCAGCGTCGGGTCGAGGTGGGTCTTGATGTAGATCAGGACGTCCAGGACCATCGGGCCGCACTTGCTGGTGTCCACGTCGTACGTGTCCCAGCTGGGATTGGCGCCCTTGTCGGGGTCGTAGCGATAGACCTTGAACGTCTTGGTCTTCCCCGAGCCCGCCGGTGCCGGATAGTGCCGGCCGCCCTTGGGGACGGAGTTCTTCGGAAGGGTGAGCTGGACCATCTGTCGTCTTCCTTCCGGCCTAGTACACCCGCGCCTTGGGCGCGATGTAGTCGATGTCTTTTGACAGGGTGAAGTTGTGCACCGGACGGTCGTCCAGCTTCACTTTTCCCGTGGCGTCGTCGAACCAGGAAAGTGTGTGCTTCATCCAGGTCTTGTCGTCGCGGTCCGGGAAGTCCTCGTGGGCATGGGCCCCGCGGCTCTCGGTGCGGCTTGAGGCGCTGGTCACGGTGACCACGGCCTGACCGATCAGGTTGTCCAGTTCCAGCGTCTCCATCAGGTCGCTGTTCCAGATCATCGACCGGTCGGTGACCTTCAGGTCCGCCCGCTTGGCGGCGACGGCGTCCATCCGCTTGACGCCGGAGGCGAGCGCGGTGGTCGTGCGGTAGACCGCGGCGTCTTCCTGCATGGCCATCTGCATCTCGAGGCGCAGCTCGGCCGTCGGCGTGCCGCCGCTGGCGTTGCGGAAGCGGTCCAGGCGGGCCAGGTGACCGTCGGTCATCGACGGCTTCAGCTCGGGCTGGGTCGCCCCGGCCTTGAGGATGTCGGCGGCCCTCAGCGCGGCTGAGCGTCCGAACACCACCAGGTCGATCAGGCTGTTGGAGCCCAGGCGGTTGGCGCCGTGAACCGAGACGCAGGCGGCCTCGCCGACAGACATCAGGCCCGGAACCACCTGGTCGGGGTTCTTGCCGTTCCGGGTCACGACCTCGGAGTAGAAGTTCGTGGGGATGCCGCCCATGTTGTAGTGCACGGTCGGGATCACCGGGATCGGCTGTTTGGTCACGTCCACGCCGGCGAAGATCTTGGCGCTTTCCGAGATGCCGGGCAGGCGCTCGTGCAGGATCTTCGGGTCCAGGTGGTCGAGGTGCAGGAAGATGTGGTCCTTCTTCGGACCCACGCCGCGGCCCTCGCGGATCTCAAGGGTCATGGCGCGGCTGACCATGTCGCGCGGCGCCAGGTCCTTCACGGTGGGCGCATAGCGCTCCATGAAGCGTTCGCCCTCGGAGTTGGTCAGGTAGCCGCCCTCGCCGCGGGCGCCCTCGGTGATCAGGCAGCCGGAGCCGTAGATCCCGGTGGGGTGGAACTGGACGAACTCCATGTCCTGCAGCGGCAGGCCGGCCCGCAGCGCCATCCCGCCGCCGTCGCCGGTGCAGGTGTGGGCCGAGGTGGCCGAGAAGTAGGCCCGGCCGTAACCGCCGGTGGCCAGGATCACCATCTGTGCCTGGAACCGGTGCAGAGTGCCGTCGTCCAGCTTCCAGGCGGTGACGCCCCGGCAGACACCGTCGTCCATGATCAGGTCGAGGGCGAAGTACTCGATGAAGAACTCCGTCGCGTTGGCCAGGGACTGGCCATACATCGTGTGGAGCATGGCATGACCGGTGCGGTCGGCCGCGGCGCAGGTGCGCTGGATCGGGGCCTCGCCGTAGTTCTTGGTCATGCCGCCGAAGGCGCGCTGGTAGATCTTGCCGTCCTCGGTGCGGGAGAAGGGCACACCCCAGTGCTCCAGCTCGTACACGGCGGCCGGCGCGTTCCGGCAGAGGTATTCGATGGCGTCCTGGTCGCCCAGCCAGTCTGACCCCTTGACGGTGTCGTACATGTGCCAGCGCCAGTCATCCTCGCCCATGTTGCCCAGGGATGCAGAAATACCCCCCTGAGCCGCAACCGTGTGCGAGCGGGTCGGGAAGACCTTGGTGATGCAGGCGGTCTTCAGGCCGGCCTGGGCGCAGCCCAGCGCGGCGCGGAGGCCGGAGCCGCCGGCGCCGACAACCACCACGTCGAACTTGTGATCGATGAACTCGTACGTCGCCATGGGTTCAGGCGCCCCCCAGCGCGACCTTGAGGATTGAGAAGATGGCGAGCGCGCCCGCCAGGCCACAGACGAAGAGATTGGCCAGCAGGGCGCTGGCCTTGGTCATGTGGCCGTACACATAGTCTTCGATCACCACCCGCAGGCCGCCATGCATGTGCTGGAAGCTGATGGCGATGGTGAGAACGATCAGGGTGGCGTTGACCGGGCTGCCGATCCATTCGACCGCGCCGTAGTAGTCGAGCTGCGCCAGCCGGAGGCAGCTGTAGACGGCCCAGATCACCAGCGGGACGAGGGCGATCGCGCCCACGCGTTCCGAGATCCAGTGACCGACGCCGTGCTTGGCGGAGCCAAGGCCGCGGGCCTGGGACAGAGGTGTGCGATAGCCCATCAGACCACTCCCGCCATGAAGGCGATCGTCCAGACCGCCAGGGTGGCGGCGACGGTGAAGCCGAAGACGGCATAGGCCGAGGCGTTGGCGCTCTTGATGTCCAGGCCGTGGCCGAAGTCCCAGACCAGGTGCCGGACGCCGTTGGCCAGGTGATAGAAAACCGAGGCGCTCATGCCGAACATGACCAGCTTGCCGAGCGGCGAGCCCAGCAGGGCCATGAAGGTCCCGTAGGCCTCCGGGCCGCTGGCCAGCGCGATCGCCCAGCCGGCGACGATCAGGCCTCCGCCATATAGGCCGACGCCGGTGACCCTGTGCAGGATCGAGGTGAGCATGGTGACATGCCAGCGCCACACCTGAAGGTGCGGCGACATGGGCCTGTCGGCGGGTCCGCGTGGAACGGAAGTCATTGAAGCGCCGTCGCCTCCCCCAAAGCCTGCAGCCCCTGCGGTTGTAAGCGTGATGCCCGGGCTGTCAACGAAGCCGCGGCCAAGGCGGCGAAGATTGCGCATTTCCGCGCCAGAACATCGCCGGACCCGCCCCTGAGAGGTGCGCCCGGCGCGGACGCGGCATCCTGAAGCCGACGACCATGGCAGGGTCGGGCAGGCTTCGGATTGCGCGAAGTGTCGCCGAAGGCTGTCTTCACCGCAATGCGCGATCCCGCTAGGATGCCTTCGCGAAAGGCGAAGGATGCGTTTCGATCTGACCGACCTAAGGCTGTTCTGCGAAGTCGCTGATGCGGGCTCGATCACCGCCGGCGCGGAGAAGTGCGCCGTCGCGCTGGCGGCGGCCTCGACGCGAATCCGCAAGATGGAGGCCGATCTCGGCGCGCCGCTGCTGATACGCTCGCGCCAGGGCGTGACCCCGACGCCGGCCGGCCGGATGCTGCTGAAACACGCCC
>CAUJHW010000072.1 GCA_963205005.1 Pseudomonadota bacterium
AGCTCATAAGGTTCGATATCGGCGATGGGCCGGGACCCGATGGCCGGCTCCAGCAGCGCCAGCAGCCATTTCGCCTTGGCGGTGGTGATGCCTTTCAGGCCTTCTCTCTCGCGCTTGTCGATGTATTCGTCCGCCACCGCCTTGAATGTATTCGCCGCCCCGACGAGTGCCGCCGCCGCAGCGCGCTTCTTCTCGAAACCCGGATTGAGGCCCTTGGCGATCAGTTCCCGCGCCTCATCGCGGCGCTTGCGGGCGTCGCGCAGGCCAATGGCCGGAAACACCCCGACCGTGAGCTGCTGTTCCTTCCCTAGGTGCCGGTACTTTAGTCGCCACAGCTTCCCGCCCGACGGCTTCACGATCAGGAACAGACCGCCCTCGTCGTAGAGCTTGAATTGCTTCGCGGCGGGCTTCGCGGCGCGGATCGCGGCGTCTGACAGAGCCATTTGGGGGTCACTCCGGCGGGCCATCTAGAAGCGACCCCCAATAGTGACCCCCAACGCCGCGCGATCATCCGCGCACGTCGGCGTTCACCAGCGGCCCGCCACAGGACTTATATAGCTGTTTTTCAGAGATTTTTCCACCCGCTCGCGCACGTATCCGCACACGATAACGCTGCCCCAGGCCGGACTCGAACCAGCACGCCTCTCGGCAATAGATTTTGAGTCTACCGCGTCTACCATTTCGCCACTGGGGCAGCGGCGCGGAACATAGGCGCCGCGGGGGCTGCGTCAACGCGAGCCTTGCGTCGGCGCAGGGGAGGTCGTACCTGATAATCGTTCGCAACAGTCGCGAACGCCGGAAGCGTTCCATGCACGACATGCTGGCCGAGCCCGCGGGGGCCGCCGCCGCCCAGGCGGACGGGTCGGTGCGCCTTTCCGCCGCCCGGCCGGGCGACCGGGGCGTGATCGTGTCGGTGGGTGCGGACACCCATCCGGACGCCCACGGCGTGGACAGCGACGAACTGCTCCGCAGGCTGCTGGAATTCGGCTTCGTGGAGGGCGCCCTGATCGAGGTGCTGCACGAGGGCGCGATCCGCCACGACCCCATCGCGGTCAAGCTGGACGACATGCGCGTGGCGCTGCGCCGCCGCGACGCCGAGGACGTCTGGGTGCGGCTGGAATCCCGATGAGCGACGCGACGCTGACGCCGGCCCGGGTGGCGCTGGTCGGCAATCCCAACACCGGCAAGACAGCCCTGTTCAATGCCCTGACCGGCAGCCGGCAGAAGGTGGCCAACTACGCCGGCGTCACCGTCGAGCGGAAGGAAGGCCACGTCACCACCGCTTCCGGCCGGTCGCTGTCGATCCTGGACCTGCCCGGCACCTACTCCCTGCGCGCCCGCAGCCCCGATGAGGCGGTGACCCGTGACGCGGTGCTGGGCCGGCTGGCCGGCGAGGTGGAGCCCGACGTGGTGGTCGCCGTCGCCGACGCCACCAACCTGCGGCTGGTGCTGCGCCTGATCCTGGAGCTGCGCGCCGTGGGCAGGCCCATGGTTCTGGCCCTGAACATGTACGACATCGCCCAGCGCCAGGGCCTGCGGATCGATCTGGAGGGCCTGCAGCGCGAGCTGGGCTGCCCGATCGTCACCACCGTGGCCACCCGCAAGCGTGGCATCGACGAGCTGACCGCCCAGGTCGAGGCGCTCATCGCCTCGGGCGCGGTCTCTACCGAGAACGTCTGGCATGAGCCCGGCGCCGCCGAGATCCGCGGCGCCCATCGTGAGGCCCAGCGGCTGCTGAAGGCCTATGTGCGCCCGCCCGAGCGGCCCGACACCATCACCGGCAAGGTCGACGCCGTGCTGCTGCACCCGGTCGCGGGCCTCGCGATCCTGTTCAGCCTGCTGTTCCTGATGTTCCAGGCGGTGTTCACCTGGGCCGCGCCGGCGATGGACGCCATCAACGCCCTGGCCGAATGGCTTGGCGTGGTCGTCAACCAGAACCTTCCCGAGGGTCTGCTCCGCAGCTTCATCGCCGAGGGGGTGATCGCCGGCGTCGGCTCGGTGCTGGTGTTCCTGCCGCAGATCCTGGTGCTGTTCTTCTTCATCATCCTTCTGGAAGACTTCGGCTACATGGCCCGGGCCGCGTTCCTGATGGACCGGATCATGGGCGGCGCGGGCCTGCACGGGCGCGCCTTCATCCCGCTGCTCTCCAGCTTCGCCTGCGCGATCCCGGGGATCATGTCGACACGGGTGATCGACAACAAGCGCGACCGGATCGCCACCATCCTGGTGGCGCCGCTGATGACCTGCTCGGCGCGGATCCCCGTCTACACCCTGATCATCGGCGCCTTCATTCCCGACACCAAGGTCTGGGGTCTCAGCCTGCAGGGTCTCGTGATGTTCGGGCTCTACGCGGCCGGCATCATTTCGGCGCTGGCGGTGTCGTTCGTGACCCGGCGGGTGTTCTGGCGGGGCGCCGTCGAGCCGTTCCTGATGGAGCTGCCCACCTACAAGCTGCCCTCGCTGGAGAACGTGGCCCGCAACGTGCTGCTGCGGGCGCAGATCTTCATCAGCCGCGCCGGCCGGATCATCTTCCCGCTGATGATCGTGGTCTGGTTCCTGTCGACCTTCCCCGGGCCGCCGGCCGGCGCGACCGGTCCCGCCATCGACTACAGCCTGGCGGGACGGCTGGGCCACCTGCTGGCGCCGCTCCTCGCCCCCATCGGCTTCAACTGGCAGATGACCGTCGCCCTGATCCCGGGCTTCGCCGCCCGCGAAGTGGCGGTGGCGGCGCTGGGCACGGTCTATGCGATCGGCGAGGCTGACTCGGCGGCGGGCGGGGCGCTGAGCGCGCAGCTGGCCCACAACTGGTCGCTGGCCACCGGACTGTCGTTCCTGGCCTGGTACGTCTTCGCGCCCCAGTGCGCCTCGACGCTGGCGGTGGTGAAGCGCGAGACCAACTCCTGGACCTGGCCCACCGTCATGTTCCTGTACATGACGGCGCTGGCCTACCTGGCCTCGTTCACCGTCTACCATGTCGCCGTGTCGATGGCCGGCGGCTAACGGGCTGAAACCCCAGGGTGCGTTAACCCTTCTTTTCCCGTGCTCCTTAACCCGCCGATAAACGGGAAGGGCGCAGGCTGTTCCCGTCATGCAGAAGCAGAACGAAACCGCCCACAACGTTCCCACCGGCAAAAAGCCGATCCGGGTCAAACCGGTCCTGTGCAGGCGCGTCCGTGAGGCCCTCCTATCGCTCGGCGGCGAAGCGCACCGATCGATGGTGATCGAGCAGGTGGCCCGTAACCTGGGTCACGATGTCCGGCAGATCCCGGAAGAGCTGCAGCAGGAAGTCATCGTCTCGTTCGAGGCGACCTGGCGCGACGAGCGCAAGCGGGCGGCCTTCGGTTTCCACCTCCCGTTCGGCGAGGGGTCGCACCGCTGGGGCGTCGTCCAGCCGGACAGCGCGCTCTACGCCTGAAGAGGCGCTAGCCCAGGCCGGCCGGCGGCGCGCTCTCGCCTGAGAGCTGACCCGCGGCCGCCTGCAACCGGCCCAGCAACCGCTTGAGCAGCACCACGTCCTCGGGTGACAGCCCGGCGATGAGCGCGGCCTCGTAGGCCAGAGCCAGGGGCGCGATCTCGGCGTGCAGGCTGCGACCGGCCGGCGTCAGCGCCAGCACATGGCTGCGCCCGTCAGATTTGTTCTCCGACCGCCCGACCAGCCGGCGCCTGACCAGTCCCTGGGCCGCCCGGCTCACCGTCACCTTGTCCATTACCGTGCGGGTGACGATCTGGACCTGGGTCAGGCCGCCGTCCTCGGCCAGCACGCAGATCAGTCGCCACTGCGGGATCGACAGCGCGAACCGGTCCTCGTAGGCGCGCGCGATCAGCCCCGAGACAGCGTTGGACGCCACCGACAGCCGGTAGGGCAGGTATCCATCGAGCTGCAGCGACTGTTCGACGCCCCGGTCCTCGCTGCGATCGGCGCTCATACGGCGGCGACCTCCTGTTCGATGGCGCCGAAGATCGAATGCCGCCGGGCGTCGACCATGGCGATGCGCACCGTGTCGCCAGCCTTCAGGAAGGGTGTCTTTGGCGCGCCGCTGAGCAGGGTCTCGACCGTCCGCACCTCAGCGAGGCAGGAATAGCCGACGCCGCCGTCGGCGATCGGCTTGCCGGGTCCGCCGTCCGCCCCGCGGTTGGACACCGTGCCGGAGCCGATGATCGTCCCGGCGGCGAGCGCGCGGGTGCGGGCGGCGTGGGCGACCAGGGTCCCGAAGTCGAAGGTCATGTCGACGCCGGCGTCGGCCTCGCCCAGAGGCGCGCCGTTCAGCTCCACCTCCAGCTTGCCATGCAGCCTTCCGTCCTTCCAGCCGGCCAGCGCGTCAGGGGTCACCGCCACCGGCGAGAACGCCGAAGCCGGCTTGGACTGGAAGAAGCCGAAGCCCTTGGCCATTTCGCCGGGGATCAGGTTGCGCAGCGACACGTCGTTGCACAGCATCACCAGGCGGATGGCGGCCAGCGCCTGTTCGCGGGTGGCGCCCAGGGGCACGTCGCCGGTGACCACCGCGATCTCGCCCTCCATGTCGCAGCCCCAGGCCTCGTCGGCCAGCGGGATCGGGTCGCGCGGGCCAAGGAAGCTGTCCGAGCCGCCCTGGTACATCAGGGGATCGGTCCAGAAGCTGTCGGGCATGTCGGCGGCGCGGGCCTGACGGACCAGGGCCACGTGGTTCACATAGGCCGAGCCGTCCGCCCACTGATAGGCGCGCGGCAGCGGACTGGCGGCCTCATGCTCGTGGAAGCGGGCCTTGGGCACCGATCCGTGCTCGAGACTTTCGGCCAGGCCCCGCAGTTCCGGCTCGCAGACATCCCAGTCGTCCAGCGCGTCCTGCAGGGTGAAGGCGATGCGATCGGCCGGCGAGTACCAGGCGAGGTCGTTGGACACGACCACCAGGCGGCCGTCCCGGCCCCCCTTCAACGACGCCAGCTTCATCCGTCACTCCCTCGATTTTCTTTTGCGATGACCCGCGTCACCCGGACTCCGGATTCGTAGGCCTCAGCCTCATAGACGGTCACTTCGACGCGAATGTCACCGCCGGTTTCGCTGTCCCACAGATAGGTGCGCTCGAAACAGGCCGTCCGGCCCAGCGGCGTGTAGCCTTCGAAGGTGTCTCCCCAGGGGGTGATCCTCGACACCTCGCGCCACCCCAGCGTCATCGCCCGGTCCAGCTCATCCTCGGCGGCTTCCCGCAGATCGTCCCGGAGACTCATTCGCCCTTCCAGCTGTCGATGTAGGCCGGATTCTCAACGGCCCCGGCCGCCTCGCCGACGTCCAGGGGGTCGCGAGTATCGATCATCACCGCATACTCGTCGGTCGCCGGCTTCGGCTGCACAAGCATGTTCTTCAGCGCCCTGGGGTGAGGTCCGTGGGTGAAGCCGCTGGGATGGAAGGTCATCATCCCCGCCTCGATGTGGTCGCGGCTGAAGAAGTCGCCGGCGTGATAGAACAGCACCTCGTCAAAATCGTCGTTGTTGTGGAAGAACGGCACCTTCAGCGCGCCAGGGTCGGTCTCGAACGGGCGCGGGGCGAAGGTGCAGACCACAAACCGGTCCGACACGAAGGTGGCGTGGACGCTGGGCGGCAGGTGGTAGCGGTGGCTGTTCACCGGCCGGATGTCGCGCACGTTCAGCCGCACCGGCGCGAGGTCGCCATGCCAGCCGACCGCGTCCAGCGGATTATAGCCGAAGGTGACGGTGGAGACAGCGCCGCGCTTCTTGATCTCGACCCGTACCTCGCCCGGCTCGTCCTGGTGGGACCTGAAGGCCGCGTCCATCTCCGGGGTGTCGAGCATCGCCGGGTCGAACTGGGCGTGGGGTCCCAGGAGGCCACGGTCGGGCAGGCGGAAGTGGGTGTTGGTGGCCTCGATCATCAGCACCTGGGTCGCGAGCGTGGGCCGCAGCCGCCACATTGTCCCGCGCGGCAGGTAGAGGTAGTCGCCGGCGCGGTAGCCGATCCGACCGTAGTCGCAGAACAGGTCACCCTCGCCCGCGTGGACGAACAGGAGCTGGTCCCCGTCGGCGTTGCGCGCCAGGGCCGGCATGGCCTGCTCAAGCTTCCAGAACCGGACCTCGACGGCGGCGTTGCGCAGCACCGTCGCCGCGGCCCACGGCGAGGGCTCGCCGGTGTCCAGGCGGGCGAGATCGAAGGCCCGGGGCCGCAGAGGCCCCTCGAAGGTGGTCCAGCCGGTCGGCGGGCGGCGGTGATGCAGGAAGGCGGCAGGGCCGAAGAAGCCCTCCTTGGAAATCTCCCGCTCATAGGTGCCTTCCGGCAGGTCGGCGTGGGCCTGGCGCGAATGCAGCCCTTGCGCCGCCCGAACGGGGATCCAGTCGCCCTTGGCCATCACGGTTCATCCTTGTAGACGCCGACCTCCAGGGGCCGCCCGTCGGCAATGCGGGCGCGGTACATGCCCGTGGTGTTGAAGCTCCAGGCCAGCCGGCCGTCCGGCCCGACCGCGATCACGCCGCCCTCCCCGCCCAGCGCGGTCAGGTCGCGCTGAACCACCTGATCGACGGCGTCCTGCAGGCTCAGCCCGCGATGCCGGACCAGGGCGCAGATCTCGTGCGCGACGCCCAGCCGGATGAAGTATTCCCCGGCGCCGGTGCAGGAGACCGCGCCGGCCTGGTTCGAGGCATAGGTCCCGGCGCCGATGATCGGGCTGTCGCCCACACGGCCCCACCGCTTGGCGAGCGCGCCGCCGGTGGAGGTGCCGGCCGCCACATTGCCGTGGATGTCACGGGCCACGACCCCGACGGTCCCGTGCTTGCCTTCCTCGTGGACCAGAGCGGCGCGCGCTGAAGGCGCTTCGGGCGCGCTCGCCGGCCTTGGCGGGATCGGCAGGCCCAGCCGCGCCAGCCCCTTCTCCAGCGACCGCCAGCGGCGCTCGGTGAAGAAATAGCCGGGATCCACCTGTTCCAGGCCCAGGCTGCGGGCGAAGGCGTCAGCGCCCTCCCCGCCCAGCATCACGTGCGATGACCCTTCGATCACCGCACGCGCGGCCGAGATCGGGTGTCGCGTCGTCGTCACGCCCGCGACCGCGCCAGCGGCCAGGGTCGCCCCGTCCATGATCGAGGCGTCCAGCTCGTTGCGGCCCTCGGCCGTGAAGGCCGCACCCCGTCCGGCGTTGAACAGGGGGTCATCCTCCAGCAGGTGGATCGAGGCCTCCACCGCATCCATCGCCGATCCGCCCGACCTCAGGACCGCGGCGCCCGCCTCGGCCGCCGCGGCCATGGCGGTGCGATAGGCGGCCTCCTGCTCGGGCGTCAGGTCGCCGCGGACAATTGCGCCGGCGCCGCCGTGCGCGGCCAGCGCCCAGGTCGGATGATCTTCGGATGTGTGTGTCATGCCTGTCGACAGTACTGCCAGTTCGCGGCGGGCCGCACCTCAGTCGTTGGCCGGCAGCACGCCCCGGCGGATCTGGTCCAGCTCGATGGACTCGAACAGCGCCTTGAAGTTCCCCTCCCCAAAGCCCTCGTTGCCCTTGCGCTGGATCAGCTCGAAGAAGATCGGGCCGATCATGTTCTCGGTGAAGATCTGCAGCAGCAGGCCCTGGCCCTCGGTGGGGGCGCCATCGATCAGGATCCTGTCGGCCTGCAGGCGCTGGACGTCCTCGCCATGGCCGGGGACGCGGGCGTCGATCCCCTCGAAATAGGCGTCGATGGTGTCCTGGAAGCGGACGCCGTCATCCCGCATGGTCTCGACCGACCGGTAGATGTCGTCGGTTCCGAGCGCCACGTGCTGAATGCCCTCGCCCTTGTAGTCCTTTAGGAACTCCTCGATCTGGGAGTGCTCGTCCTGGCTCTCGTTCAGCGGGATTCGGATCTTGCCGCAGGGGCTGGTCATCGCCTTGGAGACGAGCGCGGTCTGCTTGCCCTCGATATCGAAGTAGCGGATCTCGCGGAAATTGAAGATGCGCTCGTAGAACCCGGCCCAGCGGCCCATCTGGCCCCGGTGGACGTTGTGGGTCAGGTGATCGAGATAGGTCAGGCCACGGCTGTTGGCGGCCAGGGCCTCCGCCGCGCCCGGGATCGGAACGAAGTCGACGTCGTAGATCTCCTGCGCGCCATAGCGGTCCACCAGATAGAGGTTCGAGCCGCCGATTCCCTCGATGGCCGGGATGTTCAATTCCATGGGTCCGACCGGACCCGTGACGGCGGTCGCACCGCGTTCGACAGCCAGCTTCAGCGCCTTCGCGGCATCCTTCACGCGGAAGGCCATGGCGTTCGCCGAGGGCCCGTGGACCTCACGGAAGGCCGCGGCCTGGCCGGACGGCTCCATGTTGAGGATGAAGTTGATGTCCCCCTGGCGGAAGCGCAGCACGTTCTTGGACCGGTGCCGGGAGACCGCCGTGAATCCCATTTTCTCGAACAGGCCGTTCAGCCGCTCGGGCTCCGGCGAGGTGAACTCGACGAACTCGAAGCCGTCAGTGCCGAGAGGGTTCTCGAACAGGTCGCGGGTGGCGGCGGGGGACTCGGCGTTCATGGGCTTCTCCTGTCGTCGCCAATTAGTATCACTTGCAACTAGATTGCGGAAGCGCGGAGACAATCGCGGCGACGCCTGCTAGCTGAAACGCCTGACGTCCCGCCTGGATCACGCATGTTCAAGAAGCTCTACGACTGGGTCATGGCCCTGGCCCGTTCGCGCAATGCGCCCGCTGCCCTGGCCATCGTCTCGTTCGCCGAAAGCTCGTTCTTCCCGATCCCGCCGGACGTGATGCTGGCGCCGATGGTGGCGGCCCGGCCGAACAAAGCCTTCGTCTATGCCGGCATCTGCACCGCCGCCTCGGTGCTTGGCGGCCTGCTGGGCTATGCGATCGGCGTCTTCCTGGAACCGGTGGGCCAGGCGATCCTGAACGTCTTCGGACACGCGGACGGCCGGGCGCAGTTCCAGCACTGGTTCGACCAGTGGGGCCTGTGGGTGATCCTGATCAAGGGCGCGACGCCCATCCCCTACAAGCTGGTGACGATCACCGCCGGCTTCGCGCGCTTTGACCTGTTCACCTTCATCTGGGCTTCGGTTCTGACCCGGGGGTTCCGCTTCTTCGCGGTGGCCACAGTGCTGAAATTCTATGGACCGCAGCTGCTGGAAGAGTTCGAGAAGCGGATCAATTTCTACGCGGTGCTGCTGCTGGTGTTGCTGATTGGCGGCTTCGCGGCGCTCAAGTTTTTTGGCTGACGCCCGGATTTGAGCCATAAGGAGCGGC
Source organism: Pseudomonadota bacterium (assembly GCA_963205005.1). GTDB lineage: Bacteria > Pseudomonadota > Alphaproteobacteria > Caulobacterales > Caulobacteraceae > Phenylobacterium. Next base: position 9,195 of record CAUJHW010000072.1, read on the forward strand.
CGATGACGAATGTCCTTCGCCCCTTCCTCGACCGCTGGCGGCTCTGCGCCGTGCTGATCGCCGCCGGGATGCTGGCCACGGCTCACGCCTTCGAGACTTTCGGCGGCTATGCGCCGTGCACCCTGTGTCTGCGCCAGCGCGAGGTCTACTGGACGATCCTCGGTCTCGGCATCGGATTCATGGTGATCGTGCGCACGCCGGGCGGCCCGCGCTGGCGGGAAGCGACCTGCTGGGTGCTAGGGCTGCTGTTTCTCGCAAGCTGTGCGGTCGCCATCTATCACGCCGGCGCGGAGTGGAAGTTCTGGCCCGGGCCGCAGGCCTGCGCCTCCGCCGGCGCGAAGGCGGTCAGCGCCGCCGACATGGCCGCCTTCCTGGGTGGCGAAAAGATCCGCCCGCCGGCCTGCGACGAAGCGCCGTGGGTGCTGGCCGGGCTGTCGATGGCCGGATGGAACGCAGTGCTGTCACTGAGCTTCGCCGGCGCAAGCGTGCTGGCCGCCGTGCGCGAACGGACAAAGCGATGACCGAGAAACCCGTCCCGCCCCGCCCTGGCCGCGGCGCCCAGGCCGCCCGCATGGCCGAGATCCTGCGCGTGGACCACGCCGGCGAACTGGCCGCCGTCCAGATCTACCGCGGCCAGCGCGCGGTGCTGGGCGCGGCGCGCGGTCACGGCCGGATCACCGGACAGCTCGCCGAGATGGAGGCCCAGGAGGCCGAGCACCTCGCTCGCTTCGATACCCTCCTGACGGAACGCCGCGTTCGCCCGACCGTCATGGCGCCGATCTGGCGGCTGGCGGGATTCGCCCTTGGGGCCGGCACCGCCCTGATGGGCGACAAGGCCGCGCACGCCTGCACCGAGGCGGTGGAGAACGTGATCGAGGCCCACTACGCCGGACAGATCGACGAACTCGCCGAACGTGATCCCGAGCTGGCGGCCGAGCTCTCGAAGTTCCGCGACGAGGAGCTGGCCCACCGCGACCTGGCGGTTGAGGAAGGCGCGTCACAGGCCCCGGGCTACGCCCTGCTGGGCGCCGTGATCCGCACCGGCTGCCGGGCGGCGATCCGGATCAGCGAAAAACTCTAGCTCCGCCGCCTCCCGGTTGAGGCGACTCAGAAAAACATCCGCTATGGAGTCGCCAGGACCCTTTAGTTCTGCTTTTGTTCGCGCACGGGGAGTCGCATCATGGCGGACGGCAGCAGGCAGTTTCAGACGCGGTCGAGTGGCTACGGCGAGGCGCGGCTCGGCTGGGCGACAGCGGCGCGCTCGAGCCTCTGGGCGCGGTGCGCCTGCGGGCGCGAGGCGGTGATCGACCCCAGGCCCTGGCTGGCCCAGGGCCTCAGCCGACAGACCCTCAATGACCTTGAAGCGCGCCTGCGCTGCCAGTGCGGCGCGCGGCGGGCCGGGCTGGAAATCCGCGGGCTAGCGGAAGCCCCCGGCGGCGGCGCCGGAGGCATCCACGTCTTCCGCTAGGACGCCCGAACCGGGACCAGCCGGCGGCGGCGCAGCATGGCGCCGGTCAGGCCGAAGCCTGAGATCATCAGGGCCCAGGCCGACGGCTCGGGAACGGCGGCCGCGAAGGCGAAGCTCTGGTGCGCCAGCCGCGTGCCGTACTTGCCGGTCTCGGTGATGAAGGTGATGTTGCTGCTGACCGGGCCATAGCCGGTCAGGTTCGACAGGTAGTTCGCCCCCGAATAGGCCGAGATGTAGTTGTTCACCGCAGACGTGCTGGTGACCGTGTAGCCCGGGTTGATTACCTGCCAGATAGCGCCCTGCACGGCCGCGAGCCGGTCAACCTTGTCGGCGGTATTCGGGGCCTGGTTGAACAGCAGGGTTCCGTAGTTCACCAGACGGGCCACCTGGGTCACCTGCCCGCCGCTCAGCGCCGTCGCGCCCGTGAAGGCCGGGGTCGTCAGGTACTTGGAGTTGGTCGTCAGGTCGAAGCTGTCATCGTACTTGAGGTTCAGCGTGCCCAGGCTGATGTCGTGGTAGATGTCCACGCAGAAGGCCAGCAGGCTCATCGCGTCGCCGGTCGCGCTCACGCCCTCGAAGGCCGTGAACTGGATCGGGGCGATGTAGACGTATTCGTGGAACCCGCTCGGGCCGTTGATGTGGGCGGTCCGCGAGGTGTTCATGGTGTCCGACTGCAGGAAGTACTGCGTGGCCTGTCCCGGACTGGCCAGCGCCACGCCCATCGCGAACACGGCGGCCGGCAGGGCGGCCTTCAGGCCACGGATCGCGCCGCGCGACGCATCAGCTGAACCACAATAGGACAATGAACCACTCCTCACTTCGACTTGCGAAGTCAGGAAGCATGTCCCGTGCCACGCCGGCGGCCCCGGCGCGGTCAACGCGCAACTCCCACACGGACAGCGCCGGCGCCGACCCAACGCGGGCTGTCCTCGCAGTCCGCACCCCCCGGCGTGTCCTGCGTCACTGGCAGCAACGGATAGTCAGGGTTCTCGGGCCCCACAAACGGACTCCCTCCGGACGGGAGTCACTCCCCTCGCAGGAGGCGCGGACGCCAGGAGGTTTCGTCCGTGTGTCAGGCCGGTTTCAATTGTCGTCATCATCGCCGGGACGCCCCGTGCGATAAGGCGCGCCTGGGGGAGTAGGAGACCTATGCGAATGAACCGTCGTCTGAGCCTGATCCTGACATCCGCCGTGCTCGCGCCCGCCGCCCTCGCGGTGGCCATGAGCGCCCACGCCCAACCCGCCGGCGATCATCCCGGCGGTCACGGCGGCCCTCCGCCCATGGCCCAGATGAAGGCCATGCACGAGGCGATGATGAAGCAGCACATGGAGGACATGAAGACCATCCTGCGGCTGCGTCCGGACCAGGAGCCGGCCCTGGCCGCGTTCATGGCCTCCCACCACACCGGAATGAAGGCGATGCATGGTCCAGGCGGCATGCACGGCGGCCCCGGCATGATGAAGGGTCCGCCCGAACCCAGGACCACGCCCGAGCGCCTCGAGCAGATGGCGAAGCACGAAGCCGCCATGTCCGCCGAACGCGACAAGGGGCGCCAGGCGCTGGCGAAGTTCTACGCCGCCCTCTCTCCCGAGCAGCAGAAGGTGTTCGACGCCGTCCAGCGCCTGCAGCACGGCGGCAAGGGCGGACCGGACGGCCCGCGCATGAAGCGCATTGTCATCCACGGCGGACCCGGCGTCCCGATGCCGAAGCACGACCGGCCCGACTGAACCGACCGGCGCGCGAATGTGGCGAAGTCGCGATGACGGCGCCACAGTTCGCGCCGAGAGGCTCCCTCATGACGCTCGCGCCCGCTGTCCTTCCCTCGCGCCACATCCTGGTGGTGGATGACGACACCCAGCTCCGGGAACAGGTGGCGGGATATCTGACCGAGCATGGGTTCTGCGTGCACGCCGCCGCCGACGCCCGGGAAATGGACCGGGCGCTCGAGGCCTCCCCCATCGACCTGGTGGTGCTGGACCTGATGCTTCCGGGCGAGGACGGGCTGTCCATCTGCCGCCGGCTGTCGGCCGAGGGCGGCCCGGCGATCATCATGGTCAGCGCCATGGGCGAGGAGATCGACCGGGTGCTGGGCCTGGAACTGGGCGCGGACGACTACCTGGCCAAGCCCTGCAGTCCGCGAGAGCTGCTGGCGCGGGTGCGGGCAGTGTTCCGCCGGCTCGAAGAGGTCCGCGGCGGGGCGCCGAAGCGCGGCAAGGGCTATCAGTTCCAGGGATTCATGGTCGACACCCTGCGCCGCCAGCTCCGTGCGCCGAACGGCACCACCATCCTGCTGACCTCCGGCGAGTTCTCGCTGCTCTCGGCCTTCCTCGACAACCCGCAGCGGATCCTGACCCGGGACCAGCTTCTGGAAATCGCCCGCGGCGAGGATGCCGACGTGTTCGACCGCGCCGTGGACGTCCAGATCAGCCGGCTGCGCCGCAAGCTTCACGCCTGCAGCGATGGCGAGATCATCAGGACCGTGCGGGGGGCCGGCTACATGTTCGACGTCGCGGTCAGCCGTCCATGATCCCAGCGCCATGACGCGGCGCGCCTGGCCCCGCGCCACCATCGGCGTCCAGCTGGTGCTGCTGCTCAGCGGCTGCCTGGTGGTGCTGCACCTGGTGATTCTCGCCGTGGTGGCGCTGACCCCGCCACCGCGTCCGCCGATCTACCGGGTGTCGGAGATCGCCACGGCCCTCGAGGGCGGCGCCCTCACCGCGCGGGACGGGCGTCCCATGCTGCGCTCGACCGTCGCCACGCTTCCCGCGGATTTCGAGCCTCATCGCCGTGGCGCGGCGCCGGCGCTCGACGCCCTGTCCGCGGCGTTGGGACGCCCGCGGACCGACGTCCGCCTGGCGCGTCACAGGCCGGGTATGTTCGACCAGTTGTTCGCATCCAGGCGACCGGTCAGGATCGTCATGGCCCACCGGCACGGCCCGGGACCTCCGCAGGCGCTCGACGGCCCAGAGGGACCCGGCGAGCGGGGGCCACGGCCTCCGCCCGGGGTGCGTGTCCTGATGCTCCGCGAAGCGCCGGTATTCGGCGACTTCAGCGCGGCTCTGCGCCGGCCTGAGGGCGGGTGGACGATAATCCGGTCCAGCCCGGAGCCGTTTCCCACCGACTGGCAGCGACGGGTCTTCCTCGTGTTGCTGGCCGGCTTCGCAGTGGTCGCGCCGGCGGCCTTCCTGTTCGCGCGCCGGATCACCGCGCCGCTCAAGCGCTTCTCCGAGGCGGCCGAGCGGCTCGGTCGAGATCCGCACGCCGCACCGGTCGAGCTGAGCGGCCCGGCCGAGATCGGCGCCGCGGCGCTCGCCTTCAACAACATGCAGTCGCGCCTGCGCCGCTACATTGACGACCGGACCGCCATGGTCGGCGCCATATCGCATGACCTGCGGACGCCCCTGGCCCGCATCCGCTTCCGGATGGAATCCGCGCCGGACGATCTGAAGGCCTCGGTGCTGGGCGATGTGGCGCAGATGGAGCAGATGCTGCGCGGCGTGCTGGCCTTCATCCGCGACGAGAGCACGCCACGCACCCGGGAACGGCTGGATCTTCTGTCGATGCTGGAATGCGTGGTGGACGACGCCGCCCTGGTCGGCGGCGACGTGGAGATCGCCGAAGGTGACCCTGTGACTGTGGAAGGCGACCCGGTCGCGCTTCAGCGTCTGTTCGTCAACCTGGTCGACAACGCGGTGAAGTACGGCCGCATGGCCCGCGTCAGCGTCCGTCGGGAGGGCGACCTCGCCGTCGTGGAGATCCAGGACGCCGGCGACGGCCTGACGGACGAGGACCTTGGCCGGGTGTTCCAGCCCTTCTATCGCGCCGACCCTTCGCGCAACGTCGACTCCGGCGGCATCGGCCTCGGCCTGCCCATCGCCCGGTCCACCGCCCGCGCCCACGGCGGCGACGTGGAGCTTGTCGCCTCGGCGCCCGGCCTGAGGGCCCGTGTGACCCTGCCGATCGCCTGAAAAGGCGCTTTGCCATCTAGCGACACGCTTTATGCCACTATATGCTTCGGTCAGGTGAAGCCCTAAGAGACGCGGACGCCGCCGCGCGGGCGACGCTACGGGAGGATTGCGATGAAGCTCTGGACCTGGCTTGCCGCCGCTGTCGCGGTGATCGTTCTGGCTCTGGGGGTCGCGTTCCTCAACCGTTCGACGATCCTGGCGATGGTCGCCCATTCGCGACTGCCGCACGTGGAGCCCAACCGTCCGGTGACCTGGGCCCAGGGGCCTGCTGCGCCGCCCGTGGGTCAGCGGCCGCCGAACGTGGTGTTCATCCTCGTCGACGACCTTGGCTACAACGACATCACCTTCAACGGCGGCGGCGTGGCCAATGGCGCGGTTCCGACGCCGAACATTGATTCCATCGGCCGCGAGGGCGTGAATTTCGCCCGCGGCTACACCGGCAACGCCACCTGCGCGCCCTCACGCGCCGCCCTGATGACCGGGCGCTACGCCACCCGCTTCGGCTTCGAGTTCACCCCTGCCCCGGTCGCCTTCGAGCGGATGGTCGGCACGGAATCCGAGCCCGGCGCGATCCACAAGCCGAAGTTCTTCAAGGACCGGCTGGCCGACATGCCTCCCGGCAGCACCGACGCTTCGCCGTCGGCGGTCAACACACTGAGCGTGCCTACCAGCGAAGTGACCATCGCCGAGGTGCTTAAGACCCGCGGCTACCACACTCTGCACTTCGGCAAATGGCACCTGGGCGGCAAGGCCGGTTCGCGGCCCGAGCAGCAGGGCTTCGACGAGAGCCTGGGCTTCATTTCGGGCGCCGCGATGTATCTGCCGGAAAAAGACAAGTCGGTCGTCAATTCCAAGCAGCCCTGGGACGCCATCGACCGCTTCCTGTGGCCCAACCTGCCTTACGCGGTGCAGTTCAACGGCTCGCCGATGTTCGCCCCCAAGGGCTACATGACCGACTATCTGACCGATCAGGCGATCGCCGCGATCAAGGCCAACCGGAACCAGCCGTTCTTCATCTACTTTGCGCCGAACGCGATCCACACCCCGCTGCAGGCCAAGAAGGAAGACTACGACGCCCTGCCGCAGATCCAGGATCATCGCCTGCGGGTCTACGGCGCCATGACCCGCAACCTCGACGCCAACGTCGGCCGGATCCTTCAGACCTTGAAGGATGAGGGCCTGGACCAGAACACCCTGGTGATCTTCACCAGCGACAACGGCGGCGCCGGCTACATCGGCCTGCCCGACGTCAACAAGCCCTACCGCGGCTTCAAGTCGACCTTCTTCGAGGGCGGCATCCACGCGCCGTTCTTCATGCGCTGGCCCGCGCAGATCCCGGCAGGATCGCGGTTCCCCTACCCGGTCGGCCACGTGGACCTCTTCTCCACCGCCGCCGGCGCAGCCGGCGCCGCTGTGCCGAACGACCGCAAGATCGATGGCGTGGACCTGCTGCCCTACGTCAAGGGCGTGACCGCCGGCCGACCGCACCAGACCCTGTTCTGGCGCTCCGGGCAGTACAAGGTCGTCCTCGACGGCGACTGGAAGCTGCAGTCCAACGAAGCCCGCAGCAAGGTCTGGCTCTACAACCTCGCCGTCGACCCGACCGAGCGGAACGACCTGTCCAAGGCCGAGCCCGCCCGCACCCGGGCGCTGCTGGCGATGCTGAAGGCCCAGGACGCCGAGACCGCAAAGCCGATGTGGCCCTCGCTGCTGCAGGGGCCGATCATGATCGATCGTCCAGGCGGCCAGAAGCAGCAGGCCGGCGACGAATACATCCTGTGGGACAACTAGGAGCGGCCTCGTGCACGGGACCCTGACGACTGCGAATGGGGTGGCGTTCCTGCGGACGCCGGATGCGGCCTTCGCCGGCCTCGAGGGATTTGACTGGCCAGTCAGCGAAATGACCTTCGAGGGGCTGCGCCTCAGCTACATCGATGCAGGGCCGCGCGACGGGCCGGTGGCCCTGCTGATGCACGGCATGCCCACCTGGAGCTTCCTGAACCGGCGGATTATCGCCCGGCTGGTGGCCGCCGGCTGGCGCTGCATTGCTGCCGACCACATCGGTTTCGGCCGCTCGGACAAGCCCGTCGACGATGGCTGGTACTCCATTGCCCGTCACACCGCGGCGCATCGCGCGCTGATCGAAATGCTGGACCTGCGGGGCATCACCCTCTTCTGCCAGGACTGGGGCGGGCCTATCGGACTGGCCCAGGCCGCGGGGATGCCGGAACGCTTCGCCCGCCTCGTGATCATGAACACCTGGCTGCACCACGAAGGCTATGACTACACCCCGGCGCTTCGCCGCTGGAACGCCCAGTGGAAGCCCGACGGCCTGTTCGGCCAGAACGTGCCGGAGCGCCTGTCGCTTGGCTGGTTCATGATGGTCGCGCTGGGTCACATGGAGGCCAAGGACCTCTACGCCCTCGTCCAGTCCGGGACCTATCCGACGCTCTCGCCGGCGGGCGAGGCCGCGCGGCGGGGCTATGACGCCCCCTTTGAAGGGCTCGGGCGAGCAGGTCATGCCGGGCCGCGCCGGTTCCCGCTGAGCCTGCCGTTCGACAATCCGGAGGGCGGAAACGCCGCCGCGCAGCAGGGCCACTTCGACGCACTCCTCGGATGGACGAAACCCATCCACTTCATCTGGGGCGGCCAGGACGACGTCTTTACCGAGGCCTGGGGCCGCGCCTGGGCCGGCCACTATCCGCAGGCGACGTTCGACCTGCTGCCGGACGCCGGCCACTTCCTGCAGGACACCCATGGAGAGGCCATAGCCGACCTGTTCTTCGCGCGGATCGCGGGATGAGCTTCCTTCCGCCCTCGACCAACCCCCTTTACCAAGGCGCGCGCGCCTCGGCGTGGTTCCTGCTGTTCAGCGCCGTGATGACCCTGGTCACGGGCATGATCCACAGCTTCCTGCCGGATGGCGGGGCTGGCGTCATTGGGGGCCTGGACCTGAACGGGCGACGCGATCTGGTGATCGGGCTGTTCCGGTGGGAAGGCGCAACCCAGCTGGCCATGGGTCTGGGGATGCTGGCGGTGGCGCTCCGGTATCAGTCGCTGACGCCGCTGTTTCTGGCGCTGGTGATCGTGGAGCGGGGGTTGATATCGCTGCACGGCTGGATCCTCTCGCCGCCCGCCAACGGCCACCATCCGCCGGCGCATTTCGGCAGCCCCGTGGCCGTGGTGCTGGCGGCAGTCTTCCTGTTCCTGTCGCTCCGGACCCGCCGGAGCTGAGATGCTGAGGCTCGCCGTCCTGCTGGCCGCTGCGTTCGCGCTCACCGCCTGCGGGACCGAGAAGGCGCCCCGGCCCGCCGCCCGTGCCTGTCTGGCCGCCCCGGCCCCTGCACAGCCGGCGCCCTCAACCGTCGGCATGGTGCTGATCAAGGGCGGCGCCTTCGAGATGGGCGCCCGGCCCATCCACCCGGAAGAAGGCCCGCCACGGCCCACCCGGGTCGGCGACTTCTGGATCGACCGCACCGAGGTGACCAACGCCCAGTTCGCCCGCTTCGTCGCGGCCACCGGCTACGTCACCCTGGCCGAGCGGCCGCTGGACCCGAGGGCCTATCCCACCCTGTCCGGCGACGCGCTGAAGCCCTCGGCCATCGTCTTCGTCGGCGCAAGCCAGCCGGGCTCCAACCCCGGCGCCTGGTGGCAGGTGGTCCAGGGCGCGGACTGGCGCCATCCCGAGGGGCCGAAGAGTTCGATCAAGGGGCGCGACGCCTGGCCGGTGGTGCAGATCGCCTGGGAGGACGCCATGGCCTATGCCCGCTGGCTGGGGCGCGACCTGCCCACCGAGGCCGAGTGGGAATACGCTGCCCAGGGCGGCAAGCGGGCGACCCGCTACGTCTGGGGCGAGACGCCATTCGATCCGGCGAAGCCCCAGGCCAACGTCTGGCAGGGAATCTTCCCGACGCTCGACGCCGCCGAGGACGGCTACAAGGCCCAGGCCGCGCCGGTCGGCTGCTTCCCGCCCAACGGCTTCGGCCTGCACGACATGGCCGGAAATGTCTGGGAATGGGCGAAGGACTGGTACCGGCCCAACCTGGCCCCCGCCAGCGGCGACAACCCGAACGGCCCCTCCGAGGCCCTGTCGCTAGACCCGCGCGAGCCGGGCGCCCGCAAGCATGTAATCAAGGGCGGCTCGTACCTCTGCTCGCCGGACTTCTGCTACCGATACCGCCCCGCCGCCCGCGAGGCCGGCCCCACCGACACCGGCGAGAACCACATCGGCTTCCGGACGGTGCTGAGGGCCGGCAAGCCAGCCGCCTAGAAGCCCGCCCCGGGCTTCGTGCGGATGTTGAGCTGACCCGCCAGACCGGCTTTCCGGTGATGCTCGATGGCATGCATCGCCGGCGACAGGGCCATCTCGCGGAAGGCGGCTAGTGACGGATATTCGGCCAGGGCCACCATGTCCCACAGATCGTCCACCTCGCCCAGCAGCAGGCCGGTCACGTCGCCCGAGTACCGCACCTTTCCGCCCAGGCCCTCGACCAGCTTGCGAACACCCTCGCCGTAGATCGCATAGGCCTCTGCACCGGTCAGGTCGGACGGCGAGCCGTCCTCGTACTCGGCCTTCGACTTGAACTTCAGCAGGTTGACCATCACGAACGGCCCGTCCTCGGTTCCACCGAAGAAAGCCATGGCCTGCTGGGGCGACGGCATCACCTGGTTTTCGACATTCATGGCGTTGTCCTCAGCTGCGGGCGATCAGGGCGTCGAGGATCTCGACGATCTCGGCGGGGCTGTCTTCCTGCAGGAAGTGGCCGCCGCTCAGGGTGACGTGGGGCTGTCCCTTGGCGCCGGGGATACGGGCCTGGATCGGGAGATCGCCGCCCTTGCTGACGGGATCGCCGTCGCTGAAGGCCGTGACCACGGGCTTTTCGAAAGCCTCAAGCACCTTCCAGGCCTCGATGTTCTCGGCGACCGAGGCATGTTCCGGCGTCACCGGCACCAGGGTCGGGAACTGGCGGGCGCCTTCCTTGTAAGTCTCGTCCGGGAACGGCGCGTCATAGGCGGCGACTTCGGCGTCGGTGAGGTTCCGGCCTGTCCCCATGTTGACGATCCCGCCGATCGGCATCATCGGCACGGTCTGGCTGAACTCGAGCCAGCTCTTGAAGCCCTCGGACATGCCGCTGCCGGTGGGCATGCCGGTGTTGGCGATCACCAGGCCCGCGAACCGTTCCGGGAAGGCCGCCACCAGGCGCAGTCCGATCAGGCCGCCCCAGTCCTGGCAGAACAGCCGCAGGTCCTTCAGGTCCAGCCCGGTCAGCCACTGGCTCATCCAGGCCACATGGCGCTCGTAGGTGTAGTCGGTGCGCAGCGCCGGCTTGTCGGACCGGCCGAAGCCGATCAGGTCAGGCGCGATCACCCGGTGACCCTTCGCCACCAGCCCGGCGATGATGTTCCGGTACAGATAGGCCCAGGACGGCTCGCCGTGCATCAGCAGCACGGGGGCGCCATCGCGCGGACCCTCGTCCACATAGTGCAGCCGCATCGCCGTTCCGTCGGCGTCGGTCACCGTGTGATAGCGGGGCGCATAGGGCCAGTCCGCAAGCCCCTCGAAGCGCGCGTCCGGCGTTCTCAGAACCTGCATGTCCGTCGTCCCTGCTGAATATTTAATGGCATTATGAATGCCACTATATGCCATCGTCAAGCCGACCCGCAAATGGCGTCTCGACACCCGCGCCCGGCGCAGGCGAGATGAGCCCATGAGCAACCCCGCCTCATCGGCCGACCCGCCGCCGGCCCTCGACGGCCGCCGCCAGCGCGGTCAGGACAACCGCGCGCGGATCGTGTCGGCAATGATGGACATCATCCGCGACGGCCAGATCGCCCCCAGCGCAGAGCAGGTGGCCGCCCGCGCCGACGTGGGCCTGCGCACCGTCTTCCGGCACTTCCAGGACATGGACAGCCTCTATCGCGAGATGTCCGCGGTGATCGAGGCCCAGCTCCGCAGGATCATCGAGCCGCCGCTTCAGGGCGCGACCTGGCCTGACCGGGTTCTGGAACTGATCGGACGCCGCGCCCAGGCCTTCGAGACCATCGGCCCCTACCGGCGCGCCGCCGACGCCTTCCGTCACCGCTCGAAGTTCCTTGGCGGGGATGCCGACCGGCTGGCGACGGAGCTTCGGGCCAAGCTCGAACGGGCCCTGCCGGCTGAGGTCACCGGCGATCCGCTGAAGCTGGAAGCCCTCGACCTCCTGATGAGCTTTGAGGCCTGGTCGCGGCTTCGGCGCGAGCAGGGGCTGACGCCCGAGCGCGCGCGGGAGGTTCTGGAAGCCGCAGTCCGGCGACTGATCGGCTGACGCCTCAGGCGGCGGAGGTCAGGCGCCGCGTGGTCGGCGGCTCGCGGGTAAGCGCCCCGATCACGGCCTCCACATTGGCCGCCTGGCGTTCCAGGTCGCGGCGGCGGGCCGCCAGCTTTTCCAGCGCCAGATCACGGCCGCAGCCGCCCTCGTCCTCGGCTTCCAGGATCTCCAGGATATCCGGCAGGGACAGCTGAGCCTTCCGCAGGTCGGCGATCCAGGCCAGCCGCTGGCGGGCGGCGCCGTCGAAGTAGCGGCAGTTCAGGCGGTCGCGCTGGGCCTGCACCAGGCCGCGCTCCTCATAGAAGCGCAGGGCTCGCGGCGTGAAGCCGTAGAGCTGGCAGGCCTCACCGAGGCCCAGACGCGGAAGGTGGCGGAGATTGCTCGAGATCATCTGCGTTCCCGTTCGGAGTCCGAACCCTTCGCCGGCGCTCGGCGGGCTCGGTGCGATCGCTTCGGATGTAAAACTGTACGTATCCGACCGCCTGCAGCTAGACGCGGTAAACGGGTGGATTTCAAACGAGATCGTGCGAAGAATTGGCGACCTCGTGGCTTCGTTTTGTAAAGTTGTGAAATGCGCCAGAAGCTCTTTGTCGGACCCCAGGTGCGCGCCCTGCGACTGGAGCACGGCCTGAAGCTGGAACCCTGCGCGGCCCGGCTCGGAATTTCGGTCAGCTACCTCTCGCAGATCGAGGCCAACCAGCGGCCCGCGACGTCGCGGGTGCTGCTGGCGCTGACCCAGACCTTCGACACGCCGATGGAAGCCTTCGAGGCGCACGAGAACGAGCGGATGATCGCCGACCTGCGCGCCGCCATCGCGGAATCGGGCTCGCCACACGGACATGTGACCCTGGGCGACGTGCGCCAGGTGGCCCAGCAGGCGCCCAGCTTCGCCCGCCGGTTCCTCGACCTGCACCGCGCCAACCAGCGTCTGGCCGAACGCCTGAGCCTGACCGAACAGGCTGTGGGCCTGGACGAGGCGACCGCCGCCAGTTCGCTGCTGCCCTACGAGGAGGTGCGCGAGTTCTTCCACGACAAGGACAACTACATCGACGAACTGGACCGCGCCGCCGAGGCGCTCGCGGAACGGATCGGCGTCACCGGCGAGGGCGCCGACGGACTGGAGGCGCACCTGCGCGACCGCCTGGGCGTGCGCGTCACCCGCGACGCGCCCGGCGACGTCATGCGCCGCTACCGGCCCGACACCCGCGGCCTGGCGGTGAATCCCGCCCAGCCGGCCGAGACCCAGCGCTTCCAGCTGGCCTATCACCTGGCCGAGACCGAGCTGGGCGGGCTGATCGAGGCCGAGCTCAACCGGGCACGTTTCCGCACCGCCCAGGCCATCGACGTCTGCCGCGTGGGCCTGAGCAACTATGCGGCCGGGGCGCTGCTGATGCCCTACCGCCCGTTCCGCGACGCGGCCCGCCAGCACCGCCACGACGTCGAGCATCTGGCGCTGCAGTTCCAGACCAGCCTGGAGCAGGTCTGCCACCGGCTGAGCAACCTGCAGCGGCCCGGCCTGCGCGGCACCCCGTTGTTCTTCGTGCGGATGGACCACGCCGGCAACATCACCAAGCGCCACAGCGCCACCCGCATGCGCTTCGCCCGCTTCGGCGGAGCCTGCCCCCTGTGGAACGTCCACGACGCCGTGGGCGCGCCGGACCGCTTCCTGGTGCAGCTGGCCGAGATGCCGGATGGCTCACGCTATCTGTCGGTGGCCCGGGCGGTCTCCAAGCCCTCGGGCCGCTACCTGACGCCGGACCGCCGCTATGTGCTGGGGTTCGGCTGCGAGATCGCCCATGCTCGGGAGATGGTCTACGCCGACGGTCTCAGTCTCGACGGGCCCGCCGCGCGGATCGGGGTCAGTTGCCGGATCTGCGAGCGAAACGACTGCCCCCAGCGCGCCTTCCCGCCCGTCGACCGCCCGCTAAGGGTGCCCGAACACGAGCGCCGGCCGGTGCCGTTCCTGACGGACTGAGGCGCCTTAAGCCTCCAGCTCGATGTCCCAGTAGAGGTAGTGTCTGACTTGGATGGTCGACGCATATACGATTGAATTTATAAAGTATTCGTCCATCCAAAGCCTGAGTGATCGAGTATGGTCACCACCGGGTCATCACCGAGCGAGCGGACACTATTTTTGGGACGATGCTGGGCGTCACTGCGAGGTACTCCCCCAGAGCGACGGTCCGAGATGCGCCATTTGCTGACACTATAAGCCCTCCAGATTGCAGACGTTCGTGTGATCGTGTCACATGCCTTCAATTGTCTGGCGCGGTCAGGGCATTCAGCTCGGCATTGTTTCCGCGGCCCGTCTGTTCGCGTGGTCCATTCAACGCGGCTCCATCGGCCCGCGCCCGAGCATTTTGACGTCTGCCTTGCGGCAACGTAAGCGAGGCTGGCACAGGTTCGGGGGCTGTCAGCTATGGAGGATCCAGCTGCGCTACATCACACGACCCTGCGGGTTGGATGAAGCCGTCGAGCTTCCGTCCGGCTACGGCCCGTACCTCCCGATTTCCACGGAGGACGCAGATTCGTTCAACGACGCGTTCTCCGACGAACTCGACTCGTCTTTTTCGTCGAGTATCGCCTGCTGCGACAACTGCTACGCCGATTTCCGCGCCCACTGGCCGGATGTCACATTCCGTCGCGACGGAACCGAGCTGATGTCCATGGAAACGCATTGGGCGGTCGACGAGTCACGCTTGTCGGGTGCGTGGTCGCCCGCAGAGTACTCGTCGCTGCGAAGGCTCGTGCAGTGTCCTCGCTGCCTGACTTTTGACAGCGCCAACATCTATCTCTTCGAGCACCGGTTTAGCGACGCCCGCGATATGGAAGACGACATCGACGCCCTTATCACCATCGGCAGCGTGACGCCGTTTCTTTTGCTCGAACACAGCTTCGCCCAGCGCGTGCTCGCAGAAGTCCGCGCGGAGGGAGCCCGCGCAAAAGTCGAGGCTCTTACGCAACCCCTCTACCGCGCCAGGCTTGCCGACGACGTCGCCCATCTTCGCCAGCCGCCCGACGATCCGGCCACGTATGGGCCGGCCCCAGCGTCTGCGACCAGCGAAGGTCGCTTCAACCACGCGGGCGTCCCGATGCTCTACCTCGCCGACGCCGGGGCGGTCGCCGCCGCGGAACTCGGCGCTGTCGGCCAAGCCTGCCTCGTAGGAACGCTTCGGATTATGGCGCCCCTTAAGATCTTCGACCTCATCCGCGCTGACGGTGAATCCGTGGATTCGGACCTCTTCGACGCCCTGGCGAACTCGGCTCTTCTAGGTGCCCCTAGGACAGGCGATGGCTGGATCAAACGGCAATATGTCTTCTCGCGGTACGTCGCCGACTGTGCCCGCTCGGCGGGTTTCCACGCAATCCGCTACGGCTCGACGAAGACGCAGGCCGGCGTGAACTATGTTATCCTCGATCCACCTAACGATCTCATGTCCCTGGTGCGGTTGGAGGGCTACGCTTGCACAATCTGCCCGGCCCCGGCGCATCGCTACTAGCGCCCTTCAGCGAGCCCGCCCCCGTCCGTGGCCGCCACTTCAACGGCAACGCATCAGGAGCTGACCTAGCCTAGTCGTCGAGGAGCGGACGTTGCGATCACGAGCTCTCTGCTAACCGCATCAGGGGCGAGGTAGACGCCAGCACGCCGCTGAAGAGAAACGGGATCCACACTCGTTCAACTAGCGTGCCCCTGCGCCATGAACCACGGCCGACAGCTTTCGAGGATCCGTCGAACTCGCGCCGCCGGGAAGTGCCGATAAATTCGACCAGTTAGCCGATTCAGCGTCGCGAACCGTCGATATTTGTTGAAATATTAGGTTGATGAATGGCGATATTGCCGATAATTATTGTGAATAGTTAGATTCAAATTTGGATATCGCGCATGGACCATTTCGCCGTCGTGCAGAGCATAGTTCGCGCCGCGCTGAGCGGAGACCGCGCCGCCGTGGGCAAACAGGTGACGCGTCTGCGCGAGCGCCTGGAGAAAGCCGGCGACGTCAAAGACGCCGCGACCTTGGAGCGTCTGCTCGATTCCGTGGAGGAGGCCAGGGACATCACGCCCAGCCGGGTCGAGGTTTCGCGCACGTTGGTCTCCGGCGAGCGCCTGGCGCCCGACGTCAATCCTCCCATCGACCGCGAAACCGGCGCGCGCCTTTGCACGATCACCTTTGGTCGAGGCGACGCCCAGGCGCCGATCTATGGCGAGGCGCTGCATGAGACGATCGACGGCCTGCTGCAGGAATGGAGCAACGCCGCGGCCCTTCAATCGGTCGGCGTGGAGCCGACGCGGACCCTACTGATCTACGGCCCGCCCGGATCGGGCAAGACCGTCACCGCCCACTATATCGCCCAGCGTCTCGGCTTGCCTCTGGTCACCGCCCGCATAGACGGTCTGATCTCGTCGTTCCTGGGCACCACGGCGCGCAACATCGCCAACCTGTTCGACTTCGCTAATCGCTATGCTTGCGTGCTGCTGCTGGACGAGTTCGATGCCCTGGCCAAGCTCCGCGATGACCCTCAGGAGATCGGCGAAATCAAGCGCGTGGTGAACACCCTGCTGCAGAACCTAGACATGCGGCGCGAGTTTGGGATCACCATGGCGATCACCAACCATGATCGCCTCCTGGATCCGGCCGTCTGGCGCCGGTTCGAGACACACGTGCACATGGGCGACCCGGAACTTGGGGCCCGCGAGCAACTGATCGCGCGCTTCCTGCAACCCATCGCGGCCGAACCATCGACCCTGCGCATCTTCGCCTATTGCCTAGTCGGACGCTCGGGCGCGGACCTAGAGCGCATTTGTGCGGCAACCAAGCGCACTTTGGCGCTGAAGGGCGAGGCCCATGACGGGCCGGCTCTATTTAGGGCCCTGAGCGTGGTCCTGGCCCGCACGCCTTATCACGATCATCTCCCGGCTCGGATCCTGGCGACCGACCCCGAGACCTTCATCAGCTTCATCGCCAACGACGCGGATTTCGCGATGAAGCAGACCGAGATTGGGGAGGCCACCGGCTATGGCCAGTCGCGGATCAGCGAGCTGAAGAAAGCCCGGCGCCATCTGTCGATGACGGAGCTGACCCATGTCCAATAACCCCGTCCAGATTATCCTCAACGACACCGACTTCCATCAGGCGCCGGAGCCTGGCCAGCCGCCGCGCAACAGAGACTTCTTTGACGGCGCCGATCGCGCCTTCGCCGATCACAAGGCGGCGCTGATCGCCGCGGTGGATGCGGTAATCGCCGAACTGGAAAAAAGCCCCTTTGGACCGGCGACTTATTTGCGGGTGCAGATGCGCGCCGAGGCCCTCGCCAAGTCCTATCGCCCCCGCTGGCTGTTCAAACCCGACCAGTTTCCCTGCGTCGGCGCCGAGGCGGTCGGTACGCTCTATTTCCGGGCCCCACTCATCTATCTGGAAGGCCTCAAGCGACGTCTTCAGGAGGCCGAACTCACCGTCGAGATCAAGCACCGCCGAACCGACGACAAGCCCTATAAGGCACCAAGCATCGCGCGCGCGGAGGTCGGGGCGGTCGAGTTAATCGAGATCGTGCCGCCCGAACAGAAGCGGGCCTTCTCGGTGTCGGCGGCCCTGGCCGCGTTCGACGATCCCCGGACGATCTCGGGCTATCAGGTCGAGCTGTTCGAGACTCCTGATGATCGGGTCATCGCTGACGACCCGTTGGGCAGGATCACCCTGCGTCGTACCCTCGAACAGGTATTGTTCTCCTTAGGGACCGGGGCGCGCAGTTACGTGATGTCGGCGATCGGCCGCACCCCGGTGCTTGAGCTGCAGATCACCCGCGCCGATCAACCGGCCCTGGTCGACAACCGCCCTGAACTGACGCGCGCCGACCTAGCGCCCGCGCCGCCGCCCGCGCCGATCGATCGCGATCCCGAGCGTCACGAGGCGGTCTTGGCCGCCTTGCAAGCCCACCCCTTAGTGCGGGCGATCTCCCCTCCGGTCTTGCTGCAGCTGACCGACGAAGAAACCCTGAGCGCCGATGAAGGCCTGCGGCTGGACGGCGAGCCGCTGACTATCCCCACGCCGGTGGTCGGCGCGACCTATCCGGTGGTCGGGGTGATCGACTCCGGGGTCGGGGCCGCGCTGAACGAATGGGTGATCGGGCGTTTCGACTACCTCAATCCGGACGAATACAATCCCGCTCACGGAACTAGCGTGGCAGGCCTGATCTGCCTCCCGCAACTGACCAATACTGCCTATGTGACGTCCGAAGCCAATGGCTGCTTGATCTACGACGCGCCGCTCTATCCCAAGGGCTCGTTCGTGGCCAAATACAGCCGGGGCTTCAACGACTTCCTCGAAGAGATCGAACAGGCGGTCGCCGAGGCCAAAGAGCAGCATGGAGTCCGCGTCTTCAACCTGTCGATCAACGCGGTGTCCGACGTTGAGCGCCACCGCTACAGCATCTATGCCTCGCGGCTGGACCAGATCGCCGACACCTATGGCGTGATCTTCGTCAACTCGGCGGGCAACCTATCGCGCTCGCAGTCGCGCTCGCCCTGGCCAAAGCGTCCGGTCGACGTCGTACGTTACTTCGCCGCCCGCACGTCGCCCGACACGATCTTCAAGCCCGCCGAAAGCGTGCGTTCGATCTCGGTGGGGGCGCTCAACCCGCCGCTCACCAAGCAGGTTGCCGGCGCACCGACTGTCTACACTACGCGCGGCCCGGGGTTGCAGGTCGGGATCAAGCCGGACGTCGCCGCTTATGGCGGGGCCGGCGGCGGCGCGCCTGGCGATCGAACGGGCCTTTCCTCGATCACCCCGGATGGCCGCCGCCAAGACGTGATCGGCACTAGCTACGCCGCGCCCCTGGTGGCCAGGATACTGGCAGGTCTGGACGCCGCGACGCAAGGGGGGCTCAATACCGAGGCGTTGCGAGCCCTGCTGCTGCATCACGCGGCGATGCCCGAGCCGTTGAGTAAGCGCGGCTTGAAGGACATCGCTCGCCAGTTCGCAGGCTTTGGCCAGCCGGCCCAGGTCGTCGACACGCTGGAAACCGACGATCACCAGATCACCCTGTTATTTCAGAGTCGCTTGAGCATCGGCGAACGCAAGCCCGTGATCCTGCGCTTTCCGTTCGCCTGGCCGCAAAGCCTAGTGCAGGACGATGGTAGCTGCTCGGGGCGGGCCCGGATCACTCTGGTCTATTCGCCGCCGCTCGATCCGGCGTTCGGCGCGGAGTTCGTGCGCGTCAACCTGGAAGCTTCACTCAAGCAGCTCCAGGCCGCTCCCGCCCCCGACGGGAGCGCGCGCTTTCTAAACCAGATCGACGCTAAGTACCTGCCCGGATCGGCCAAGCTGGCGGTCCCCGAAAGGGCGCTGATCGACCACGGTCTGAAATGGTGGCCGTCCAAGCAGTATGCCTCCACGTTCGCCGAGAAGGGTGAATCGTCCCAATGGCGCCTGGAGGTGACTAGCTTGGTCCGGGCCGAGGCCCAGTTCCCGGCCGAGGGCGTGCCGTTCGCGGTGCTGTTGACCTTGGAAGACTCCGAGGGCCAAGCCCCCGTGTTCCAGGAGTTCCGGCAGCAGCTGCAAACCAGCGTTGCCAACGCCCAGGACGTTCGCACTGCCATCCGCCTGCGCCAACGCGGCTGACGCCTTGGACGATCATGGTGAAGACGAGATCGACGATGAGGGTCTTTTCACCAACGCTCTGGCCGCGTCACAAGCGGCAGGGAAGTTGACTGGTCATGTAGCGCGTGGGGGAAGTCGATGAAGTTGGTGCTGGGAGGCGTGAACGGCCTCTACCTGCGTGGCATCCTGGAGAACGCCAGCGACGAGGTGGAGCGGGTGGATGCCGCCGTCGCCTACGCCACGAGCGAGGACCTGCTGTTCGACTGGTGTTGGAACCGCAACGTGCCGCTGCGGTTCTGGGGTCGCTTCGACGAGGCCGTGCCGGTGGCGGTCCCGATCCTCAAGCGATTCCTGGATAGAAGGGCTGCCCGCTACAGCTGCAAGCTTGTCCGCGCCTTCCATCCCAAGGTCATCTGGTGGCGAGGCTACGGAGCCTACATCGGCTCGGCGAACCTCACCCAAGCAGCTTGGTACAACAACGTCGAGGCGGGTATCTTCTTGACGGAGGAGGAATTGGAGGACTCCGGCCAAGCGCTCGAACTCGATCGGCTCTTCGCCAAGATCGATGCGGAGGCTTCACCCCTGACCAAGGAACTCTACGAGCTGCTGGAGCGGCGGAGCCTGGAACTTCAGCGGCGACGGCGGGAGCATAAAGATGCCGATGACGCCTTCCTCGCCACCGACCTAGTCAAGAAATTCGACGGCCTGACCCGGGTCAGCACGGCAGCGGCCAGCAGCCAGGCCAGGGACGAGTTCCTGCAGGAATGGATCGCCACCCTACAGACGATCCGCAATATCGCAGACCTTGTCGGCAGTCCGGAGTTCCGACCTAACTGGGTCGCGGCCGACGCGCCGCTGGGCGCACAGGCCGACCAGTTCCTCCATGCGCACTACTACCAACGGACATTCAACGGTCGCGCCGCCGACTATGAACGGCACTATGAGCGCAACAAGAAGGCGCCCGACCAAGCGCTGGCGGAGGCCGCGCGTTGGTGGCGATCACTTCCCAGCGGCAACGATGAGCAGCGTACGCTGAACGAGGTGTCGCCGATGCTACGCCAGGTGTTCTCCGAGGCCTCTTTGGCGAACATGACCGAGGACGTTTTCGCCGACGCCCTATGGCACGTGCACGCCAGCCGGGAATACGCGCGCCGTGTGAGGAACGCGCGAGTCGGGCTGCCGGACGGCAAGTTGCATTCGATGGAAACCAAGTCAGAGGCCTTGGCCCGGCGCATCTGGCGGGACTCGGCTGGGAAGGGCGCACCGGTCGCGAAGGCCTTGGCCTTCGTCCTCTATGGCGGCGCACCGGAGGAGGTTCCGCATCGCATGTGGGAGGCGCTCACCGACAACCGCCGAAAGGTGGAGCTGCTCGGCGTCAGCGGCTTGGGTGAGATCGTCGGCTGGGCGCTTCCTGATCTCTACCCACCGCGCAATGGCCGCACTAGCAAGTCGCTCCGCTCCCTGGGCTACGACGTCCGCGTCCACGTCTAACCAGACCTTACTATCCGCCTGGCCGCAGACCACCGCCGGCGACTCGGCCCGTCCGCGAGACCAGATGTCAAACAGGTCCGGCGGACGCTCGCCATTCCAAAGCGTTGCGAGGCACGCCCCGCCCGAAGGGGTCGGCCAAGACGACACGATTCGGCTGCAGGGGAAGACCTTCCCCAAGTGTGCCCGACTCCCTGTGCACCCCGCCGTGTTAATGGTACCCTACCGACCGCTGGGTCCGAAGTCGCACATGTTCAAAGGCCACCTTTCAGGTCCTCCCCTGATCAGCGCGCTCGACGCTGAGATCATCCGGACGTCTGGGGAAATCGCCAGGCAACTGGCGCCCTACGACCCGATCGTCACCCCCCAGTGCTGGCATCGCATCCTCCAGGGCGCTGAGGAGCTCATCAACCTCGCGACCGAACCGCTCGACGACGACGGTCTCCACCATGCGATCGTCGACATGCCTCTCAGGATGGCCGTCGGCTTGAGGGCCGGCTGGCTGGGCGACGCCATCAAGGGCCTATTTGATGGCGGGATCGAGACCCGGATCCTGGAGGTCCTTCGCCTGCTGCATGCCTTCGATTCCGCCTGCGCTGCGAACGGCCTCCAACTCGGACTCGACACCGTCGGGGCCGCGGCAGGCTACCTACACACGCGGCGACGGCGCATCGTGGCCCTGCTCTATGTGATGCCACAGCTTTGCCGGGGCAAGATCGAGGCTCGGACAAGCTACGACCTCGTCCCGTTCGTGACGCTCGTCGAACAGGCGTTCGGCCCTCTCATCGACCTTTCACAGATGCGCATGCTGGCTTACCTGTCTCAGGACTACGAGGTGGAATCGGACGGCGTCCGCTATCGCGCCACCCGCACGGCCGACCTATTGGATGAAGGGGCAATGGACCCGGAGCGGGTCTCGGTCCTCGACATGCTCCATCATGGCGTCGTCGGCGATTTCCCAACTAGCGACCATCTCGACCCCCGTCGGCTCCTTTCGAAGGCTGAGGTTGTCCACCAGATCGCGCTGATCGAGATCGCCTACGCCGAATTCGACCTGGCAGGCACGAGCTTCGCGGCGGTGCGTGAGCTGCTGCTGCCCCTGCTGCGCGGACCCCAAGCCCACGTGGTCACTGCGCCCGCTGAGCCCTTCCTGGCGGCGGTCGAACACTACGCGAGGCTCTGGCCGGCGCTCAGCCGGGCGACCTTCGTGCACGAGGGGTTCGACCCTGCCGGCGCCATCAATGGCCACCAGCCCTTCATTCGCATCGGCGACCAACTGGTTACAAACGTCACCTTAGTGACCCGCTTCCTCAACGACTGGAAGAACCGGGTGCTCGACCGCCGGAAGCGCTTCCAAATCCGCTCCGGTTTCATTTTCGAGAAGAAGGTCCGACAAATTCTCGAGGCAGTCGGCTTCGCGCCGACGCCGGTCCGGCGGATAGAGCGCAAGGAGTTCGACGTCGTCATGACGCGTGACGGCGCGATCCACAATTTCCAGTGCAAGAACACTTCGATCGACAACAGACTTATCGAGGGCCAGCCCGCGCGCTATGCCCGCTACAACATCGCCGTCGTCAAGAGTCACCGGCGGGCTCTCGCCAAGGAGTTCGGACGCGAGCACCTGCTGAAGGACAAGCTCGGCCTGCCGACGATCCATCACTATGTGATCAGTCGGTTCCCCGTCATCTGCGACGATCCGGACATCATCCCCTTTGCGCATATGAAGGCCTGGTCGGCGTCGCTGCGCTGATGCTCGACCGAGCCATATTAGGCCTTGGGACGTGAGCTCGATAGGCATGGCGGAAGACGGCTCTGGCAACTCGCCGCCATCGAGCCAACAGGCGGCGAAGGACATCTCCGCTCGCTCGCGCGCTGTCGTCACGGAGCTCAACATGCCCCGCCTCGCAGGCGGTTGCGCTGAGCAGTCCGAACTGGCAAGCGGCGTCGCATTCCTGGAATGGTCACGGTCAGAAGTAGTCGGCGGGGCCCTCGCCGAGATTGGAGAGATCCTCGAACGCTTCTTCGGGATCAGCGCCCTGCGCGGGTGGCCGCGCCGGCAACCATCGTAGCGGGATCGTATCGCCAGAAGGGTATTCGACGGCCTCCACACGCGTCACCGTAACGCTCTCCCGGACAAGTTGCAGCGCTGGCGGGCCAAGCGTCGGGGTGTTGAGGAGATCGGCGATGCCGAAGCTCGGCGCGCGTCGGCTAGTCTTATTTGCAACGGTTCGGGTGCGCGCTGCCTCACCGAGCAGGACGACGTTCGACCCGGCGGGCCGCTGGGCGGACCGGTAGACGATCCCATCAATGTGGCGCTTCTCCTTGCCTACACGGACCTCATGAACGGAGTTCAGATACTCGGCGACGACCTGAGTGGCCACATAGTCGAAGGGCTCGTCATCCCGCGATATCGGCTTGGCGATCTCGGTCATGAAGCTCTGCATGAACCGCCATTGGTTCAGGCGGCGCAGATGGTCGCGGGCAAATAGGTTCAGCTCTTTCGGCGGGGCTGAGAAGCGGGTCGTGTCGAGGAGCACGAGGTCCCGGACTGGCCGGAATTCGGCGTAGAC
>CAUJHW010000073.1 GCA_963205005.1 Pseudomonadota bacterium
GGGTCGCGCACGGCCCAGAGCAGGAACTTCGGCGCCCGTCCCTTGGACGGCAGCAGGTCGCCGCCCATCGGCACGCCATGCGCATAGGCCTGCCGGACCGCGTCGGTGCGGGCCATCACATCGGCCGGGAAGTCATAGCCGGCGAAGAACCGCACCTTGATCCGCGGACCCGAGGTGGCGAACGTCTCCTTGCGCCGCATGGCCGCATAGATCGCCTCGCGGCTGTTCTCCTCGGCCCAGACACCCGCCAGGCCAGAGGCGCCCCAGCTCTGGAATGGCCCGCTCGTGCCGGCGGCGGCCACCGACATTGAGGCCTCGTCCCAGACTCCATTCTGCGGCGCCGACCCGCGCAGGGCAGGCGTGCCATCCGGACGGCCGGTCTTGCTGAAGTAGTTCGGCTCCTCGACGCTGCCCGGGGCGGCGTTGTGCGTATCGGACGATCCGATGAAGCCCAGCTTGAACGGGTTCGCGCCCAGTGTCTGACGATAGACGATACCGTCCATCAGGGCGCGACGCACATATCCGCCCTGGAACTTCGTGACCGGCCGCGCCCGGCCGATGTAGGTCTCCATCAGTTCGAAGTTCGCCCACTCATCGTTCGGCGAGAGCGAGGGGTGCGTCTCTGACGTGCCCTTGATCTGGGTTATCTCCACAAGTGGCTCGTTGCGGGCGCGCAGGTCCGCGTAGGCCTTGTCGACAGGCTGTCCATTGCGTCGCACGCTGTCGAACATCAGTCCGTCGCTGCCGTTGGAATTATGCGGGATGGCCAGGGCCTCGATGCCCCTGGCCCGCCAGCCGTCCATGGTCCGCCACAGTCCCTCGGGATCCGTCGAGGTGCTGGCGGAATAGGGTGCGTCCGGCACATTGGCGGACCGGAAAATCACGTTGCGGTGCAGGTTCCGGCCATCGGGTGCGGAGGTGAACTCATAGCCGACCAGGGTGGTGAACCGGCCGGGCTGGTTGTGGCGCGCAGCAGCTTCACGGACCTCGGCCCAGGCGCGCGAGGTGATCTGCGGATCCAGGTATTCCTTCGGCAACGTTCCGCCCTGCCGCGCCGCCACGAAGCGATCGAACATGCGCATGATTTCTGCGGGATCCGGGCTGAACAGCCCCGCGCTGAACGGCAGTTTCGAGAGCGGATTGCTGCGGTCGCCGGCATCGCGCATCACCGCCATGTACTCGGCGTGGTCGGTGACCGCCACGAAGTCCAGTGGGCCCCCGGCCAGGCGCACCGGCATGCCGTTCGCGTGGCCGATAACCTCTCCCTTGGCGAACCTGTACGCGTCGTCCGGCGTGCGGCGGACGTTGAAGATGTAGGCGTCGTTCGACAGGTAGGTGTGAACGTGCAGGTCACCGAAGTAGGCGTTGCGGTCGGTGTTGTAGCCCGGGAGGCGCACGGGCCCTGCGGCCGCCTTCGGTCCGGCCCGCGCCGCGGAGGGTGACGGGGCCGCGGCTGTTGGCGCCCTGGCCTGGACGCCCGCGCCAACCACGGCGCCGCCCCCGACCAGGAGCCCGACGGCGACGGCAGGCGCCAGATAGCGAAGCATGGTCATCTCTCGGCTCCCTGTTTCGCCGGACCTCTGGTGCGGGTCCGGTCGAGAATCCCGGGGGCGCCGCAGCTGGGCGCCCCCGGGGACAACTCAGAACGTCTTGGCGGCGCGAAGACCCCAGGTTCTCGGGGCGCCGACAAAGGCGCGGTAGAGGGTCGCGCCCGTGGCCGGGACCCGAACGCCGTAGATCGCGTCCAGCGTGTGGACGAACTTGTTCCGGAAGTAGTGTTCGTTGGTCAGGTTCTCACCGAAGAGCGCGACATTCCAGCTCTTGTCAGGGCTCGTGAGGGCGATCCGGCCGCCGTACAGGGTGAACGAGTCGACCACACCCTGCGGGTTCAGGTCGTTCGTCGAGAACACCCTGCCCGTGTAGGACATGTCGCCTCGAACAGAGAGCGTGAAGCCGCCGGCGAACGGGCTGGTGGTGTATTCCGCGCCGAGGTTGCCCTGCCACTTCGGCGCGAAGGTCGTACGCTTGCCGGTCAGGTCCTGGACCGTCTTGCACGATGTCGCCGAGTTGTTGCACGCGGGCAGGCCCGGCGCGGTCCGGTTGGCCGTGAAGGTGGAGTCCAGGTAGGCC
Organism: Pseudomonadota bacterium; assembly: GCA_963205005.1. GTDB lineage: Bacteria > Pseudomonadota > Alphaproteobacteria > Caulobacterales > Caulobacteraceae > Phenylobacterium. Next base: position 2,131 of record CAUJHW010000073.1, read on the forward strand.
AGTCCGAAGTCGATCGCGACGTGCTCGATCGGCCGGGCCTGACCTTCGAGCTCGAAGCCCTGGGCGCGGACCGAGCCGGCATTGCGGATGATGAAGCTGACCCCATCGAACGACCGCTCCTGGAAGTCGTCCAGATCGGTCCGGTAGGCCGTCACGTTCAGCAGCAGCTTGCGGTCGAAGAAGACCGACTTCACGCCGGCTTCCCAGTCCTTCGATGTTTCCGATGCGAAGAGGCGCTTCTGGCCCAGGGCCGAGGCGCCGCCCGCCGAATTCAGGCCGCCCGACTTGTAGCCGGTCGAATAGGTCAGGAAGGCCAGGACGTCGTCGGTGACGTGCCAGCTGAGGTTCGCCCGCCATGAGGGCTGGCTGTCCTTGAACTTCAGGGCCGTCGTCTCGTTCACCCGCAGCAGGGCGGCCGCCGGGTTGGTGATGGCCTCCACGAAGCCGCCCGACTTGGTGTCCTTGGTCTCCCGCGCGCCGAGGATCAGGTCCAGGGTCGGGGTGATCGCATAGGTCGCCTGGATGTAGGCGGCGCGGCTCTTGGCTTTCTGGGTGAAGAGGCCGACGGCGGCATTGGTCTTCGGGCCGGCGTTGCAGGCGTTCAGCAGGGCCGGCGCGGCCGCCGCGATCACGAAGCCGCAGTAGCGGCTGCCGAGGGTGAAATTCTCACCGATCTCGTAGTCTTCCTGGAAGTAGTAGAGGCCGGCCACGAAATCGAGCTTGCCGTCGAGCAAGGCGCCCTTGGGCGACAGGATCTGCAGTTCATGGCTCTGGCTCTGGCTGTCGAATGTCGAGTCCCGGCTGAGCAGGTCCACGGGCGTGAACACCACGTCGCCATCGCTCTGCAGGTTCTTCCAGTCCCGGTAGGCGTTGATCAGGCGCGCCGTGTAGTCGCCGGCGAAGTTGATGCTCAGGTCGCTGGTTAGGCCGTACTGGCGGTCCTTCAGGTTGAGGTTGTTCATCGCCTGCGAGATCTCGCGGCTGGGCGGATAGGTCAGGACGGCGCCCGGTTGCCCGGTCTTGGCGGTGAAGTTGGCAAGCTGTGCGGCCGAGGCCGTCGAGGTGTCGACCTGGTTAAGCGGAACGCCGTCGCCGTTGGTGCGGGCATAGTCCAGACGCGCCGTCCAGACGATGTCGTCGGTGAGCTTCACCCTGGCGCTTGCCCGGCCGGCCACGGTGTCGCTCCAGCCGTAGGTCTTACCGTCGAGCCGGTTCTTGATGTAGCCGTCGGTCTCGTTGGCGGTCAGCGCGAAGCGCAGGGCAAGCTGGTCGTTGACCGGAACGTTGACCATGCCCTCGGCCTTGTGGGTCCCGTAGGCCCCGATCTCGGCGGCGCCCTTGGCCGCGAAGCTGTCGCCCGGCGCCGCCGTGCGCAGCGAGATCGCGCCGACGGTCGCGTTGCGGCCGAAGAGCGTGCCCTGCGGGCCGCGCAGCACTTCGGCGCTCTCCACGTCCAGGAAGGTGGTCAGGACGGCGCCCGGGCGCGGAATGAACACGCCGTCGATATAGGGCGCGACGCTGGGGTCGATGGCGGCGTTCGAGCTGGCCCCGAAGCCGCGGATGCGCAGGGACACGCCCGCCGACTGGGCGATGGTGTCGATACGCAGGTTGGGAACGATCCGCTCCAGGCCCCGTACGTTGACGACGTTCTTGGCCTCCATGGCCTTGGACGATACCGCCATGATCGAGAGCGGCACGTCCTGGATGTTCTCGGCGCGCTTCTGGGCGGTGACCACCACCTCTTCGACCGCGTTGCCCTCCTGGGCGAAGGCCGTTCCGGCTGTTCCGGCCATGGCGAGCGCCGATGCCGCGGCAAGCCACATGTGACGATTGTGCATGGAGATCCCCCTGATCAGAGACTGTGCTCTTTGGGGGCGGGATACAGCCGGGCTCATCAGGCTTGAAATGAAACCAATTCCAATCATCAATAGCCAAAGGCTATATTGATGCGGTCGGCCGGGTGCGCGTGGGGCGTTCGATCGCGTCCGGGAAATTCCGATGGATGTCCGCCAGCTTCGTCAGGTCCTCGCGATTCACCTTCAGGGGAGTTTCGTGAAGGCGGCAGACGAACTGGGCATCGCCCAGCCGACCCTGTCGAAGAGCATCGCGCGACTTGAGGACGAACTGGGCGTGCGCCTGTTCGACCGCTCGGGCGCCGGCGCCCGGGTGACCCCGGTTGGCGCGATGATCGCCGCCCGCGCCAGATCGATCATCGGCGAGTCCGAGCGCCTCGGACGCGACATCGAGATGGTCCTGGCCGGACAGGTCGGCGAACTGCGGATTGGACTGGGACCGGCCCTGCGTCCCGTGTTCCTGCCGCGTTTCGCCGAGGCGATGGCGGTGCGATGGCCCCGCCTGAAGGTGCGGCTCGACGTGGATCGCCGCGAACGGCTGCAGGACGACTTCCGCGCGGGCCGGTACGACATTCTCATCGCCGCCTATGCGGAGGAACTGCCCAAGGCGGACTTCGTCCAGACCGAGGTCTTCCGGAGCCCGATCGTCGCGGTCGCGAGCCCCGACCACCCTCTGGCGCAGGCCGGCAAGGTCAGCATCGCGGAGTTCCTGCGGTATCCGAATGCCGGCGCCAGCACACCCTCGATGCTGACCGCACAGGGCGCCGTGGGTGATGTTCCTGCCGGGGTGCGTCAGGACTCCATGATCGAGTGCACGGACGACGCGACTCTCAAGCGCCTCGCGAAACTGGGTCTGGCGACTGTCTTCATCCAGCGGCATGAGGCCCAGGTCGAGCTCGACGCGGGAGATCTGGTGATCCTGCCGATCCCCTGGCGCATGACGCTGGTTCTGACCGCGACAACGACGCGCGCCGCAAGCCATTCGCCCCTGCTGCAGCAGGTGGTGGGCCTTGCCCGCAAGGTCGGCTCCGAACTGTATGATCCGCCATAGGGGCCGGAGACGATCCGGATCGCCGCCGCCTGGCGGGTGGAACCCTGCGGCCGCGAGCCAGTCCAGCCAAGGGTTGGCGGCCCCTACGTCAGGTCGCCTAGCCTTAACCCCACGATTTTGGGGGTTATCGCCATGGCCAAGACACCCGCTGGTCTCAAGACCCGCCTGGAACCTGAGGACGAGTTCACCCACGATCCGGGCGACGCCAAGAATTACAACGAAAGCATGTACTTCAACGTCTTCGATCCAGGGTCGAAGGCGGGCGGGTGGTTCCGGATCGGCAACCGGCCGAACGAGCAGTACGCCGAGATCAGTGTGTGCATCTACCTGCCCGACGGCCGGATCGCCTTCGCCTTCGCCCGGCCGACGATCACGGCCAACACCGAGATGGCCGCCGGCGGCCTGCGGGTCGAGGTGGTCGAGCCGTTCCAGCGCCTGAAGGTCACGTACACCGGCAAGGCGCTGCTGATGGAACGGCCGCACGAGATGGCCGATCCGAAGACCGCCTACCGCAACAATCCCTCCGTCCCCTGCACTGTGGAACTGGACTACGAAGGGGTGTCGCCGATGTACGGCGGCGAGACGGTGAAGGCCGATGGCTCGCCGCTCGAGATCGATCCCGAGAAGTCCTTCGCCAAGGCCCACTACGAACAGCACTGCGCCGCGAAAGGCGTGATCACGGTCGGCGACGAGCGGTTCGAGATCGACGGCTTCGGCCTGCGCGACAAGTCCTGGGGCCCGCGCCACTGGCAGGCCATCGACTGGTACCGCTGGTGCCCGATGAACTTCGGCCGCGACTTCGGCCTGATGCTGTCGGTGATCGGCGATGGGAAGGGTGGCGCCCGGCAGGGGGGCATGGTGTTCCGCGACGGGATCTACGACCTGATCGAGGAATGCGTCATCGACAGCGACTGGGACGCCAACGACTACCAGACCGCCCTGCGGGCGAAGGTGAAGACCGAAGGCGGCAAGTCCTACGAGATCACCGGTCGGGTGCTGTCACTGATCCCGCTGCGCAATCGACGCGCCACGCCCGACGGCCAGGAGCTGCAGACCCGCATCACCGAGGGCATGACCGAGTATCGCTGTGGCGACCTTGTGGGTTATGGCCTCAGCGAATACCTGGACCAGATCGTCGACGGGACTCCGACGGGCCGCAAGGCGGGGTACTGACCGCCTGGGGCGCGCCACGAAGTTTCCGATCTGGGAACATTGGGACACGACCTGAGTTGTGGGTGGGTGGCCGTCAGGCCGCGCTCAACGAGGGGGCCGCTTAGAGCCCCCGCCAGGGGGATCCAAGCATGTCGCTCCTGCCTGAACCCCTCGTCCTCTACGTTGAAGACGAACTGCTGCTCCATGAACTGGTGGAGGTGGCGTTGCGTGAGGCCGGGTATGAGGTCGCCGTCGCCGGCAGTGGATCCGACGCGATGGCGCAACTGCAGACCCTCGCGCCCGTCCTGAAAGCCCTGGTCACCGATGTGGATCTCGGCGGGGAAATCACGGGCTGGGAGATCGGCCGCCACGTGCGCGGCGTCCTGCCCGGCCTGCCCGTTGTCTACGTCAGCGGCGGCAGCGAACAGGAATGGACCGCGCAGGGCGTCCCGCACAGCGTGATGATCGCCAAGCCTTTCGTTCCAGCGCAGATCGTCGTTGCGATTTCCAGCCTGATCAATGCGCTCGATGGAATCTCGCGCCCGACACAATAGGCCTCGAGCGGTGGTCTGCTGTTCGGGACGATTGCGCGCAGTCCGCTTATAGCGCTGGCCGTCGAAGGTCCCCTCATGGGAAGACCCCGACCACGCGCCATTGCGCCCCGGGGATACAGTCCATGCCGCGAAGTTCAGGACGTCGGCGGTGGGGCGCACAGCAGTTACGCCGGGCGATCGATGCGGCGGGTGTCGCCCTGTGGTCATGGAACGTCGACACCGACAGGATCACAATGGATGACCACGCCTTCACCCTGTGGGGCGTGGCGCGGAGCACCGAGGTCTCGTTCGAGGATCTTTCGTCGCATATCCATCCGGCCGACCGTGACCGGGTGAGGGCGGCCTTCACGGCCACGCGGGCGATCACCGGGCCGTACGAGATAGACTTCCGCATCATGGTCGGACGCGACGTCCGCTGGATATCGGCGCGCGGCCAGGGTGATGACGCGGACATCGTCGGCCGGGTGATGTTCGGCGTTTTCCTCGACGTGACGGGTCGCAAGCAGGCGGAAGAGGGCAGTGAGCTGCTGGCCGGCGAGATGAGCCATCGGGTCAAGAACCTGCTGACCATCGCCACGGCCCTGACCGCGATCACCTCGCGCTCCGCGATCAGCGCGCCGGAGATGGCGAAGGACCTGACACACCGTCTGGCGGCGCTGGGTCGGGCCCACGATCTGGTGCGGCCTCTGCCCGGCCGAATCGAACATGGGGCGCTGCTGGGAGACCTCCTGACGGTCCTGCTGGCGCCCTACGACGACATGGGCGCCTTCAGCGGTCGCATACGTGTCTCGGTGCCGCGCATGGCGGTCGGGGAAGGCGCGGCGACGACCCTGGCCATGGTCCTGCACGAACTGGCCACCAACTCGCTGAAGTATGGCGCGCTCTCCTGCGAGGAGGGAACCCTGGATGTGTCCTGCGACTCGCCGGGCGAGACCGTCGAGGTTGTCTGGACCGAGCAGGGCGGTCCTGAAGTGGTTGCGCCGGAGGTCATCGGGGGGTTTGGCAGCAAGCTTCTGCAGCGGGGCATGGACGACCTTGGCGGCGAGGCCGACGTCGCCTGGCTGAACTCAGGCGTCGTCGTCACGCTGCGCATGTCCACGGAACGTCTCGGGGCCTGACACGTACCGGCGTCAGGACGCGGCGCCCTTCTTGCGCCTGCCGTCGCGGGGACCGCGGGCGCGCCTAGACGGTCAGCGCCGCGATCACGGCCTCGATGACCTGGTGCGCCTTGGCGCGCATCTCGTCATCCGTGGCGTCCTGGATCGGGTGATCCACAAGAACATACCGTGCGCCGTCCATGCCCAGCGCCTTGCGCTGAACCTCGGCGGCCTCGGCGAACTCGCTGGAGGCGATGGATACGGCGGGAAGCCCCTGGATCTCGAACCACACAGTGTCGTGCAGACTGCACGTCGTGCATGATCCTCAATCGGCGAGGGCTTCCACCAGGACTGTGCATTCCGACCTGATGGTCAGGCGCAGGTCCGAGGGGCAGGGCTTGGCGAAGGTGGGTTTCGCGTAGCGCTTGACCGCGACCTTCGGGTAGCGGGCCGCCAGCAGGCTTTCCAGCTCGTCCAGCAGGACGTTGCCGCGGGGCTTGCTGATGTCGAGCAGGCCGATCACACCCGAGATGTCCCCGGTTCGCGGCGTGATCTGCCGCGCGACGGGGACGCGCTCGTCGGTTGGATCCAGAATTGTCGTCATCGACGTCCTCCGAACTGTTGTTGCGACGCTATCAGCAATCGATTTTCCTGGAAACGACCGTCGAGCCCGCGGCGCCCGTCACCCAGCCGTGGAAGGCGGCGGAGAACTTCCCCGCTTCCGACCCGGCGACGACGATGTGGATGTTCTTGTCGCTGGCGAACTTCGGGACCGGCGTCGCCAACTGGGCCTCGGTCATCTTCGCGGCGGACGCCAGGGGGATCCCCGCGCCGGAAATCTCGTTGGAGACCATCTCGCGCAGGGGCCGCGACGTCACTGTCTGGATCCGCTCCCGGAGCCGCGCCTTGGAGTAGTCCCCGTCGACGGTCAGGGTCCTGACATGCTCCGGGCAGACGACCAGCAGGGCGTCGACCGGCATCCGGTGGATCTTGGACAGGAACATGCCTTCAAGGCCGAGGCCCAGGGTTCCTGCGATCTGATCGGGTTTTCGGGACTCCTGGTCGACGATCTGCACCGGCCCGCTGGTCATGGCGAAGGCGGTCACCACCGAGTCCTCCAGATTGAAGCCGCGCTCGACATGCAGCGGATCCCAGGGAGAGCCTTCCTCCCATTCGGCGAAGCACATGGTGAACTTCAGGGGGCTGGAAAGTGTGGAGCGGTCCACGCCGCCGGGACGCGCGCCGCCGAGGTTGCGGATCACCAGCCGCAGGGCGCGGCCGATGGTGGCGTTGGCGCGGTTGCCGTTTCCCAGCGCCGCCAGCTTCATGTTCATGCCGATCCGGGCGCGGATCGGGCCGTTGACCACCAGCACCGGGGACGCGCCCATGGTGGTGGCGGTCACGCCGTGCATGTTGAATTCGTCCGTGCAGACGGCCTCGACGGCGGCGATCACCACCGGCAGGTACTCGGGCCGGCAGCCCGCCATCACGGCATTGATCGCGATCTTCTCCACCGTCGCCGGGGCCATGTTCGGTGGCACGATCGCCACGATGTCCTGAGGATCGCGCTTCGTCCCCGTCAGCATGCGCAGCACCCGCTCCGGCGTGGGCGGCACCACCGGCAGGCCGTCGCTGAATCCCTGGTCGAACATGAACTCATCGATGTCGTCGGCGCTGGCGATCTCGATCCGGCGCGCGCGGATCGGGCTGCCCTCGGTCTCGGCCAGAAGCCGATCGTGAATCTCGGGGTCCAGGTGTTTCGATCCGCAGCCCGGCCGCCAGTCCGGCAGCTCGGACCACGCAAGCTCCGGGGCCGGGGCCTTAAGCTCTCCGGCGATCCGCTGCGCCAGGGCCTCCCATTCGTCGCGGACGAACCCTTCAAGCGGCGGCCGGGGCGTGTCGTCGGCCCCGATCCAGTAGACCGCCGGCACGATGTCGAACCCCCAGGCCAGCGAGGTCCGCAGGGCGCTGTCGTCCAGGATTGGAAGGGTCAGGCCGTGCCGGTCCTTCAGGATCGCATTGCCGTCCGCCGACTGACCCACCATCCAGACATCGGCCTTTTCGCCCCACGCCCTGTGAAACGCCTCCAGAACCGATGCGGTCAGGTTGCAGGTGTTGCAGTCCTCTTTCACGAAGCAGATCAGGCTGGGCCGTCCCGTTGGGAATGCGCGGCTTTCACCCGTGATGTCCCGCAGGGAAAAGGCCGGAGCGGTTGCAGTCATGGGTCCGTCCTCATCTTCACATCTGGGCCAGCCGGAAGGCGCAGCCGGCGGAGGTGGATGGGAATCGAACCCACCACACGTCTTTGGGACGTGTCACTGGTTTTGAAGACCAGGGAAGCCACCAGACTCCAGTCACCTCCAACGCCGTCGAGACTAGAGCGGGTTACGTGGAACGCCGAAGCGGTTTTACGCGGTCGCGACCTGTCGAACGTCGCCCCGCCGAATCATGTCGCCGCGCTCGTCCAGGAACTCCAGCGCAGGCACGATGAACTTTCGTGACGTCCCCAGTACGGCCCGCGCCTCGCCGGTGGTGAACTCGCCCGGGGGCGGGAAGGCCACCCGAAGCCTTTCGACGGCGGCGTCGAGCGCCCCGGCGTGAAAGGTCACGGTCTGCCGGAGCGCGACGTTGCGCAGCGAGACCAGCCGACCCGACCCGACCAGGAGGTCTAGCAGGCCCTTGTCCTCTGCGTCGGCGTCCGGGAGCGCACTTACGTCCGGTGGTGACATGCCACCCACCTGAAACGCCGCCTCGATCTGCTGCAGGCGGATCAATGAGGTGGAAGAAAGCGCTGCGAACGGATCGTGGTCGCGCAAAGCCACATGGCCATGCTGAAGCCGCAGCTCGCCCTCTGCCGACAGCCGCGCCTCGACATGGGCAATGAGGGCGAGGGACAGCCTTCGCGCCAGACCGCCGCGAATGTCGCCCAGCGCGACTGAGGCCCGCGCAGGACGCCTGCGATGCGCCTCGGCGACCGCGTCCAGATATGCCTGACCCGCTTCGGCGATCGCGGAGCGTTCGGCCACCGTGTCGCCGTCCAGCGTCTCGCAGGTTCGAGCCAGATGGTCCCGAACCTCTCCGGCGAACCGCCGTGACAACCGGGCTACCTCCGCGACCGAAACCGCGCCGCCGTCACGTGTGGCCAGCCCGGCGGCGATCCCGTCGAGACGCCCGTCAGCCACAGCGCCCAGCAGGTCGCGGCGGAACTCCAGCGTCCGGGTCCGGAAGGGCGGCGCGACGGGATCCAGAACGGTGGCGCCGCCGATCGTTTCGGCCGGAGAGGGCCGGCGCAGGATGGCGCGCTGCCCGGCGTGGGCGATCACGGGCGCGGGGAACCGCAGCTGGGCCAGTCCACGTCCGCCCGGGGCGATCGCCGCCGCACCGATCAGGCGCACCCGGGCGATGTCCTGCCGCGCGCCCCACAGCACCCGGACTTCGTCCGTCGACCTGAGCGGCCTGGCGGCGTCGGACGCGATTGTCAGCTCGACATCGACCAGCAGGCTGGTCTCGTAGGCGCCCGGCGCGCAAAGGACTTCGCCGGCCTTCACGTCGCCTGCGGACAGGCCGCGCAGACCTGCCGCCACCCGGCCCCCGGGCAGGACAGTGTCGGTAGCCTGACCGTGGACCTGCAGCTGCCGCAGATGGACCCGGCGGCCGGAGGGCTGGAGGACAGCTTCTCCGCCCGTCGCCAGCGGCCCGCCCTGAAGCGTCCCGGTGACGACCGTTCCAGCGCCGGCGACGCTGAACACGCGGTCCAGGGGCAGGTAGGCGCCGGGCAGCGGATCGGGGGGCAGGCGCCTGGCGACCAGGGCCTGAAGCTCGTCATGCAGGTCGTCCAGTCCGGCGCCGGTCACGGATGAGCAGAACACAACGGGCTCGCCGGCCAGGAAGGTCCCGTCGAGTTCACCGGCGATCCGCGCGAGGGTCGAGGGCCGTGCGTCTTCCGCCAGCAGGTCCGCCTTGGTGACCGCGACCAGCCCGCGCCGCAGGCCCAGCAGACCCGCGATGCGCAGGTGCTCCCGCGTCTGGCGCCCGAACCCTTCGGTCGCCGAGACCACCAGCAGCACGGCATGCGCCCCGGTGGCGCCCATGACCATGGCCCGGATGAAGTCCTCGTGCCCGGGCGCATCCAGGAAGTCGACGCCGCCGGCCGGATAGTCACGCCAGGCAAAGCCCAGGGCGATCGACAGGCCGCGCGCCTTTTCCTCCGGCAACCGGTCGGTCTCGATGCCGGTCAGCGCGCGGACCAGGGCGGTCTTGCCGTGATTGACATGTCCGATCACGGCCAGACTCAGGGGCGATGGCGCGGTCAATCCGGAAGGCCCTTGGCGCGGCAGGTCATTGAACGTCCCTACGTGGAACCGCGCCGGCCGTCATCCACCCCGCTTGCCCAGGTTCTTTCGAGGTCTGTAAGGTCGCGCCGTTCAGAGGAGCCCCGCCGTCGCGCTCAAGACCCCCACACCCGGCAATTCAGACCCGCGCCGCAGCCTGCCGTCGGTGGGTTCGGTCTGCGATGACCCCGGCGCCCATCCGCTGAACCTCCGGTTCGGGCCGGCCGCGGTGACGCGCGCCGTCCGCGCCGTGCTGGCCGAGGCGCGGGGGCAGCTCTCGATCGATCCGCGCGCCGTCCCGTCGGTGGCGGGTCTGCTGGAAGCCGCCGGACGCCGGCTGGGGGACAGCTCGCGCGAGACCCTGTTTCCGGTGATCAACGCCACCGGCGTTGTCATCCATACCAACCTCGGCCGCGCGCCACTGGCCCCGGAGGCCGCCGCAGCCGCACAGGCCGCCGCGGGCTATGGCAATCTCGAACTGGATCTGGACAGCGGCCGCCGCGCATCGCGTCAGGATCATCTGGACGCCCTTGTCGCCGAAATGACCGGCGCGCAGGCCGGGCTGGCGGTCAACAACTGCGCCGGCGCGGTCCTGCTGGCGCTGGCGGCGGTCGCCCGCGGGGCGCCCGTCATCGTGTCCCGGGGCGAACGGGTGGAGATCGGCGGCGGTTTCCGGGTTCCGGACGTCGTCGCCCAGAGCGGGTCGCAGCTGGTCGAGGTCGGCACGACCAACCGCACACACCTGCGCGACTATGAACAGGCGCTGCGCGATCACCCGGATGCCCGCGTCATCCTTCGAACCCATCCCAGCAACTTCCGCATCACCGGCTTCACCAGCGCACCTGCTCTCGACACCCTGGCCCACTTCGCCCACGCCCACGGTCTGCTTCTGGTCGAGGACCTGGGCGGCGGCGCGCTGGTGGATCTGTCACCCCATGGGATCGTCGGCGAGCCAACCGTGCAGGCCAGCCTCCGGGCGGGCGTGGATCTGGTCCTGTTCAGCGGCGACAAGCTGCTGGGCGGGCCACAGGCGGGCATTGTCGCCGGTCGCCGCGAACGGGTGGACCAGCTTGCGGCCCATCCGCTGGCCCGGGCGCTGCGCCTGGACAAGATGTCGGTGGCGGCGCTGGCCGCGACGCTGCGCCTCTACCGACCCCCATCCGACCCGATCCAGAGGGTGCCTGTCCTGCGGATGCTGACCGATCCGGTCGCGGTTGTCGCGGCCCGGGCCGATACGCTCCTGGGGCGGATCGCCGACGTCCCCGGGCTGGACGCCCGTATCCACGAAACGCTCGGCTATGCGGGCGGAGGCGCCATGCCGATGCTCGCGCTGCCCGGCCGTGCCATCGCCCTGAGCAGCCTCCGCTTCAGCGCGGAAGACCTCGCCCGGCGCCTTCGAACGGGCGAGACGCGCGTGCTGGGGCGGATCGAGCAGGACCAGGTCCTGCTCGACCTGCGAACGGTTGCCGACGCCGAGCTTCCGGACCTGGCCGAAGCGATCCGCGCGGCCTGCTGAAGCGGCGCGGGTCGCCGTCAGGCGACCGCAGGCCGCCCGCGCCGCAGCGCGGCGCCGGCCAGGCCGAAGCCGGCGATCATCAGCGCCCAGCTGGCCGGTTCAGGCACCGCGCCGCCACCTGTCGGCGCCTGGGCGACGCCTTCCAGCGTCACGCCGGTAACCTGGTACTGGATGAATGTGCTGCGCAGGACGTTGCCGCCCATCTGGGCCGCGTCAAAGAACTGGCCGAAACTGGAGCCCTCAAAGCCGGCGAGCGTGGTGGCGCTGAAGCTGGTCTCCAGGCTGGTCGACCCACCGGTCGGCAGGATGATCTGGTTGGTCATGCTGCGGAACAGTTCCAGCGGCCCGCCGATGTCGAACACCGAGTCCTGCTGCAGGAACAGCACGCCGAATGGCGGAAGATTGCCGGGGTTGTCGTTGACGCGCGCCTGTCCGGCCCGCCCCGGATCGACAGTCTGCGACACATTGTTGAGGCTGAATGTCGCCGAGATGATCGGGTTGGAAAGGCCGGACAGCGAGCCGCCGGACACAACGTCGTAGGTAGGGCCGGTGGTCCGATCGCCGAGCGCGGAGTCGAACACATAGACCGAGGTGGCGGTCATGCCGTTGTAGACCTGCCCGTCGCCGCCCACGCGGCCGAACTCGCCGGTGTAGTCGTCCGAATAGGTCACCGTGCCGCTGAAGGTGACCGTGACCAGCGCCGCCTCGGCCGCGCCCGCGCCGGTCAGAATCGCCGCCGCCAGCAGGCCGGCCGCGACCGTCCTCAAATTGATCGTCATCACGCAAACCCCACAAAATCCTTGGAAATCGGCGCGCAGATGTATCCGTCGCACGGGCCTCTGCGCGGGCGTCATGGCCCAGATTGAGTAGTCTGCACGCCGCCAGGCGAGTCGCCCGCAACCTGTGCGGTTGCCCGTATCCTTCGATTGCTTGGGTCCGGCGGCCGGCGCTATGTCATCGACAGGAGCGCCCGACAGACATTTCGCGAGGCTCTCGGGGAGCAACGCGAATGAGGTCGGGTCCGTTCAGCGCCAGCTATGCCGAGGCGCGCGGGAAGTTCCTGGAGGCCGCCGGAGCGGCCGGCGCGGCCTTGTCTGCATATGAGCATCCCGAGCGAGGCCCCGACGACGGGCCTTTGACGACCGACTGCGCCTGGATCGGTCCGGCGGACGCCCGGCATGTGCTGGTCATGGTGTCGGGCACCCATGGCGTCGAGGGCTACTGCGGGTCGGGCGCGCAGGTGGACTGGCTGCGGCGTGGCGAAGCGGCGCAACTGCGACCCGGCCAGGCGGCACTGCTGGTGCACGCCATCAACCCCTACGGCTTCGCCTGGCGCCGGCGGGTTACCCACGAGAACGTGGACCTGAACCGCAACTTCGTGGATTTCGACCAGCCCCTGCCGGGAAACCCTGAATATGCGAAGCTGGCCGCCGCGGTGAAACCTGCTGACTGGAGCGAGGCAAGCCAGGCCGCCTCGCGCAGGGTCATCCTGGACTACGCGAAGACGCACGGCTTCCGGGCCATGGCCCAGGTGATTTCCGGCGGGCAATACACTCATCCCGACGGTGTCTTCTACGGTGGACTCGGGCCCACGTGGTCCCGGCGGACGCTGGAGGCGATCATGCGGGACCTGCTGTCCCGGGCCACCGATATCGGGATTATCGACTACCACACGGGTCTCGGCCCCGAGGGCTACGCCGAACAGATCATCAGCGCCCATCCCGGGACGCCGGAGCACGCGCGCGCCCAGGCCTGGCACGGGCTGGCGGCCACCAGCCATTCCGGCGGGGACTCGGTCTCGGCGGCCATTGCCGGCGACTGGCTGGGGGCGGCGCCGCGGCGGCTGGCCCATGCCCGCGTGACCGGCATCGCGCTGGAGTACGGGACGGTCGACTCCACCCGGGTGCTGGATGCGGTGCGGGCTGATAACTGGCTGCACGCGCACGGTGATCCGACGTCGCCGGAAGCCCGGCCGATCAAGCAGCAGATCCGCGACGCCTTCTACATCGACACCGACGTGTGGCGCGGCATGGTGCTGGGGCAGTCGCTGATCGCCGTGCGGCAGGCGCTCGCCGGCCTGTCCCAGTCCGGCGCCTAATGGGATCCCAGGATGTTCGCAAACCCCGGGTCCGGGGTGCTGCGGCCCACCACCCTTGAGACGACACAACATGGCGGTTGTCTCATAATCTGACCTGCAGGCGGGATTCGGGGGTGGGATGTCATCACGGGTGGATCGCGGCGGTCTGCCGCTCTCGACGTCTTCGGACGCCGCGGCGGCGCTCTACCGGGAGGGCGTGGACCTCGGCCTTGCCGGGTGGCCGTGCTTCGCAATGCGTTCGCCCGGCCGGGCGTGAAGGAAGCGACGCTGGCCTACTATCGCACCGGCTTCCAGCCAAACCATCCGAGAGCCAGCGACACCCAGCGCCTGCTTGCTACCGTGGTGGCAGCGCACGCTGGGTCTGACGGGTGAAAACGATGGCTGCGTCTGTCCGGGGGATCTTCGCAGCGGCCATGGGGAGCCAGCTATTCCGACGTCTGCCGCTTGTCGAGACCGTCGCCGCTGCCGGCCAATTCCTCCATCTGGAGCGGCCTCAGACGGTCAACGACAGGATCGTGTCCTGGCTGGTCGACTGAAGCGCGAGATGCCTGCATCGATCCTCTCGATCGGACCCGGGCTCCTTCGAAGAATGCGCCTCAAGCGAGGATGACGCGCGTCAGGAGTGATCGCTCGTGACTCATTGCAGTGTTTGGGATGGTCCGCTTGCAGGCCCTGGGGCCTAGTTTCGTTTCCGACCCAAAGCGGACTTTCACCTGTCCAGACTACAAGGGCCGCGATGCGCCAGGCGTCGTCGTTGGTTCCGTTCCGGTCTCTCGCCGCTGGCAAGGCGGGGCGCCGTCGTGGCGTCGAAGGCGAGGCGGGAGCGGCCCACCCAGGCGTAGCTGGCCTGGAGGTCGAGCGCGCGGTCGCCGGGGAGCTCCAGGGTGTAGCCGGCGGTCGCCGCGGCGGAAAGCTTGGGGACGCCGGGCAGGCCGGTGTCGTCCCGCGCCGGCAGGCCCGCCGCGGGCCGGGTCAGATCCGGATCCTGTCGCACCAGATTGCCGCCGACCGAGAAGCCGCCCCGGCTCCAGGCGGCCTCGATCTCGAAGCCACGGCTGGACCCATCCCCGAGGTTGGCGGTGAACGGCAGGCCGGACGGGAGTATCAGGTCGGCCTGGATGTCGCGCCAC
>CAUJHW010000074.1 GCA_963205005.1 Pseudomonadota bacterium
AAGGACTCGAACCTTCACGGCCGTTAAGCCACTGGCACCTGAAGCCAGCGCGTCTACCAATTCCGCCACCTGGGCCCGGTCCGTCGGATCGGGAGGCGGCTACATATGGCGCCGCCCCCCCGCGGTCAACGGCGGTGTGGCTGCGATCTTCAAGTCTCGTTGCAGGGAGGGGCCGCATCGTCTAATCCGCCCTCATGCAAAACCTCGTCACCGTGTTCGGCGGATCAGGCTTCGTGGGCACGCAGGCCGTGCGATATCTGGCCAAGGCTGGCTGGCGGATCCGCGTCGCCGTGCGCAACCCGAACCTCGCCTACAAGATGCGCCTGCTGGGCGATGTGGGCCAGATCGACGTGGTGCAGGCCAACATCCGCAACACGCCGTCGCTGGAGCGGGCGCTGGACGGGGCCACCGCGTCGCTGAACCTCGTGGGCCTGCTGTACGAGACCGGCCGCCAGGGGTTCCAGGGCGTCCATGTGATGGGCTCGAAGAACATCGCCGAGACCGCGAAGGCGCAGGGCGTGGCGCATCTGGTGCAGATGTCGGCCCTGGGCGCGGACGCGGCATCGACCTCCAAGTACGCCCGCACCAAGGCCGAGGCCGAGGCCGAGGTCCGCGCCATCTATCCGCACGCGGTGATCGTTCGGCCCTCTATCGTGTTCGGGAACGGCGACGGCTTCTTCAACAGGTTCGCCGCCATGGCGCAGTTCAGCCCGGTGCTGCCACTGATCGGCGGCGGGAAGACCCGCTTCCAGCCTGTGTTCGTCGGCGACGTCGGCCGCGCCCTGGCGCAGATGGTGACCGACCCGGCCTGCGCCGGCCAGACCTACGAACTGGGCGGACCGGGCGTGTTCACATTCCGGGAGCTTCTGGAAAAGATGCTGGCCGAGACGGACCAGCGGCGTCTGCTGGCGCCCATCCCGTTCCCGTTCGCCAGCCTGCTGGGCAAGGCAGGCAACCTGACTTCGTTCCTGATCCCGCCGCCGGTCACTTCCGACCAGGTCGAACTGCTGAAGACCGACAATGTGGTCAGCGGACAGTATCCGGGCCTTGAGGCTCTCGGTGTGACGCCGACGACACTGGAGTCGGTCCTGCCGACCTATCTCTACAGCTACCGCAAGGGCGGCCAGTACGCGGACCAGGAAGACCGGGTCATGGCGGTCGAACGGGGCTAGACGGCCCGCCGCCTCACCCCGCCAGGGTCAGCAGCGCCAGGCCGGCGCCTCCGATGGCGATCCGCAGCCAGCCGAACGGCGCGAAGCCCCGGCGGGTGACGATCGCCAGCATTACCTTGATCACGAACATCGCCACCAGGAAGGCGGTGACGAAGCCGATCGCCAGGAGGCCCAGATTGGCCGAGGTCAGCTGATCGCGGCTCTCCCAGGCGTCGAGCACGAAGGCGCCGGCCATGGTCGGGATCGCCAGGAAGAAGGTGAATTCCGCCGCCGCCCGCTTCTCCACCCGCATCAGCATGGCGCCGACGATGGTCGAACCCGAACGGGACACGCCCGGCATCATCGCCAGCACCTGGAACAGGCCGATGGTCAGGGCCGTCCTGAAGGTCAGGGTGGTCGGATCATCCTGCGCCGGGGCCGGCGCCATGCGGTCGATGACCAGCAGGACCACCCCGCCCAGGATCAGGGAAATGCACTGGACCACCGGGCTGTCGAACAGCACCTGCTTGATGAAATCGTGCAGCAGCAGGCCCAGCGCCACCGAGGGAATAAAGGCCAGGATCACCGTGACCGCGAAGTGGCGGGCCTTTGGATCGCGCGGCAGATCGATCACCGCCGTGGCCAGCTTGCGGAAGTACAGCGCCACCACCGCCAGGATCGCGCCCAGCTGGATCATCACCGCGAAAGTGTTCCAGAAGGGATCGGTCAGCCCCATGACTTGCTTGGCCAGCAGCATCATCCCGGTGGACGAGACCGGAATGAACTCGGTCAGCCCTTCGATGACGCCCAGGATGATGGCGTAGATCCAGTCCGGCACGGTGATGCTCCTGCCCCCAACGTCGGCGCCGAGAGGGCGCGGATTGTGGTGAACATTCGGTTGATTGCGTGGCGCGCCGTCAGCTGGCTTCCGGTTGCGGGCCGATATAGCGGGCGCGCGGGCGGATCAGGGTGTCGGCCTGGCCCTGCTCGATGGCGTGCGCGATCCAGCCGGCGCAGCGGGCGACGGAAAAGAGGGCGAACGGCGCATCCGGCGGTAGCCTCAGCGCCTCGCAGGCCGCGATAAGGGCGAAGTCGACGTTCGGGGCCAGGCCGGTGACCGTCCGTACCGCGTCCTGCAGACGGGCCAGTTCGGGCGGCGGCGCAAACCGGTCGAGCAGGGCCGCGGCCCGGGGATCCCCGTCCGGATAGAGGTTATGGCCGAAGCCTGGCAGTGCGCGGTCGTCGGTCAGCCGCCCCGCGATGGCCTCGCGCGGGCCGAGCAGGGCCGCCTCGGCCGCGAACTTGCGCACCGCCGCCGTGGCGCCGCCGTGGCGAGGCCCCGAGAGGGTCGCCAGGCCCGCCAGCGCCGAGGCTGAAAGGGAGGCCCCCGTCGAGGCCGCCACCCGCGCGGCGAAGGCCGAGGCGTTCAGCTCATGGTCGGCCACCAGGATCAGGATCCGCCGCACCAGGTCCGCGCCCGGCCCCCCGGGGCCAAGACCCCAGGCAAACGCCAGCCGGTTATGGATCGCGCCGCCGCCCACCTCGCCGGCGATGGCGTCGGTCAGCACGTCCAGCAGGGTGGCCGCCTCGACCGCGAGCGCCAGGGCCGCCCGCCCGCGGGCAGGTGGGTCGACCGCCGCGCGGCCGGCCAGCGCCAGGAAGGCCCGGCTGCGCATGTCGTCCGCCGCAGGAGGCGGCGGACGCTCGGTCCGCTTCAGCGCCGCGCCGTGCCCGCCCCGCAGCAGCCGGGCCACCGATTCCAGGGTCTCGGTCTCGGCCAGCCGGATCGCGTCGCGGCCACGGTAGAACAGCCGCCCCCCGGCGACGGTGGTGATCGCAGAGGCGAGCACCGGCTCGCCCCAGTTAATCGCCCCGGCGGCCACTTCGGAGATCTTGCGGCTGCGCGACTTGCGCTCGGTGAGCGCGGCGATGTCGGCCGCCCGGTAGAGGCTGCGCCGCGAGTCGCCGGGATCCGGACGTACCTGCACCCGCCCACGGCTCACATAGGCGTACAGCGTCTGCGCGCGCACCCCCAGCCGGTCGCGGGCGTCTTCAGCAGAGATCCAGTCGGCCTGCGGCATATATATTGATCATATTGATCAAGATTGACGGCGTTACTGTGGCGGCATTCTCCTTGGGCTACAAGAGAGAAGGAGATCAAAATGTCCGATGGACTGGAAGGCGTGGTCGCCGCCGAAACCGTACTGAGCGAAGTGGATGGCGCCGCCGGCGTTCTGATCATCCGGGGACGCTCGCTGGACGAACTGGCCGGGCGCACGCGCTTCGAGGACGCCGTGGGCCTGTTGTTCGAAGGCTTCTATCCGGACCTGCCGGCGGACATCCCCGCCGCGTTGGGTCGGGCCCGCGCGGAAGTGTTCTCCGAAGTCCAGGCGCTTGACACCGGCCTGCTGGACCGCACGCCGATCGAGGCCATGCGGGCGCTCACCGCCCGACTTGGCGACGGCGACGACACGGCCGTGGCGTTCCGCCTGCTGGCGGCGCCGGCGGTGTTCACCGCCGCGGTGGTGCGCGCCCAGTCCGGCGAGGCGCCCGTGGCGCCCGATCCGACGCTGAGCCATGCGGCGGACATCCTGCGGATGCTGCGCGGGACACCCGCCACAAAGGCCGAGGCTGATGCCCTCGACACCTACCTGGTCACCGTGAGCGACCACGGTCTGAACGCCTCGACCTTTGCCGCGAGGGTGGTCGCCTCCACAAGGGCCGGCCTCACTTCGGCGGTGCTGGCCGGTATCAGCGCGCTCAAGGGGCCTCTGCACGGTGGCGCGCCGGGACCGATCATCGACATGCTCGACGAGATCGGCGAGCCGGCCAACGCCCGGGCCTGGATCGAGGGGGCGCTGGCCCGCGGCGACCGGCTGATGGGCTTCGGCCACCGGATCTACAAGGTTCGCGATCCCCGCGCCGACGCGCTGAAGTCCGCCGTGCGCTGGCTCGACGGCCGCCAGGGCCGGCTGGAGTTCGCCGAAGCCGTGGAGGCTGCCGCCCTGGACATCCTGCGCGAGCACAAGCCCGACCGGTCCCTGCAGACCAACGTCGAGTTCTACACCGCGCTGCTGCTGGAAGCGCTGGCCTTCCCGCCGTCCGCTTTCACCTGCGTGTTCGCCATGGGACGGGTGGCCGGATGGCTGGCTCACGCCCGCGAGCAGGTCGCCGGCGGACGACTGATCCGTCCGGCGAGCGTCTATGTCGGCTCGATGCCGAAGAAGGCAGCCTGATGGCCGGTTCCGCCAGTCGACATTTGGGCTGGCGAGCGACGCTGGGGCCGCTACTTAGGGGGCATGATCGCGATCCACGGCATGTCCTCGGCCGACACAGCCGCCCTGACCCGGCGCGTCACCCTGATGTCGGTGGCGACCGCCGCGATCCTGGTCTCGATCAAGATGGCGGCATGGCTGGCGTCAGGCTCCACGGCCCTGCTGGCGTCGATGGCGGACTCAGGTCTCGACCTGGTGGCGTCGCTGGTCACGTTCTTCGCCGTCCGCTACGCCGCCGAGCCGCCGGACGCCGAGCACCGCTTCGGTCACGGCAAGGCAGAGGCCTTCGCCAGCCTGGTCCAGGGCGGCCTTGTCTTCGCCTCCGCCGCCCTGATCGCGCGCGAGGCGGTCGGCGATTTCCTCGCCCCCCACCCCCTGCGCCAGGAAGGCTGGGCCGTGGCGGTCATGGCCGTCTCCACGGTGCTGACGGTCATGCTGCTCCGCGCCCAGACCCTGGTGCTGCGCCAGACCTCGTCGGTGGCGGTGTCGGGCGACCGGGCGCACTATGCCTCCGACCTCGCCTCCAATATCATTGCGCTGATCGGGATCGCGGCTTCGGCCTGGCTGGGCGTGAATGGCCTGGACGCCGCCGCCGCCATGGTGGTCGCCGCCCTGCTGCTGTGGGGCGCCGTGGGGGTGTTCCGCGAGGCCTCGAGCCAGCTGATGGATCAGGAACTGTCCGACGAGGCCCGGGCCAAGATCGTCGCCCTGACCGTCGCCGACGGGCGGCTGGCCAACGTCCACCAGCTGCGTACCCGCGCCTCCGGTCCCTACATCCACATGCAGATGCACGTCGACCTGGATCCCGACATCACCCTGGAGGCCGCCCACCAGGCGATCGTGGCCGCCGAGACCCGCATCCTGAAGGCCTTCCCCGCCGCCGACATCCTGATCCACGCCGATCCCCACGGCCGGGCCGAGCCCCATGGGGGCGCCTTCGCCGAAACGGCGCATTCGCAGTAAATGGGAACTTAAGACCCGAGGGGTCTGTTGGGCGCCTGCTGATTCGCGTAGGACCCGACCGCAATCCCGATGAGCGTCGAACGCATCCTTCACCACTTCCCGCTGGACCCGGTCTCCCGCCAGGTGCGCCTGGTGCTGGGCGAAAAGCGGCTGCCGTTCACCGAGGTCTCGGTGCGCTACTGGGAGCGCCCGCGAGAGCTCACGAAGATGAACCCGTCGGGCATGATCCCGGTGCTGGTCGAGACGACCGAGGGCAAGGCGCCGCTGGTGCTGTGCGAAGGCCGCGCGATCCTGGACCATCTGGAAGAGACCTATCCGGACCCGCCGCTGTTCGCCGCAGATCCCTTTGAGCGGGCGGAGGCGCGGCGGTTGCTCACCTGGTTCGAGCGCAAGTTCGAGTTCGAGGCCAGCGGCTACATCCTGCACGAGAAGATCGAGAAGCGGCTGCTGGGCCTGGGTTCGCCCGACATCCCGAACCTGCGCCAGGGCCGCGAAGGGCTGAAGAACCACCTGTTCATCTTCGACGAGTTGCTGCAGGGCCGCGAATGGCTGGCCGGCAAGCGCCTGTCCCTGGCCGACTTCGTGGCCGCCGCCCATCTGTCTATCATCGACTACTTCGGCGACATGCCCTGGCGCGAGTTCCCGGCCTGCAAGACCTGGTACATGAAGCTGAAGTCCCGGCCCTGCTTCCGGCCGCTGCTCAACGACCGCTGGCCGGGCCTGCATCCCGCCGGGCACTATGACGATCTCGACTTCTGAGCGGGAAGACCTGATCCGCGCCGAGGCCCTGAGACTCGGCTTCGACCTTTGCCGCTTCACCGACATCGACGAGGCCTGGCCGGCCGCGACCCGGCTGGCCGAATTCATCGCGGCCGGCCGCCACGGCGAGATGGGCTGGATGGCCGAGACCGCCGAACGCCGGAAGCATCCCCGCGCCATGTGGGACGGCGCGCGGTCGGCGGTCGTTCTTGGGGTCAACTACGGCCCGGATCGCGATCCGCTGGAGATCCTGGGGGCCAGGGACCGGGGCGCGATCAGCGTCTATGCCCAGGGCGACGACTATCATGACGTCATAAAGTCGCGCCTGAAGACCCTGGCCCGCTGGATGGTGGCGGCCCTAGGCGGCGAACTGAAGGTGTTCGTCGACACCGCGCCCCTGCTGGAAAAGCCGCTGGCCGAACGCGCCGGCCTGGGCTGGCAGGGCAAGCACACCAATCTGGTCAGCCGTGAATTCGGATCCTGGATGTTCCTGGGCTCGATCCTCACGACGCTCGAACTCGCCCCGGACGCCGTCGAGCCGACCACCTGCGGCTCCTGCCACGCCTGCCTTGATGTCTGTCCGACCAACGCCTTTCCGGCGCCCTACCAGCTCGATGCGCGACGATGCATCTCCTACCTGACCATCGAGCTGAAGGGGCCGATCCCGGCGGAGTACCGCCCCGCTCTCGGCAACCGGATCTATGGCTGCGACGACTGCCTTGCGGTCTGCCCCTGGAACAAGTTCGCCCAGGCCGGCCGCGAAGCGAAGCTGGCCGCCCGCGAGGCTCTGACCGCGCCGTCGCTGGCCGAACTGTCGCGACTGGACGACGCCGGCTTCCGCGCCCTGTTCTCGAAGAGCCCCGTCAAGCGCATCGGCCGCGACCGGTTCCTGCGCAACGTCCTCTACGCCATCGGCAACTCGGGCGACCCGGAACTCGTCGCAGAGGCGGAACGGTTGCTGGAGGACCCGTCACCGCTCGTGCGCGGCGCGGCAGTGTGGGCGCTGGGGCGGCTTTCCCCCGGCTTCAAAGCCCTGCACAGCCTGCATCTCGCGCAGGAGACCGACCCGCAGGTGCGTGACGAGTGGGCTTCCGCGCCCTGAATGTCATTCCGCTACAATCAAGGGCGCCGGACCGCGCTCAGAACTGAACCGGCCCCAGGTCCTTCAGCCGCGGCAGCACCTGATCCTTGGCCGAAAGGATCGGCTCGCCGTCCAGGGGCCACGGGATCGCCAGGTCGGGGTCGTTCCACATCACGCCGCCCTCGCAGTCCGGCGCGTACTGGCCGTCGACCTTGTAGAAGATCTCGCAATCGTCGGTGATCGTGCAGTAGCCGTGCGCAAAGCCGCGCGGCACCCAGAGCTGCTCGCCGCCCTCGGCGGTCAGGTTGGCCCCGACCCACTGGCCGTAGGTGGGCGAGCCGGCGCGGATATCCACCGCGACATCAAAGATCGCCCCCTTCAGCGCCCGGATCAGCTTGCCCTGGGCGTGCGGCGCCAGCTGGAAGTGCAGGCCGCGAAGTGTGCCCTTGGCGGCGCTGAAGGCCTGGTTGTCCTGCACGAAGGTGGTGTCGGCCACCGTGCCAGCCAGCGCCTTCTGGCTCCAGGTCTCGGAGAACCAGCCGCGCGCATCGCCATGGCGCTTGGGCGTGATAAGCAGGACGTCGGGGATCGCGAGCGGCGTGATCGTCATGATGTACCAGATGCAGTGGGTGAAGCTGTCGCATGGCGCAGCCGAGGGGCGATGACAAGGCCGAAGCGCCGGCGCTGAGCGTCTGCGTGATCGCCTACAATTCGGGGCCAACCCTGCGGACCTGCCTGGAGCACCTGGCCGCCCAGAGCTTTCGCGACTTCGAGACCCTGGTCATCGACAACGCCTCGCCCGATCCCGGCGACGCCGCCATCGCCGCAGAATTCCCCTTCGTCCGCCTGATCCGCAACGCGGAGAACCTGGGATTCACCGGCGCCGGCAACCAGGGCGCCAAGGAAGCCCGCGGCCGCTGGTACGTGCTGCTCAACCCCGACGCCTATGCCCAGCCTGACTGGCTGGAGGCGCTGGTGGAGAGCGCGGCCCGCCATCCGCAGGTGCGTTCGTTCACCTCGGTGCAGCTGGCCGATGACCGGCCGGGATACCTCGACGGTCTGGGCGACGTGATGAGCATCTTCGGCATCCCCTATCGCGGCGGCTACCTCAGCCCCGATCAGGGCCAGGCGCGGGAGGGCGAGGTGTTCAGCCCCTGCGGCGCGGCGATGATGATCGACCGGGCGCTGTTCCAGGGCCTCGGCGGGTTCGACGAGGATTTCTTCTGCTACGGCGAGGACGTGGACCTGGGCTACCGGCTGCAGCTGGCCGACGAACCCACCCTGCTGGTCCCGGGCGCCGTGATCCGCCACGTAGGCTCGGCCTCGACGGGTGGGCGCAAGTCTGAGTTCGCGGTCTTTCACGGCACACGCAACCGCTTCTGGGTGCTGTTCAAGGACACCCCGGCCCTGCTGCTGCCGCTGGTGGTGCCGCTGCATCTGCTGGCGTTGACCGGCATCTACCTGCGCCGCGAGAACCGGCCGCACGCCGCCCTGATCTGGAAGGCGGTGAAGGCGGCCTTCGCCGGCGCGCCGATGATCTTCCGCAGCCGCCGGGCCGTACAGGCGGCGCGGCGCGCCTCGTTCTGGCAGGTGGCCACCGCCATGACCTGGAACCCGCGCGACCTGATGGGGCGTCGGGCGGTGATCCGGCCGCTCAGACCGGCTCGCTCGCCCAGTCGATGAGCCGGCGCATGAACTGGGCGCCGCGCTGCATCTGGGAAATGTCGACATACTCGTCCGGCTGGTGCGCCTGGTCGATAGAGCCCGGGCCGCAGATCACGGTCGAGAACCCCGCCTGCTGGAACTGGCCGGCCTCGGCGGCATAGGCCACCACTCGGGGCGGGCCGTTGTCGCCGGTCATGCGCCGGGCGAAGGCCTCCGCCGCGCCTTCCGGCTCGGGCCGGAACGGCGGGACGTTGGTGGTCATTTCCACGACGACCCCGGTCCCCGGCACGCGGGCCTTCAGAGCCAGGTCCATCGCCGCCGCCTGTTCCAGGAACGGGGCCACGATCTCCTGCGGGGTGCGGGGGCCCGGCGAGCGGACGTCGAACACGAAGGTGCATTCGCGGGCCAGGATGTTGTGCGCGGTGCCGCCCTGGACCAGTCCGATGGTCAGGGTCGGTCCCTTGGGCGTGAAGGGGGAGGCCGGATCGGCCTCGTCCTGCAGCCGCGCGGAGAGGCCGTTCAGGGCGTACATGAGGGTTGCCGCCTCCATAACCGCCGAAACCCCCAGGTGCGGCTGGCTGGAATGGACCTCATGGCCGGTGACGGTGACGTGGAAGGTGGCGATGCCCTTGTGGCCGCTCACCGCCTCCATGCTGGTGGGTTCGCCGACCACCACGAAGGCCGGAGCCGGCAGCTCGCGACGGATCACCTCGATCATCTGCGGCGCGCCCAGGCAGCCGATCTCCTCGTCATAGGACATCGCCAGGTGAACCGGCCGCGACAGCTTCGCCGCCGCCAGTTCCGGCGCCGCGGCGAGGGCGAGCGCCAGGAACCCCTTCATGTCGCAGGTCCCGCGCCCGAACAGCCGCTCACCCTTCTGGGTCAGGGTGAAGGGATCGGTGCTCCAGGGCTGGCCGTCCACCGGCACCACGTCGGTATGGCCCGACAGCACCACCCCGCCCTCGATCGCCGGCCCGATGCTGGCCAGCAGGTTCGACTTGGTCCCGTCGGCGTTGGGCACTCGGCGGTGCGGGATTCCCAGCCGGTCGAGATAGGCCTCGACCCAGGCGACAAGCTCGAGGTTGGACCCCCGCGAAGTGGTGTCGAAGCCGACGAGGGTGGCGAGCAGGTCCCGGGCGGCGGGATAGAGATCGGTGCTGGACATCGGTCCATTTAGACCTCCGCGCGCCGCCCGGCGCCACCCGCAAAGAGCGGGCGGGATCAGGCGCCCGGGGCGGGCCAGACCTCGAAGATCGTCGGGCCGTCGAAGTAGTCGTGCCAGACGGTGATCTTGCCGTCGTGGACCTCGAACACGCCGGTCACCGGCAGCTCCACCCATTTGTCGGCCAGGCGGTGGCGGTCCAGGCGCTGCAGGAACACCACGGGGCCATCGGTCGCGGTCCGCAGGATCTTCAGATCGTTCTCGAGGGTCGGCGCGAAGAACGGCTCCAGGACGGCGCGGACGCCAGCCGGACCCCGCACCGTCGGCAGGGCGGCCGGGGTGTTGTCGTACACGCAGGTGTCGGCGATGAACTTCAGGCCGCTGTCGTAGTCCTTCGCCTCCATGGCGGACAGGAAGGCCTTGACCACGTCGAGGGGCGAACTGGGTTGGGCGGACATCACAGTCTCCGGGGCTCCGGCGCCGGATTTGACGCCTGACCGGGAGGATCGCGGGGTGGGCGAGGCCCGACAATTATCCCGCAGGTAATGCCACGGCTGACCTAGCCGTTCTGGATCCGGCCGGGACCGGGCAGGACGTCGATCAGCTCGATCCGGAAGGTCAGCGGAGCCCCGGGCGGGATTTCGCCACCGGCGCCGTTCTCGCCATAGCCGAGGTTGGACGGGACGTAGAGAATCCACTCGTCGCCGGGCCGCATCAGCTGCAGGGCTTCCTGCCAACCCGGGATCAGGCCGTTCAGCGGCATGGCCGCCGGCGCCCCGCGCTCGTAGGAGCTGTCGAAGACCTTACCGTCCTCGAGCTTGCCCTCGTAGTGGACCTTCACCTCGTCGGAGAGCTGCGGCTTCAGGCCGGTCGCCGGTCCGGAACGCACGACCCTGTAGGCCAGGCCCGACGGCAGCACCTTCACCCCGGCTTCCTTGGCCGCCTTGGCCATGAACGCCTTGGACTGCTCGCTCTGGACCTCCGGCGCGCCGGGAGCCTTTGCGGCATCCGTCTTCGGTGAGCAGGCGGCCAGCGCCAGCACCACGGACAGGATCAGGGCGTTACGCATCATCGTGACAGATCTCACCGTTTGGGTCCGCGCCATCTCAGACCACCCGGGGCGGGTAGCCGCGGTCGCGGAGCGCGTCCATGACCTCCTGGGTGTGCTGGCGGTCGCGGGTCTCGATCATCAGGTCGAACTCGGCGCCCTTGGCCGGCACGTCGAGCGCCAGCCGGTTGTGGGCCACCTCGATGATGTTCGCGCCCATCTGGCCGATGATCGCCGAGACGTTGGCCAGCAGGCCCGGACGGTCGTCGCCGATGATCCGCAGCGAGACGATGCGGCTCTCGCGCACCAGTTCGCGGGTCAGCACCGAGGCCAGCAGGCGCGTGTCGATGTTGCCCCCGGTGATCACCAGGCCGCACTTCTTGCCGCGGAACCGCTCGGGATAGGCCAGCAGGGCGGCGAGCGAGGCCGCGCCGGCGCCTTCCACCACCGTCTTCTCGACGTTGCAGTAGAGGGCGATGCCGCGCTCGAAATAGGGCTCCTCGATCAGCAGCACGTCGTCAATCAGCGGACGGGCGACGGCATAGCTCAGGTCGCCCACCTCCTTGACCGCGATGCCCTCTGCGATGGTCGAGGCGGCGCCGTTTCGGGTGGTGTTCACGCCGCGCATCTTCGCGGTGAACGAGGGGAACATGGCCGGCTCCACCCCGACGATCTGGATGTCCGGCCGCATGTGCTTGGCCGCGGTCGCCATGCCGGCGATCAGCCCGCCGCCGCCGATGGGGATCGGCAGGATTTCCAGATCCGGCACGTCCTCCAGCATCTCCAGCGCCACCGTGCCCTGTCCAGCCATGACGTCGGGATCGTTGAACGGGTGGACATAGGTCAGTTCGCGCTCGGCGCAGAGCCGGGTGGCCGTGGCCGCCGCGTCATCGAAGCCGTCACCGTCGATCACCACCTCGGCGCCATGGGCGCGGGTCTGCTGGACCTTCATGAACGGCGTCGCGCGCGGCATGACGATGGTCACGGGAATGCCCAGCCGGGCGGCGTGGTAGGCGAGGCCCTGGCTGTGGTTGCCGGCCGAGGCGGCGATGACGCCCCGCTTGCGGACGTTGGGACCAAGCTGCAGCAGCTTGTTGAGCGCACCGCGCTCCTTGTAGGCCGCCGTGAACTGGAGGTTCTCGAACTTGACCCACACCTCCGCGCCGGTGATCTCCGACAGGGTGCGGGAGTGGCGGCAGGGGGTGTGCTCGATATGACCCTTCAGCCGCGTCTGGGCGGCGAGGATATCGTCGAAGGCGAGGGTCATATCGGAGGCCGGGGTTCAGGAAGGCGCGCAACCTAACGGCGCCGCCCTCGCGGGGCAATCGCCGGGTCAGTGGGTCGGGATCGCGGGGATGGGCGGGGCCGGGTCGGTCGCAGCGGGCGGTGCGGCCACCAGGGCCTCCACGGCATCGGCCGCGATCGGCGGCGAGTAGAGGAAGCCCTGGATGCTGTGGCAGCCTGCGCGGCGCAGGCCGCTCCGCTGGGCCAAGGTCTCAACGCCTTCTGCGATGACCTTCAGGTTCAGGGCCCGGGCCAGCTTGACGATCGCGCCAACCACCGCCTCGGCCTCCCGTTCGGAGCCCAGGTTGGTGATGAACGACCGGTCGATCTTGATCTTGTCGATCGGATAGCGCCGCAGATAGGCGAGGCTGGAATAGCCGGTGCCGAAGTCGTCGAGGGCCAGGGAAAAGCCCATGGACCGCAGCCGGGTCAGGGTCTCGTGGGTGACCTCGTCATCCTCCAGCAGGATGCTCTCGGTAATCTCCAGCTCGATGCGACGCGGATCAGCGCCGGTCTCACGCAGCAGGCGGCCGGCGAGGCGGTCGAAGTCGCCGGCGCGGATCTGGATCGCCGAGACGTTCACCGCGACCGTCAGCCGGGGCCAGCGAAGACTGTCAGAGAACGCCCGGCGCAGGGTGAATTCGCCCAGTTCGTCGATCAGGCTGCATTCCTCGGCGATCGATACGAAGAAGGCGGGCGGCACCGGGCCTCGTTCGGGATGGGTCCAGCGGACCAGGGCCTCGACACCCACCACCTGCCCGTCGCCGTCGAACTGTGGCTGATAGACCATGGTCAGGGCCTCGGCGCGGAGCGCCTCACGCAGGTCGCCTTCCATGGCGAGGCGCGCCTTCAGCGCCATGTCCATTTCCGGCTCGTAGAACTGGAAGCGTCCCCGGCCGGCGTCCTTTGCCCGATACATCGCGAGGTCGGCCTGGCGCAGGGCCTCGTCGCCGTCGATCTTGAAATCGGTCACCAGGGTGATGCCGATGGAAGCGCCCGGGAAGACGCGGCCGAACGGCAGGTCGATGGGTCGCGAAAGCTCCGAGACGATCCGGTTGGCCAGGATCCAGAGCCCCCGCGGATCGGCGTTGGCATAGACGATCGCGAACTCGTCGCCGCCCAGTCGCGCCACGATGTCGCTCTCGCGGGTCAGGGATTTGAGGCGGCTGGCGATATCGGAGATCAACTCGTCGCCGGCGCCGTGGCCGTAGGTGTCGTTGACCAGCTTGAAGCGGTCCAGGTCGAGCACGAGGACGCCCACCGCCCGCCCGCTGCGCCGCATCTCGGCCATGGCCTGGGCCATCCGCTCGCTGAACAGCGCCCGGTTGGGCAGGCCGGTCAGGTGGTCGTGGTAGGCCATGTGCTTGGCGCGGGTCTCGCTGGCGATCAGCGCCCGGGCGGCGCTGCGGCCTTTCAGGAACAGTCCTGCCGCGACGAGGCCGAACACCGCAAGGGCGAACACCATGGCCGGCAGGGTGCGGACGAACAGGTCCCAGGCCGGCCGTTCCGCGGTCCAGTCCATGCGCGCCACGGGCGCGCCGGCGCTGTCGTGAAGCATCGTGTTGGCGTCCACATCGCCCGGGCCGATCTCCGCGACCGGATGGATGTGCAGGTTTCGCAGCAGGAAGCGGCTGCTGAAGCCGCGCTGGAACTCCATGTCGAGATTCGCGACCGTCACCACGACCGGCGCCTTGCCCGGCAGTGACTTGCGGCCGAAGTCCGACTGGACGAGGGTCGCGCTGAGGATCGCAGGCAGGCCGTCCACCAGACCCACGGCGCTGGCCTGGACCGGCGCCGGCGGATTCCGGGTGACGCCCGGGGGTCCCAGAGCCAGACGCCGTCGCTCCACGGCCCTTACATTGGCGACAAGCGGCTCTGCGATCGTGGCCAACCGCCCATAGGTCGCTGGCGGCTCGTCGCGGCCCTTCCTCATGGCATAGAGCGGCCGGTCCTCCGCGCTCAGGACGTAGGACTCATCGAACCCGCCCAGGTCCTGCAGATAGGCGCTAATGTTCTCATGCGCCCAGGCGGGGTTGTAGGTCTGGCCGAGATTCAGGAGCGCTTCGTCCCAGGTGGTCTGGGCCACGACGCGGTGCTCGATGTCGCGGATCCACTCCTTGACGCCGTTGGCGACCAGCGCCTCCTCACGCACCTTGACGTTGGCGTCCGATATCTGGGCGGTATACAGGCGAAGGCCGACGAGGCTGGCGGACAGCACCAGGCCGATCAACGCCATGATGGCCGCCGCCCTGCCGCCGAAACCCCGTATCAAGACAGCCCTCTTCCAAGTCGCGCCGAACGCGGAGCTTAGGCTGGCCGCCTTAACAAGCCCGTAAAAAGCCTTACGGGACAAAGGGTCAGACGGGATCGAACTCCGAGACCATGTGTCCGGGCGCGACTTCGATCAGCTCCGGGGGCCGGACCGGCGACGATGCATCCGCCGGAAGGCGCGAGGGCAGGAACCGGAAGGCGGTGCGGGGGTCCATCGGGCTGGGCGGTTCGCCGGTCAGCTTCAGCCGCTTGCGGGTCCGCTCCACGGCCGGATCGGGAATCGGCGCGGCGGACAGAAGGGCGCGGGTGTAGGGATGCTGCGGCGCCTGCCAGATGCGGTCGCGGTCGGCCAGTTCCATGACCCGGCCCATGTAGAGCACCAGCACCCGGTGGCTGATCTCGCGCACCACGGCCAGGTCGTGGCTGATGAAGATCATCGCCAGCCCCATCTCCGCCTGGAGCTGGATCAGCAGGTCGATGATCTGGGCCCGGATCGACACGTCCAGCGCCGAGACCGCCTCGTCGCAGATCACCAGCTTGGGCCGGAGGATCATCGCCCGGGCGATGCCCACCCGCTGGTTCTGGCCGCCGGACAGTTCATGCGGATAGCGGTTGATCAGGTCGGGATCGAGCTCAACCTTGGCCATGATCGCCCGCACCTCAGCCTCCCGCGCCGCCCGGTCCAGATCGGGCCGGAAGGCCGTCAGCGGTTCGGCGATTGAGGAGCCCACCGTCATCCGCGGATCGAGGCTGGCCAGCGGATCCTGGAAGACGATCTGGAGGTCCCGCCGAGCGGCCCGCATCGCCTCACGGTCGGCATGGGTGATGTCGCGGCCCATCAGGGTCACCGCCCCACCGGTCGCCGGCAGCAGATTGAGCACCGCCCTGGCCAGGGTCGACTTGCCCGAGCCGCTCTCGCCGACCACGCCCAGGGTCTCGCCCTGGCGAACCTCGAAAGAGACGCCGTCCACGGCCCTCAGCGTGCGGGTCTTGCCCAGCAGGCCGCCGGCGATGGGGAAGTAGACCTCAACGTCGCGGCCCTCGGCAATCACCGGCGCGTCGGGCGCCAGCGGCCGGATCTCGGGTCGCCCGCCGCGGTCGGCGCGGTCCAGCCGCGGGATCGCCGCCAACAGGGCGCGGGTGTAGTCGGTCTGCGGATTGCGGAAGATGTCCTCGACCAGACCCTCCTCGACGTAGGCGCCGTTCTTCATCACGCAGACGCGATCAGCCAGGCGCGCGATCACACCCATGTCGTGAGTGATCAGGGCCATGGCGGTCCCCGTCGCACGCTGCAACTCCGCCATCAGGTCCAGAATTTCTGCCTGGACGGTGACATCCAGCGCGGTCGTGGGCTCGTCGGCGATGAGCAGGTCCGGCCCGGGTGCCATGGCCGCGGCGATCATCACCCGCTGGCGCATGCCGCCCGAAAGTTCGTGCGGATACTGCCGCATCCGCTCGGCCGAGTTGGGGATGCGCACATTGTCCAGCCATTCACGGGCCCGCTTGTCAGCGTCGGCGCCACTGAGCCCCAGGTGCAGGCGCAGCGGCTCGGCGATCTGTTCGCCGATGCGCACATGCGGCGTGAGCGCGGTCAGCGGGTCCTGGAAGATCATGGTCATCTTCGAGCCGCGAACCCGGTTCAGCTCGCGCGGCTTCAGCGCCAGCAGTTCCTGGCCGTGCAGGGTGGCCGAGCCGGACGCCCGGCCGTTGCGGGCCAGGAGGCCCATGACCGCCATGAAGGTCTGGCTCTTGCCGGAACCGCTCTCACCGACCACGCCCAGGGTCTGGCCGCGGGGGATCGACAGCGACACGCCGCGCACCGCCCGGACCTGGCCGTCGTGGGTTTCGAAATCGACCTTGAGGTCTTTCAGCGTCAGGACGTCAGCCAAGGGGTCCTCGCGAACGGGCAATACCCTGAGCTAGATACGGAATCCGTACGTTTTGAAACCCGCCGTTTGCCCAACGCCGCTATGATCCCGCCCGTGCCTGTTTCCTCACCCCCGCGACCTGCCCTGTTTCTCGACCGCGACGGCGTGCTGAACGAGGACCGGGGCTACGTCCACCGGTGGGAGGATTTCCGCTGGATCCCGGGCGCCCGCGAGACCGTGGCCGCCTTCAACCGCGCCGGCTGGCTGGTGATCGTGGTGACCAACCAGTCGGGGGTTGGCCGGGGCTTCTATACCGAGGACGACGTCCACGCCCTGCATGCGCGCATGCGCGCCGACCTGGCCGACGCCGGGGCGCGCATCGACGCCTTCTACCACGCGCCCCAGCACCCCGAGGCCGAGCAGGAAACCTACCGCCATCCTGACCCGCCGCTGCGCAAGCCCAACCCCGGCATGATCCTCCAGGCGCTGGCCGACTGGCCCATCGACCGCGAGGCCTCCCTGCTGATCGGCGACAAGCCCTCCGACCTGGAGGCGGCGTTGCGGGCCGGTGTGCGGGGAGTGCTGTTCGCAGGTGGAGACCTGCAGGTCTTTCTGGAGAAGGAAGCCTTGATGCCGCCGGCCGCGGGATGACGACCCGAAGGACCTAACGCCCTTCCATCGCCGCCAGCATCCGCTCCAGCGCAGCAAGCTCGTCCGCCTCTCCCGGAGGCTTGTCCCAGCGGATGCGGTGGATGCGGGGGAACCGCATGGCGACGCCGGACTTGTGGCGCGTCGAGCGCTGCAGCCCCTCGAAGGCCACCTCGAACACCAGGCCCTCGTGCGGCAGGGCGCGCACCGAGCGGACCGGGCCGAAGCGCTCGATGGTGTTGTCGCGGACAAATTTGTCGATCCGCTTCAGCTCCTCGTCGGTGAAGCCGAAGTAGGCCTTGCCCACCGGAGTCAGCGACCGCTGTCCCAGGGCGTCCTGCGTCCAGACCCCGAAGGTGTAGTCCGAATAGAAGCTCGACCGTTTGCCGTGGCCGCGCTGGGCGTACATCAGCACCGCATCCACCAGGAACGGGTCGCGCTTCCACTTGAACCACGGCCCCTTCGGCCGGCCCGCCTCGTAGATCGAATCCAGCCGCTTCAGCATCACCCCCTCGGCGACCTGCGGGTCGCCGGCCGGCGGATTGGCGCGCAGGGCAGCGAGCGCCTCCCAGCTGTCGAACGGCTGCATGGGCGACAGGTCGATGCGCGGGCTGGCCTGCCGGGCGACGAAGGCCTCGAGCCGTTGCCGGCGCCCGGCGAACGGCAGGGTGCGGGTGTCTTCGTCCCCCTCCTGAAGAAGGTCGTAGGCGCGGATCGCCGCCGGATAGGCCGCCATCAGCTTCGCATCCACGGCCTTGCGGTTCAGCCGCTGCTGCAGGTCGGCGAAGCTCGCCACCTTGCCGTCGCGGATCACCAGCAGCTCGCCGTCCAGCACCCCCTCGTCGTCCAGGGCGTCAAGGATGTCGGGAAAGGTGCGCGAGATGTCATCGCCGGTGCGGGTGTAGAGCCGCCGCACCCCACCCTCATGGGCCGCCTGCACCCGGATGCCGTCCCACTTCCACTCGGCGGCATAGTCGGCCGGGTCCAGCTTCGCGAAGTCGACCGCCTCGTCGATGGCCTGGGCCAGCATGGCCGGGCGGAACCGGGCAGGATTGGCCGAGGACGGCTTCTGCGAGCGCCCTTCCAGCCATGCGAAGAGGTCCTCGTAGGGCGGGTGAAGGGCGTGCCACAGTTCCTCGATCTCGGCGGCATCCACCCCGCCTACGTCGGCAGTCGCCTGCTTGGCCAGCCGGCTGGAAAGTCCCACGCGCAGGCCGCCGGTCACCAGCTTCAGCAGCGCCCACCGCTCGCGGGCCTGCGGCAGGGCGTCGAGCCAGCCCTCGATCCGGCCCTGCGCCTCGGCGCGGGTGGCGCTCTGCAGCCCGTCGATCACCTCTGACAGCGCCGGCTCGCGGTTGGCCCCCGGCCGCCCCGGCCACACCAGCGACACCGCCTCGGCCAGGTCGCCCACATAGTCGTAGGACCAGGCGAACAGCTGCGCGTCCATCCGCGCCTCGACCGCCTTGCGGATGAAGGCCGGCTTCACCGCATCGAAGCTGAGCTCGCCGGTCAGGGCCGCGAGCGCCCACCCGCGATCAGGGTCCGGCGTCGCGGCCAGATAGTCGCGCACCATCGTCAATTTCGCGTTGCGTGAGGACGTCAGGCTGAGCCGGTCCAGCAGTTCGGCGAAGGCGCGCATCAGGCGGGTCCGCGCGCTGCGCCGGCGCCCCCTCCACCCCAAGCAAGGCAGGAGCGGTTGCCGCGCGCCCCTCCTCCGTCCCGAAGAGGACGGGGGAGGTGGCGGCGAAGCCGACGGAGGGGGCGGGCTTCGGAGCGGATCACCTCAGTCATCGCCCTCGTCCTCGTACCCCACTAGCGCCAGCGCCCGGGCCGGGATGCCCTGAAGTTCTGCCCAGCGCGCCAGGGCCTCTTCCCGGCCGTGGGTGATCCACAGTTCTCCGGGGCGAAGTTCGTCCACCGTGGCGGTGAGTTCGTCCCAGTCGGCGTGGTCGGAGATCACCAGCGGCAGCTCGACGCCCCGCTGGCGGGCGCGGGCGCGGATCTGCATCCAGCCGGAGGCGAAGGCGCCGACGGGATCGGGGAAGCGTCGGCTCCATCGGTCCTGAAGCGCGGACGGCGGGGCGATGACGATCTGGCCGGCGAAATCCGCCTTCGAACCCGTGGTCGCCGGAGCCATAGGCCCGAGGTCGATCCCGGTTCGCTCATAGAGCGCGTTCAGCCGTTCCAGCGCCCCGTGGACATAGATCGTCCTGTCCCAGCCGGCCTCGCGCAGCAGGCGGATGATCCGCTGCGCCTTGCCCAGCGCATAGGCGCCGACCATGTGGCTGCGCTCCGGGAACTGGGCCACCGACCGCAGCAGCCGGGCCACCTCGTCGGCGGCGTCAGGGTGGCGGAAGACCGGCAGGCCGAAGGTGGCCTCGGTGATGAAGACGTCGCACGGGACCGGCTCGAACGCCGGGCAGGTAGGATCGCGGCGGCGCTTGTAGTCTCCCGACACCACCATCGTCAGGCCCTTCCAGCGCACCACCGCCTGGGCCGAGCCCAGCACGTGGCCGGCGGGGACCAGCGTCACCTCCACGTCGTCTCGGCGCACCGCCTGGCCGTAGGCGCCGGCCTCGGTCGCCCCGGCGAAGTCCACGCCATAGCGCTCGGCCATGATCGCCAGGGTCTCCGGCGTCGCCAGCACGGCGCCGTGGCCGGCGCGCGCATGGTCGGCATGGCCGTGGGTGATCACCGCGCGATCCACCGGGCGCACGGGGTCGATGTAGAAGTCGCCCGGGGCGCAGTAGAGGCCCTCGGGACGCGGGCAGAGCAGGTCCTGCGGTCGGATCATCGTTGTTCAATGTAGGACGGGCCATCCGGCTCCGCATTGACTTCCGCATGGGTCACGTACCTACCCCGGACGCCATGTCAGAGCCGCCCCACACCTATGACACCGCCCCGGTCGCCGAGCGCATGACCGACCACGTGCCGCACGCCGCCAGCCTGGGCATGACGCTCACCGCCATGGAGAAGGGACGCGGGACGATGACCACCCCCTGGCGCGAGGAGCTGGTCGGCGATCCCGAGACCGGGGTCATCGCCAGCGGCGTGGTGACCGCGCTCATCGATCACACCTGCGGGCTTGCGATCAGCTCGGCCTGCGAAACGCCGCAGCCGATCGCCACGCTCGACCTGCGGATCGACTACCTTCGCGCCGCCGGACCCGGACGGGGGATCACCGCCGAGGCCCACTGCTACAAGCTCTCCCGCTCCATCGGCTTCGTCCGCGCCCAGGCCTGGGACGTGGATTCATCCGACCTGGTGGCCACCGCCCAGGCCACCTTCATGCTCAATCCGCGGGGCTGAGATGAGCGATCCCGCCTTCCAGAACCTCGAGGCCTTTCTCCAGAGCGTGCCCTACATCCGCTATCTCGGCATGCGGGTGGAGATGGCCGGAGACGAGATGACCGCGGTGCTGCCCTTCGCCCAGCACCTGATCGGCAACCCGATGCTGCCGGCCCTCCATGGCGGGGTGATCGGCGCCTTCATGGAGATGACGGCGCTGGCCCAGCTGTCGCTGGCCCAGCCGGAACGGCGGGTCCCCAAGACCATCGAC